>JAKVCR010000036.1 GCA_022448985.1 Roseibacillus sp.
GCCGCGGGTTCCTCTTCCGCCGCGGGCTCCTCTTCCGCCGCGGGCTCCTCTTCCGCCGCGGGCTCCTCTTCGGCCGCGGGCTCCTCTTCGGCCGCGGGTTCCTCTTCGGCTGCGGGTTCCTCTTCGGCTGCGGGCTCCTCTTCGGCTGCGGGCTCCTCTTCCGCCGCGGGCTCCTCTTCCGCCGCGGGCTCCTCTTCGGTCGCGGGCTCCTCTTCGGTCGCGGGCTCCTCTTCGGTCGCGGGCTCCTCTTCGGTCGCGGGCTTTTCCTCCACGGCCTGTCCAGCCGTACCCTCATTCATAGACCGCGCTTTGTCTAGAATTGCCTGGGCTTCCTCTTCTGTGGTCTCCAGTGCCTGTGCTATATAGTCCACCGGCATCTGCAGCACCATGTCCGCAGACACACCTCCAGCCCGATAAAGTTTGTCCGCGATCTGCGGATCCACACCCAGTTCCTCCGCCAACCCCATGGCTGCATCGGTCACCCGCGCCTCGAATTGCTCGTGCTGGCTCTCGTCCTTGCGCACCTGCACGTCCCAGTTCACCAGCTTGGAAGTGAGGCGAGCGTTCTGTCCCCGGCGACCGATTGCCTTACTCAGGTCCTCCTCATCCACGGTCACATTAATCACCTTGTTCTCGTCATCCAGGGTAATGGACCGGATCAATGCCGGCTTTAGGGCATCCGTCACGAAAGCTTCTGGTTCGTCGCTCCAGCGGATGATGTCCACCTTCTCGTTATTGAGTTCGCGCACGATATTCTTCACCCGTGCTCCGCGCAGTCCGACGCAGGCGCCGACCGGATCGACCTTCTCATCATTGCTGAAAACTGCCACCTTGGTCCGGTAGCCTGCCTCCCGTGCGATCCCTCGGATCTCCACCGTATGATCCGAAATTTCGCTCACCTCCGCCTCAAAGAGCCGTCGCACGAAGTGCGGGTGACTGCGGGAGAGAATAATCTCCGGGCCCCGGAACTCATTGTCCACGGAGACCACATACGCCCGGATCCGATCCCCGATGTTGTAATCTTCAGTCGAAACCCGCTCGCGCGATGGCATCCGTGCCTCGAATTTCCCTAGATCGATCATGACGTCGTTCTTTTCAAAGCGCCGCACCGCTCCGCTCACGATATCGCCGGCACGATCCTTGAACTCATCGTAGATCATTTCCTTCTCGGCCTGGCGCAACCTCTGCATCATGGTCTGCTTGGCAGTCTGCACCGCAATGCGCCCAAAATCCTTGGGCGTCACGTTGAACTCCACGGGGTCATCCAGCTGGGCCTCCGGATTCTGCCGGCGTGCCAGGGTGATCGGCACCTCGTTGAACTTGTCCTGGTGGTCGTCATCGGCCACCACCCGCAAGGTCGCAAAAATCCGGGTCTCTCCTTGCCCGGTATCCACCTCTGCACGGAGTTCTTCAATATCCTCCGCACCGGGAACCATGCGCCGGTATGCCGACAAAAAGGCATTCTCAAGAGCCTCGACCACCTTCTCGCGCTCGATACTCTTTTCCTTTTCGTAAAATTCGATGAGGGCGACGAGGTCGTTCGTCATGATCTTCTGATCGTTCTGGTCTGGAGACGCAAAAGAGTGGGTCATGGGAACCCACTCCTCGAAAGCGTCAAGGGTTGTTCTGTTGCGGTCGCTATAGGCCCGCTCCCCCCATGAATCAAGAGAAAAGACCGCCCCAGCCCTCCACTCCATCCGGCCCATGGAGGCCCCTGAACAGGTTCCGCTCCACCCTCCCGCTCTCTAAGTGCCTATCCTTACTTGGCCAGCTTCCGCCAGCGCAACCCGCGCAGTTCAGCGGTCGTCTGCCACGTCGCCAGACCCAACGGCGCACACTTCTCAATGTCTCCGAATCGCAGGCCCAGCTTCCGGCCCTTCGTATTCACATCCACCAGCTCCCTCTTGTCGATCCACGCCTTCAGACTTTCCCTGCGAACCTCCAGTCGAATCTTGTACCATTGCTTATCCTTGAAGGCCTGGTAGCTGGCAGTCTCGTTCTCGGAGGCGTCCATCCCGTCGATACTGGAGAATCCCACCACCCCTCCGCCCCAGCCCCCGCATATGAAGGTCACACAGGTCTTGGCGTCCCGCACCGGAAGGGTCATACCACAGAAAAAGTCCACCCCGGATGTCCGTCGGGCCTCCACCTCAATCTCGTAGGGGGCCTCCGGCAGATTTCCGCCGCCAAACACCACCCCGGTCAACTCCGCCCCCTCCTCGATAGTCAGGGTTCCGCCCTTCCAGGCCGTATCCCCCTCCCCTCCAAAGTTCAGGGCCTTCCAGGAGCCCATCCCTTCCTTAGCTGGCGCCAGTGAAATCCACTTTGCTTCCTTGCCACCTGCCTTGTTGCCATCACCTCCCCCGGGCTTGTCCGCGCCCGCCATCACCATTCCGCCCAGTAGCACCAAGATTATCCAAGCTCGCGCCTTCATCGTGCCTCAACTATTCACCCTCCATGCGAACCCGGCAAGCCAAGAGACTACCCTCCCACCTTCACAGTCCTTCGGGATGGCGCAACTCCACCATTGCTTCACGCTGAACATTGCACTCTGACGCATGCCCATTCTCCTGGATGCCACTTACACTCTGATCCTCCCCTCCGAACCAGTGGGACGGGTTTATGCCCGTCACCTTGAAGCGGCAACAGGTCTGGTGGCCAAACCAGAAGACATGCAGGCTGCCTTCCAGCGCGTCTTCGCCGCTGCCAGCCCCCCGGATTACCCCCTCCACTCCTCCGGAGACATCGCTGAACGCAGCTGGTGGCACAACCTCGTCTCACAGGTGCTCTCCGAAATTGCTCCTGATGACATCCCTGCCTTCGACCCTGATACTTTCGATTCCTACTTCCATTCCCTCTTCGAACATTTTGCCGACCCTCTCGCCTGGTCCCTCTATCCCGAAACCATCGCCTTTCTCGAAGCGGCTTCCCACCTCGGCCCCCTCGCAGTGGTTTCCAACTTCGACGACCGCCTCACTCCCATTCTCAACGGTCTCGGTATCGGCCCCTTTTTCGAGCACATCCTCACCTCCGCGGACGCCCGCGCCCGCAAACCCGATCGCGCCCTTTTCGACCTCGCCCTGGAACGCCTCGACTGCCCTCCGCAGGAAACGTTCCATTGTGGCGACTCCTTGGAGGCCGATTACCGGGGTGCCTCCGCTCTCGGCCTCCTCGCCTTCCACCTGCAACGCCCCGGACACACCCTGTTCGACTTTCTGGCCTACTGCAGGTCTCGAGGCACTTGAGCTTTCCTGAGAAACTATCTGCCGAGGGGCCAAGGGAGGTCGATGGTGGCGGCGGACCCCACCGCCGCCACTATCTAACCGGACAATCCGCAAAACCCATAATGCGAAATTGCGGTTGCCCAAACAAACGCATCCCTCCCGCGACTGTGCATACGAATCAGGTGACATGAACGTCACATTGCCGCCGTCAGCCCTCGATTTGCTCCCATCCCCTCTTATCCCTCAGCATTCCCCGCGCACCGTGGAATTCCTCGTTTTCCCCGTGGCAGGAAGCGCCGTCCCGGGAGTGCAGGGAGCCGCACTTGACTCTCGGATAAGCCCCTACACTCTTGCAGGAAATTTCCCCCGAGCCAACTCAGGCCAGCAAGGTTTTCTCATCAATGAGTTCGAGTCGAAAAGGTTTCCCATTTCCAGGTGACGACGCCCGGCGAGCGGCCTGCCAGCGCCCCTCCGGCAAACCGGCCATGTTCCAGTCCTGGCAGAATCTACTCTTCCTGCACTGGGCCGTCCCGGCAGGGGACTTGGAAAGTCGCCTGCCCCGGGGCCTGCGCCTCGATACCTTTGAGGATCAGGCCTGGCTCGGCATCGTTCCCTTCTTCATGCGGGATGTCCGCCCCCGTCGCTTCCCCGCCGTGCCCGGTATTTCCAATTTCCTCGAACTGAATGTGCGGACCTATATCTACGATGAATCAGGGATTCCGGGAGTCTGGTTTTTCTCGCTGGATGCCAATCGCAGGCTCGCCTGCGCCCTCGGCCGGACCATGTTTCACCTTCCTTACCACCGGGCAAGGATGAGTTCCACAACCGGAGACTGGATCGGCTACACCGCCCTTCGACATGGAGAAGCAGAGCCAGCGGACTACCGTTATCGCGGCATCGGATCGGATCATGCCGCGGATCCGGGCTCCCTGGAGTTCTTCCTGCTGGAGCGCTATGTCCTCTACGCGCATGACCCAGCGGAAAATCGTCTCTGGCGCGGGAGAGTCCACCACGAGCCCTACCGGTTTTATGATGCGGAAGTCGAGCGATTCTCGACGGCACCACTCGACTGGGACCACCTCCCCCCCGTGTCCGGCCTTCCGGATCACGCCTGCATTGTGCCTCGGGTCGACGTTGGCATCTTCGGCCTGGACAAAGTCGATACGATGCCCGGAAGAGAACCCTCCATCTGATCCATCAAGACTGAAAAACCCGACTCATCCCCGAAAGGGAGCCCGGGAACAGAAAGAGTTGGCATGAACCCGGTCCGGGAAAGGCCCGGGGTTCGCGGAGACCTCTGAAATCCAACCCCGGAAGCGGAAAGTACGGAGACTGGGACTCGAACCCAGGACCAATTGGTTAAAAGCCAACTGCTCTACCAACTGAGCTATCTCCGCTTTTGGTTGCTCGTTTGGGTGGCGGCGGGAGATAACGGTCCCGCGGGCATCCTGACAAGGGAATTCTTGCCCAGGAAGGCCAGAATCCTGGGATTCTGGCCGGAAGCGAAGCAGCTTTACCAACGTTGCCTACCCCAGCAACGCCATCACCAGCCCGCTGCGGATCTTGGGCTGAAACCAAGTCGACTTCGGGGGCATGATCCGGTTCTGGCGGCAAACCTCGATGAACTGGTCGATCGTGACCGGGGCCAGGGTTACGGCGAGATCGTGGCGACCGGCATCCACTTCCGCCCTGAGATAAGCGGCATCCCGGTTGCCCCCGACGAACGTCAGTTCCTTGGCACGGGGATCCTCGATGCCCAGCACCCCGGCAAAGAGATGCCGCTGCACGATGTCGGAATCGATGGACTGGGCTGCATTGGAATCATCAAAAGCTGAGTCCCGTGGCACCAGCTTGAGCCACGCTCCCTCCAGGTAGAGGCCAATCTCGTGAACCTCATCCGGTTGATACTCGGGGAGATCCAGACTCTCAATCTCGAAGCTCTCACGCAGGGCCTTTTCCAGATGCGCCCGCGTGATCCCGGGAGCAGCCACGAGGCGGTTGTAGGGCGCAAGGCCCATCGTATGGGCCGGGAAGAACACCGTAAGAAATTCCCCGGTTCCGCGCATGGCCGCAGCCGCGCTCCGGTGATTGCCATCCGCGACATAAGCATGCGGTTCGGCCGCCAGGGATCCACGCAGGGAGGCGATCTCATCCGCAGCGGTGACGATCCAGATGCGATGAGCGCTGCTGTCTTCCTTATCAATGGCTTCAAAGTCACAGGCGCGCCCGTCCGCGTAGTCTTGGAGGGCATTGAGCAACTTACCAGTCGCGTCATCAACCGACAGGTTGACTGTTCCTATGATCGCGCTGGTAGCCTCAATGAGATCGGCCCGCCCCCGGGCCTTCTCCTCCCGGATCCCCTCGTTACGGATGATCACACCATCCGGGGTCGCTTCCGTTCGAATGTCGTCCGTGGGGGCCATCCCCCCCAGCCCGATCTGGCGCACCCCAGGACGGGCAGGATCGACAATTTCGTATAAAAAAAGGGCGCTCTCAATCACCCTGGTAGAGGAACTCGCTACCAGCTGGGCCATCTTCTCGGCCCCAATCGCGAGGGCCTCGGGCGAACCATCCCCAAGCATCTCGTCCGCATGCGGGGCGTTGCAGTGCGGCATGGTCACGCGCAACACACTCTCGGGCTGCACCTGGAGGAGATCCCATATTTCACGGTCACTCTGGAATTCGTCGTAGTTGGGACTGCAGAGGCGCTGGGCAGCCCCCGGGTCTACGGGAACCAGGGCACGGCGGATCGGATTGACGGTGACCATTGGCTCAAAAAGGAACGCGACCCTGCGGAGCACACTGGAGCGGGTCAATGCTTTCTTCGCGACAGTTCGTGCTTACAAATGGGCTGCGTCCCGTCCCCCCGGAGGAGCAATGCGAAACTCCTCCACCACCTTCCCGCCCACGAGGTGTTCATCCACAATCCGGGCCAGGACCTCCGGGGTACAGGAGTGATACCAGACGTCCTCGGGATAGATCACGGCGATAGGTCCCCGTTCGCAGACCCGCAGGCAATTGGCCTTGGACCGGAGAAGGCGGGGCTGATGGCCATCCAGTTCTCCCAACCGCGCCTTGAGAAATTCCCAGGACTCAAGGCTGAGATCGCGACGGCAGCACTTGGGCTTGCTCTGGTCACAGCAGAGGAATATGTGGCGCTTTTTCTCGTGAAGGCCCAACTCCTCCGCGATTTCAGTTAGATTTTCCTCAGCGGCCATCTTCCAGTTCTTTCCTGTCTTCTAATTCCCATCACTATTCCCCACATGTGGTAGACGGATAGGGGGAGGGCTGTCGATAAATTCCAACGAAGCACTGCTCCTCGTGTCCCAAACGGAACGCCATCCCATCCAAGCAGGTCCCGACGCCACAGGAAATTTTACGAAATTCCTGACAACAAATCCCTCCTCATCGACGTTTAACAGGTAACACAGATTTCCAAAGTGGGCGGCCACCGGGGGGCTTTATGGGTTTTTGCCTCTCGTGGCCGTTCACCTTTTTCTGGAAGAAATCCCTCCAGCTTATATCCCTTCTTCCACACCCATGAAGCTCCTCCTCATCCTTGGCGCCAGCCTGACTCTCTCCGTTGCAGCCCAGACCGACGGCCAATCCAAGAAAACCCCCGCCACGCCGTCACCCAGCACCCAGCCGCTCCCACGAGCCAAGGAAGAGGCCCCGGAGAAGAAGGGTGGCCCGGCCTTCGACCCGACCAGTAAACTCGGGGACAGTTACGCGAAGCGCCGCGCCCGCATCGCAGAAGCACGGAAAAAGGCCCGTTCCAAGGCCAGCAAGAAAAAGCCGGAGGCCGCAAAACTCGTCCTCCCCGCCGAAAGTGCCTCGGAGGCAGCACTGCCCGGCACATGGGTCCTGCAAAGCGAAAGCCTGGGCAAGTCGCTCACGGAGCAGTTCCAGAAAGCCGCTGGTAAGGGCGCGACCTTCAAGCTGGGAAAAATGAGCGGTGACTATCTCGCCGAAATCAATCCCAAGGACGCTAGGATCACGGTAAAATGGAATGAATGGAAAATGGAGAGCACGACCACGCGGGGAGATCTCGCAGTCACCCTGACCGTGACCGTGAGTGGCACCCAGGAGTACGAAATCGTGCAACTCACCAGCGGCCAAAAGCCCGAAAGCCGGAAACTGCTGGTGAAGCTAGTGAAGGATGACACAACATCGGAGAGCTTCTTCCAGGGATCCAAGATGCGGACCAATCCCGGCCTGCCCGAACTTCGCAGCGGGCACTGGGCCATTCACGAAGGCCTCCTCTACCTTCAGGGTTCCCTCCAGAAAGAGGCCTGGAAGTTCGGCCGGAAAGCAGCCGAGTAGCTTCCGCGGTCATTCCTTCCCCTCCTCCTACCGGTGGGAGTGTGATGGGGTCTGTGTCGACACCTCCGGGATCTACAGGGCCCGGAGGACAAACGCTCGAACGATTTTCCTCTGTTCCTGATGCCCTACAGCAGTTGCGTCTCGGCCAGGAGACGGTAAGTTCCCCCCGCCGTGATCAGCTCGCTGTGCGTGCCGGACTCCACGATCCTGCCATCCTGCAGGACATAAATCCGATCAGCGTGCTTCACGGTCCCCAGACGGTGCGCAATGATCAGGCTGGTGCGGCCCTTCATCAGTTCATCCAGGGCTTCCTGCACGAGACGCTCACTCTCCGAGTCAAGGGCACTGGTGGCCTCGTCCAGCAGAAGGATCTTCGGATCGGCTAGAATCGCGCGGGCAATCGCAATCCGCTGCCGCTGGCCGCCACTCAACTTCACCCCCCGTGGCCCGACCGTGGTCTCGTAGCCCTCGGGAAACTCGCTGATGAACTCATGGGCATGAGCCTTGCGGGCGGCCTCTTCAATTTCCTCCCGGGTGGCTTCCGGGTTCCCATACCCGATATTTTCCCCCACCGAGCCACCAAAGAGGAGAACATCCTGCGGAACGAGGGCCATCGCTCCGCGTAAGGTCGCAAGGGGAAGTTCGGCAACAGGATCACCATCAATGAGAAGGGCCCCGTCCTGCGGATCGTAAAAGCGCAGGAGCAGCGAGAAGAGGGTCGATTTACCCGCTCCACTCTGGCCAACAAAGGCAATCCGCTCACTGCTTTCGGCCCGGAAGGAGACCCCATCAAGGACTGCTTTCTCGGGACGCGAGGGATAGGCAAAGCTCAAGTTCTGCGCCTCCACTCCACCCAGCACCTCAAAGGGAGCTTCCTCACCGGTCGTTGCTTCAGGCTCTTCGCCCAGGATCTCACGCAATCGCTCGGTGGCACCATTGGCCTTCTGAATCTGGCTCACGATCTCGGGAAAGGCCCCAAGGGACGCCCCCACGAAAACGCTGAAGAGGATGAAAGCCGTAAACTCAAAGGACGAAATCTCCTCCCGGGCCAGCATACCAGCCCCGAACCAAGCTACCACTGAGACACTGCCGAAGAGGACAAAGATGATAAAGGACACAAAGAGCGCACGAACCTTCGCCCCCCGGATAACCTCTGTAAGATACTCGCCCAGGGCAAACCGATAGCGCCTCTCCTCATGAGCCTCGTTGCCGTAGGCCTTCAACTCCGCAATCCCCTGCGTACTCTCCTCCAGAACCACCCCACTGGTGGCCAGGCTGTCCTGGGCCCCGCGCGAATAGGAACGGACCCGCCGCCCGAAGATCGCAACTGCCAGGATCACCACCGGAATCATCGCCAGCATGAAGAGGGAAAGTTTCCAGCTCATTATGAAAATGAATACCAGCCCTCCCAACAGGATCACCGACTGCCTTGCGAGTTGGGGAACGGTGGTGAGAAGGGTTTCCCGCAGGACCGCGAGATCAGCTGAGACACGATTACTCAATTCGCCGGAACGATGCCTCTGGAAAAATTCCACCGGCAGACGCACAAGCCGTGCAAAGACATCGCAGCGGATATCATTGAGCGCGCTCTCGCCGGCCTTGATAAAACCACGGACCCGCCAGTAGGCGATGATGGCCTGAACCGCCAGAATGACAAGGAGCGTAAGGACCGTCCTGTTGATGTTGTCGGTAACACTCTTGATATCGACCGTCCCGGTCGACTTCAGCGCCTCTGCAAAGGATCCGGTCGGACTGCCGATGAGCTTGCTGAGATAGTAGGGAAAGGCAAGGGAGAGTCCCGCCGTGACAAATAACGCTACGAGGGAAGGAATGAAGATCGCCCGATAGCGATTGAGATACCCGTAAAAGGAGAGCGCCGACACGCGCTTGCTCCGATGCTCCTTCCCGGACGTTTCCTTCGACGGCATGAAGACAGGGGACACCATGGTGAGCAGGGTGGCAAGTCTCCGGACCGACCAGACCCCAGTCAACAAGCCGGTTCGCAGTTTGCCTCCGCATCACCCGGTCAGGTTTCCCAGCTTTCCTTACCGGCCCTACGGCCCCAGCGTTACCTCCAGTCGGTAGAACTTGCGCGAATCGGATGGTCGGGCGATTTCGTAGTCCAGGGTCTCCACCCCCTCACTCAGAGAACGCGTAAGACCGACCTGGGTTAAACCGGTCACCGCCTGAAAGTTCCCACTTTCCAGGTCATTCGTATCCTGGATTTCCCAGCTCAGTCCCCGGGCCAGGGCATCAAGGCGGATCCGCACCGTGAAACGGATCTTCCCCGGTTGTCCCTCCAGTGAGAACGGGCGCCGGGGTTCATCTCCTGCGGAAGGGTCAAGAGCCGCCAGATATTCCAGAGCATTCGGCCAGCTATCGAGCTCTGCATCATCGCCTGGTTCGGTCCCGCTCCCCACCCCGAATCCCGCCACCCACTCATCGAAACGCTGCCGGGACGTCTTGGACTCATCGTCAAATGCTGGTTGGATGATCGCCTGTATCGCCTGCGCATTGGCACTGATCCGGCTTGCGTAGGTCCGGCTCTCATCCAGGTCGTTCGCGGCAGTGACCAGAGTCCAGTTGTCACAGGCGGCATTATCGCCGCCTGTAAAAAAGCCTGCCCCGTTGAACATGGACGCGAAAAACTCTGATCCGTCCCCACAGGTTGAGTTGGTGTCATAAACTGAATCAGCCGCATGGAGGATCCCGGCCAACCTCCACGTATTCGTCTTCCTGACGAATACCGCCCCACCCGAGTCACCAAAGGCCGCCTGGCATTCATTGCTGCCTGCGGTGTCATCGAAGTCAGTTACCAGCATGGGTCCCCTCACCCCCACATCGGCGTACCCATCAATCGTGTTCGTCCCCCAGCGCACCCGGTTGTCTGCGGATGCCCAAAGCCATCCGCGCGTCTGCCCAAACC
The DNA here is from genome assembly GCA_022448985.1 of Roseibacillus sp. Classification (GTDB taxonomy): domain Bacteria; phylum Verrucomicrobiota; class Verrucomicrobiia; order Verrucomicrobiales; family Akkermansiaceae; genus Roseibacillus_B. The sequence continues at coordinate 10,474 of JAKVCR010000036.1, forward strand.
TTGTCACTTCCGCCCCTCGCGGGTAGCCCCGTCCCATCATGACGGCCTGTCTGCCGGCCTCGTCAGAGGTGGTGTAAAGGGGGGCATAGGCCGGAAATTGACCATAGACTTCGAAGATACGCAGATCCGTCCCGGAGATATCCCTGGACCCATTTCCGTTGTTGAAGTTCGGATTGATGTAATAGACCCGATCCCCAGCCTCCCCGGAGAACCAGGATTTCTGGACAAAGGTGGTTGGCCCCTTGCCGATGTGGATGGCGGTAATGAAATGCCGGGGAGAAATCATGGTCCCGAGGAACTCCTTGTATTCTCCCTGAAACTGCCATCCAGAGTTCGCAAGCTGCCCGGTGGGCGCCGTCTCCCGGTTGTGAGCCGGATCGCCGGTGTCAAAAAAGATGATGGCGGGAAGGTTAGCCGCACTCAGCAAGAGAACGATCCCGGGCAAGAGGGCAAGCGACGAAACTCTGGAGAACATCATGTCCGAAAATGGAGATCGGTCCATGGCAGGCACACCGTTCAATATCTCCTAGCACTGTAAACATAACTCGGATTCCCAGTCGCGCCACTCGCAATCTTGGAGGATTTCTACCGAAAGCCCCCTTCGCCAAGATTGATTTTACGACTCACGTGAGTCCTGCCCGCGCGGTCTCGCGGGCCTCGCGGTCCGCATCCAGCAAAGCCTCCAGGGAAGGAGAGTCTATCACAGTGTGTCCGGTCATGACCTCTTCCACCAGACCCCAGACCCGTGGAAAGGAAATCACACCCTTGAGAAAGGCGTCCACCGCCACTTCGTTAGCGGCATTCATGACCGCCGGCAAAGTCCCGCACCGACTTCCCGCCTCACGGGCCAGACGGAGGGCAGGAAACACGTCGGTCCGCGGTTCCTCAAAGTCGAGCCGCGCCAGAGCAGCGAAGTCGAGCGGCTTGAGTGAGTGCGGCACACGCTGAGGCCAAGTCACGGCATACTGGATCGGAAAACACATGTCCGTCGTGCTCACCTGAGCCAGCACGCTGCCGTCCACGAATTCCACCATGGAGTGAACGAGGCTCTGCGGATGGACTATTACCTCAACCCGGTCCATTTCGACCCCGAAGAGCCAGCGGGCCTCAATCATCTCCAGCCCCTTGTTGAAGAGGGTCGCTGAATCAATGGTTATCTTGGGGCCCATCTTCCAGGTAGGATGGTCGAGAGCCTGTTCCGGAGTGACGTCTGCGAGGCTCTCTGCACTCGCGGTCCGAAAGGGCCCCCCCGAGGCGGTAAGAAGCAGGCGCCGCACCGCCTCAGCTCCGCCCGCATTTCCTTCGAGGCACTGGAAGATCGCATTGTGCTCACTGTCGACCGGGAGAACCTTGACTCCGGCCCGGTCGGCCGCCGCCATCACGATCTCACCAGCCATGACCAGGATCTCCTTACTTGCCACGGCCAGGTCCTTGCCGGACTCGATGGCATCAAGGGCTGGCTGCAGTCCGGCCGTCCCCACGATCGAGACCAGCACCATGTCGGCCCCGGGCAGGCGAGCCAACTCCCGCAGTCCTTCAGCCCCAGCGTAGACCACGCTCCCTGCCGGAGCGGCTTCAGCCACCGTTTCACGCAGGCTCTCGTCCGCAATAGCAAGATGCTTCACCCCGAACTCCCGGGCCTGCGCAGCCAGTTCGTCGGCCCGGCCACCCGCCGCCAGCCCGACCACCTCCATGTAATCCGGGATCTCCCGGGCCACCTTGAGCGCACTAGTCCCGATGGATCCGGTAGAACCGAGAATAACCACCCTCCTGGGGCGCCTCATCTGTCTTTCCGGGGCAGCGGTCATGTCGTCACGAATTACTGGAAGCCGTTAGAGCGTCGGCATCACCACCAGATGGACATAGAAATAGGCAACCGGCAGAGCGAAGCAGAGGCTGTCGATGAGATCGAGGATCCCACCAATCCCCGGCAGGAGTTGCCCCGAGTCCTTCACCTGCAGGCTACGCTTCAGGATGGACTCTGCAAGGTCACCTACCATAGCCGCGAGAGCCAGTAGCATCCCGAGAGCTACAACATGATGGACTTCAAGCCAGGCAAGATGTGCCCCGCCCAGAGCATGAATCGCGAAGGCTCCTCCCTGTGCAAAAAAGAGCGAGCCGATATAGCCTTCCCATGATTTAGCCGGGCTGATGTGCGGGATTGCCTTGTGCCTGCCGATCAGGGTTCCCACCAGATAGGCCCCCATATCGGTGAACTTGGCCACCACTACCACGAGAAGGATGAGCCAGAAACCGGATTCAATGGAGGTGGGGGGAAGGAGGGCGAGCCGGATGATGAAGCTACCAAAGAGAATCGGAACATAAACGAAGCCAAGGACCGCCAGGGTGACTGCCTTCACTGACGCGTCCTCCTCAATGGGAAAACGCAAACGCAGCACAAAGGATCCAACAGTGACTGCAAGTAATCCCACCATCTCAGGCAGAAACCCGCCATCCTCTAGCGAGCCCTTTAGAGCCTGGGGCACCAGCATTCCCAGGAAACCCACACATACGATCAATCCCCAGTAGCGGCACTCCTTCCCTGGCTCTCCTTTCGTCAGGGTAAGGAACTCGATACTGCCCAACACGGTAAAGACCACCACCAACACCCCAAGGGGCCAGGGCGTGGCCCAGAGTGTTCCGCTCAGAAAAGCCGCCGCCACGATACCCCAGAGGAGGAACGTGCTAATGAGCCGCGCCTTGAAAGATGCGGCGCGGGAGGAACCCTTACTGGACGCGGACGCCATCGTGGAAGGCATGAAACCGCTTCCCTCCGACCCACGCAATGCCAAATCCCCCCTCCGCTCCACCAAATCTTTCCCGTAGCTCCACCTCCCGGGAAAATAATCCGCAACTATGGACCGGGACTCCAGTTTTATCCCCCAGCACGGACAAACCCCGTGAACCAATCCAACAGACGATGAAGAAGACACTCCAAGCATTCACCGTGGTCCTGGGCCTCCTCGCCACAGGATCAACCACCTCCCTTGCTGAAGAAGACAAGGGCAAGAAGAAGCCCCGCGCCGAGCGTGGTGAGCGTCCCGAAGGCGAACGCCGGGGACCGCCCCGAGGCGGCGCCCGCCAGGTTCCCAAGGAAATCCTCGAGAAATTCGATAAGAATGGCGATGGCAAGCTCGACGAAGACGAGCGCAAGGAAGCCCAGAGAGCCCGCAGGGCCGAGTTCCTTGAGAAATATGACAAGGACGGCGACGGCAAACTGAACGAAGAAGAACGCAAAGAAGCCATGAAGGGTCGTCGCGGTCGTGGTCGCCCCCAAGGCGGTCGCCCGGAAGGTGGCCGTCCCGGTGGCAAGAAGCCCGGCGGCAAGAAGCCCGGCGGCAAGAAGCCCGACGCCTAAACCCAGGCACCATCTGGTAACTTCATAAGATTTAAAAGCCGGGGGGATCTTCCTCCCGGCTTTTTTGGTTGCCGCATCCTTGGCAGGGGCTGCTTCCCTTACAAGTTCCCCGCCATCCCGGAGGCCACTCCCGGTTTAGGCTCCTCGCGGAGCACTCCCCCCGGTCAGAACTACTTATCTGGCCCGCGCCTTCTGGCTCAGCAACTGGGAGACCGTCACGAATTTGAATCCCTTCGCAAGCAATCCATCCAAGGTTGCAGGCATGGCATCCACGGTGGGGGCGTGCAGGTCATGCGCCAGCACGATCGCCCCGTTGGTTGTGCGGGTGAGAATACGATTCTTCACTACGCTCACCCCTGGTCGCTGCCAGTCACGGGGATCAACCGCCCACATGATCGTTGGGTAGCCAAAACGGTCCATGATCAGTTTGCGCTGCCGTTGGTAAAGCGCGCCGTAAGGCGGGCGCATGGTCCGTGGCTGCACTCCGGTCGCATTCACGATGGAGCTCCGCGTTCTAGAAATCTCGGTCAGAACCTGCGTGTCACTGAGGGTTTTCAGATTGCGATGGGTATAGGTGTGGTTACCGATTTCGTGACCCTCCGCTACGATTCGACGGGTGAGATGGGGATAGATGTCCACATTTTTTCCGATCACATAAAAGGTCGCCTTGATATTGCGCCGCCGCAGGATGTCGAGCAGGCGCGGCGTGTTGCTGGCGTGCGGACCATCGTCAAAGGTCATCGCGATATAGGGCTGATGCCCCAGCCCACGGGAATGCGTGATCCCAATTGACTTGGGGAAGCGGGAGGACAGGCTCAAGTTCGGGTTACGGGCCGACGGCCAGGCGTGATAGGGCGAACGATACCCGTTATTCGCGAGAGTGGAGGGCTTCTTCCCCTTGGAGTCGATTGAAGTGCAACTAGCCGTAAGGGCGATCAGTAGAGCCGCGGGAACAAGGAAGAAGAGACGGAGGAACATGGGTAAGGGCTCGAGAAGGGTGAACAAAACGGCACCCATTTTTACCGTTTTTGGCGCTTCATGTCACGCCTTAGTTCCTTCCGCTCTCCTCCTCCCCCTCCACAAAACGCGTCAAAATAGGGTGCAGATCCTCAACCACTTGGGGGGGCCAAAGATCCCGGGCAGTAATAATTGCGGTATTGAGGGTAGAGTGCTCGGGCCAGTCTGCCTGACCCGGAATCCGTTCAATCGCTCGCCCGACGATTCGCTGAGCCGCCGTTGCATTAGCGTGCAGGTGCCCGATCACGGCCTCCACATTAACTTCCTCTTCCTTCCAGCAATCGTAATCTGTGACCATGCACAAGGTTGCCAGGGCGATCTCCGCCTCCCGTGCCAGTTTCGCCTCGGGCAGGTTGGTCATCCCGATCACATCAAAGCCCAATTTGCGATTCACCTCACTCTCTGCCCGGGTGGAGAACGCCGGCCCATCCATGTTGACGTAGGTCCCGCCAAAGTGAACTTCCAGGCCTGGCTCATCAAGGGATGCCTCCAGGAGGATACGCCGCAATGGAGCGCTCACCGGTTCTCCAAAGGAAATATGAGCCGCCAATCCCTGCCCGAAGAAGGTGTGATGCTCCCGTCGACTGGTCCGGTCGAAATACTGGTCGGGAATGACCAGTGAACGCGGTGCATACTCCTCCTTCAGGCTGCCCACTGCGGTGACACAGATAATCCAGCGCACACCCAACGAACGGAGAGCCCAGATGTTTGCACGGTGATTGATCTCGTGAGGGAGAATGCGGTGTCCTCTCCCATGTCTCGGCAGAAACCAGACCTCCCGGCCACCCAGGGTGCCCCCGATCAGGGCATCGGATGGAGAGCCGAAGGGGGTCTCCACCATCCGCTCCTCACCCTGCACGAATCCCTCCATCTCGTAGAGGCCACTCCCCCCGATCACGCCGATAGCCGTATCCTGCTCCTCGTGGTCCTCCTGCTGCATGACAATTTCCTATCATCGGAACCGGGAAACAGGCCAGCTGTCCCCTTCAAAAATTTTTCTTCGCAAGAAACAACTGTTGCCTCCGCCCCGGAAATGCTGGAAATATCAGCATGTCAATGCCGTCTGGTCCGGTGCATCCTCCCTCTGCCAGATTCACATCCCCGATCCGGACAGCCTTCATGCCCCCCTCCTGGCTCCTCCTGTGGAACAGTAGACCTTTCCTCCTTTTTCTTCTCCTCCTCGTGTCCGAACAGGTGAGTGCACAGAATCCCGCTCCCCGGGATCTTCCAACCTCCCCGCGTGCCCGCGCCGCTGCTGAAGATGTGCGAGAGGGCCTGACCCGTGATCTCGCGAACGCCGGAATGCGTTACGGCAATCCGGTATTCATTCGTATTCTTAAGGAAGAGGCCGAACTTGAACTCTTCGTCCAGGAAATGGGCAAGAAAACCTTCAAGCTCTTCCGAACCTACCAAATCGCGGCCATGTCCGGTCAACTCGGCCCCAAGGAACGGGAGGGCGACCTACAGGCCCCCGAGGGGTTTTACTACGTCCCCCCCCGTCGGATGAATCCCCACAGTCGGTTTCATCTCTCCTTCAACCTCGGCTATCCCAATGCCTACGATCGGGCGCACGGCCGCGATGGCAGCCATCTCATGGTCCACGGCAACCGCGTATCGATCGGATGCTTCGCCATGACCGACCCGAAGATCGAGGAAATCTACACTCTCTGTCATGCTGCCTTGGCCAATGGCCAGCAGTTCTTCCGCGTCCACTCCTTTCCCTTCCGGATGACTGCCGCGCGCATGGAACAGTCCCGATCCAACAAGTGGCACGCTTTCTGGAAAAACCTCAGGCAGGGCTACGCCTTCTTCGAACAACACCGTTTTCCCCCTGACGTGCGGGTGACCGGAAAACGCTACGTCTTCGATTAGAAGTCTATCCCGTCTCCGGCATGAAGGTCGGCATCGTCACTCCACAAAACTCCTGGGCCTCCCCGCGCACCTGGGCCACGTGCATCTCGCAATTGCGCGCCCCCCACTGATAGAGCGCGGTCACCAGCTCCTCCGCCCGGGCCGGCACCAGGAATACCGGCTGGCGATCGGGCATGGCAGCCAACTGCGCGTGGATGAGGGCGAGGGCATGCACCTCCAATTGCATGACACCCGGCCCCAGCATGTTGCTACCCGGGTGATCGATGGAGCAGAGGAAGCCGTCGAGTCCGCCATCTTCGCTCTCGATCACGAACACTCGCCACACCTCCTGCTCGTTCCCGATGAAAAATTCGTAATCCCCCCCGCGCCGGATCCCGCTGATCTCTGCCTCCAGCTCTACCATTGCAGGCACGTCTTCCAGAGTGGCCGGACGCACCCGTTCCGAGCCGGTCGGCGCTTCGGGCCGGGACTTGTCTGCCGGCAGATACATATCCTGGTACAACTCGCGCGGGGAAAACCCGGCCCGCGTGTAGAGGGAATACGAATCAAGATTCATGCAACTGGAGACCAGGCGCACCGGGAGCTCACCGGCCCGGCGGATGATCTCGGCCAGCAAGGCCCCCGCCACACCCCGACCCGCGAAATCCGGATGGGCATTCATGATGCCCAGGGAAACGTGCGTCTCACGGGGATGATAGAAACAGGATCCCATCAGGCGTCCCCCCTCCTCCTCGCCCACCAGGCAGCACCCCGGGTCAAGGGCCTCGTAGACCTCGGGAAAGACAAGGCATCCGGAGGCGTCATCCCGCTGAAAAATAGAGCGATTGAGATTGTCCTGGTACCAGGCGTTGGTGGAAACATGGATCAGCTCCGCCACCGCCATCCACTCCTCGCTCTGCAATTCCCGGATCCTCATTGAACCCGTCATAACGCAGTCAGGTGGGGTCCTCCAAATCCCAAATCCCGGCGTGAGAAAGGAATCTCTTAGCAAGAGGGATAATGATGTGCTTGATTCCCTGGCACAGGATTCATGCGATCTTGCGCATGATCTCCAAACTGGCCTATCTTCAATCTAAATGACAATCGTACTCTCCCCTGCCAAGACCCTTGATTTTGGAGACCAGTGCTTCACCGGAAAACACAGTCTGCCTGATTACCTGCAGGAGTCCGGGGAACTTATCGCCAAGCTTGTCAAATTGCCCAAATCGGAGCTCAGGAACCTGATGGGAATCAGTGAAAAACTGGCTGAACTGAATGCGCAGAGATACAGAAACTGGTCGACCCCGTTTACGACCGGCAATGCCAAACAGGCCCTGCTGGCATTCAAGGGGGATGTTTATACCGGGTTTGATTTCGGGAACTGGAAGGCTGCTGATTTCAACTTTGCCCAGAAGGAACTGAGAATACTCAGCGGATTATACGGGATTCTCCGACCCCTTGATTTAATCCAGCCGTATCGCCTTGAGATGGGCACCCAGCTGGCAACCAGGAGCGGGAAAAACCTTTATGCCTTCTGGGGAAAGAAAATCGCATCTGCTCTCAATGAAGTGGCGGCCGCAACCCGTAGCAGGTTCCTGGTGAACCTGGCCTCCAATGAATATTTCAGCGCGGCAAACCACGCTGAACTTGAAGCCGATGTTGTCTCTCCGGTTTTCAAGGATCTCAAGAACGGGAAATACAAGATCATCAGTTTTTACGCCAAGAAGGCCAGGGGGATGATGGCGGATTTCATTATCCGGAACCGACTGAAGCGCCCTGACGATCTGCATGCTTTTGACCTTGCCGGATATCGTTATGACAAAGCGGGATCCAGTCCCGAAGCGCCGCTATTCCTCAGGGATGTACCTGTTTAATGTGGAGTGGCGGCAGAAGCCCGTCACCTTCCTTGAAAGAACCGGGACCAAAGTCTGGATCGGCCGCTCGCTCCCTTCTGGAAGGTTCGGCATGCGCCTGAGCTCCAAACAGAAGAACAGATCAATCGGGTTTCCTCTCCTCCCGAAACGCGAACCAGAACAGTACGAGCACTCCTGCCATAAATATCGCCGGCACCAGCCAGTAGCCCTGCCACGCCCCCGCATCGTCACCCGGAACTCCATAGCGCAACCCGAGATGCCCCACAAATAGCTGCGAGCTCAGGAAGAATCCGATTCCCTGGGTGAAAACCACCAGCAATCCCTGCGCTTGCGCACGCACCTCCTCCCCAACGTGCTTGTCCACGTAAAGGTAACCCGAAACAAAAACAAAGTCGTAACTGAATCCGTGGAGCAGCACCGCGATCACCAGAAAGGTCATCATGCTCGGCCCGCTCAAGGTAGCCGCCTCTGAGAAGAGCACAAAGCGCAGCGCCCAGCACAGAAGTCCTATCCCCATCGTCCACTTGATCCCGAAACGCTTGATAAAGATCGGCAGAACCACCGCGAGAACGACGAGCTCGGCCATCTGCCCCATCGTGAAGAACGCTCCGGAACGTTCGATGCCCAAGAAGTTGGCAAAGGGACTGCCGAGTACCCAGTAGGGCATCATTCCCATCGATGCCAGGAGAGAAGCCACCATGAAAATCGCAAACGCCCTCTTCTTGAAATAGCGCCACGTCCCCGACCCATAGAGTTCTCCCATCTTCAAAGGCGCACCTTTTCCCGGCGGCGGCGTGCGCGGAAGGAAGAAGCTGTAGATCCCAACTCCCCAGGCCGCCGCCGCCGCGGTGTAAAACTGTACCGGCGAATTCTCCGCCTTGAAGAGGAGACTCACTATCCCTCCGGCCACGATCCATCCCAACGTCGCAAAGACGCGCACAATCGGGTAATCGCGCTCCGAATCGACCAGGTGCTTGAGACAGATCGTATTGGACAAGCCGAGATTCGGCATGAAGCAAAGCGTGTGGGCCAGTAAAAGCCCGACGAAAACCCATTGAGTCTCCGGTGCCGCAAACTGCGGTGCCAACGCGATGAAGACGCCACTCAGCAACAATAATGCCCCTTGCAGTTTCTCCGCGTTCACAAACCGGTCCGCAAAGACACCCATGAAGAACGGAGTCACAATCGCGGCAATCGGCGCGACCGAGTAGGCCCACCCGATGGCCGCGGCGTCGAACTTCCGGCCCGCCATAAAGGTCCCCATCGTCACGTACCACGCGCCCCAGACAAAAAAGAGCACAAACATCATCACGCTCAGTTGGACAAACAATCCCATCGACGAACGTGGCTCCCTGCTCATGACCCCGTGATCATGCTCAATCGCTCTCCTCCGGGCAAGCTCTCGCCGACTCAAATCCAACAGCGGAATGGGCGAATCCCTTCTCTCCAGATTTCTCTTCCATCTCCAGGGCAATGCCGAGGGCGACTTCTTGGGAGGGGCGTTCAGCGTTGAGGGCGAGGCTGGCGGAGAGGGTGGGATTCGAACCCACGGTAGGGTATAAGCCTACGCACGATTTCGAATCGTGTGCCTTAAACCGGACTCAGCCACCTCTCCGCTTAGCGACCGGAAACCTAAGGGCGCTTCCTTGGCCCTGTAAAGGCGGATTCCTCCCTTCCCCCCGACCATTACCCGAATTTAACCCGATTCACTTGTCTCTCCTTCTCTCCAGACCGAGAATGAGACGTGTTGCGATTCCTCTGCCTGCTGCTCCTTCTGACTGTCGCCCTCCCGGCCCAGCAATCAACCCCCGTCCAACCCAGGCCGTGGCCGCGGGAGTTCAAGGCCAAACCGGTGGGCCTGAAGATCTCCGATGACACCCCTGACGGAACCCGGATTGTGACCACCCGGCACTTCCGCATGATCGCAGAGACCAAGATCGCACGACAGGACCTCGCCCGGTTCGCCAGGGTAATGGAGTCCGTTCCCCAACTCATCCGGGCTCATCCCCTTCCGCTATGGGCACCCCACCAGAAGGACGTCATCGA
>JAKVCR010000037.1 GCA_022448985.1 Roseibacillus sp.
GCTACAGCCTGCCATGCAAACTGGGGAAAGTCGTTCGCCTCATGATTCGATACGACAAGCTGACCCTTGTCGTTGACTGCCAGAGATCCCTCCTCGGCATTACTGACTGTCCACCCGGTCGAACCATTCGAAAAATCACCATTCACGGCAATGGAGGGCTCCGGCTCTGCGCTGGTAGCGTCAAACGCCTGCAGGAGCTTGGTCTTCTCGGCGTCGGTGGGGGCCCGGCTGAGGCAACGGAAGTAGAGGGCTTCAATAACGGCCCCGGGATCCTTGCTCTCCTGGAGTAGCTTGCGAGCCACTCCGCCGTTGCGCACGCGATTATGCACCGCATCGCCATTGAGGAGGTGAAGGGCCTGGGAGAGGTTGGGCTCCATCTTGACCTCGCACGAGCAGACCGTCTGCCGGGTGGCACGACCGAAGGTGGTGAGGAAGTAGGTGGAGGTGTTTCCGTCCGCGATCTGGACGGCTCGAGCGCCGAGGGGCAGTCCGCGGAACTTGTTGGGCGTCTCAGTGACCTGTGCGAGGGTGTCGAGGAGGACCTCGGCCCGCAACCGTCGGATGAGGGAGTGCGAAAAATTAGTAAGATCCTTCTCGTTGGTCTCGTTCGTGCGACTGGAGAGCTGGTAGGTGCGTGAGGTGCAGATGTCATGAACCAGCTTCTTGAAATCATAGTCGTATTCCACGAACTTGGCCGAAAGGGCCTCAAGCAGTTCCGGGTTGCTGGCGGGATTTGAAATGCGCACGTCGTCAACGGGGTCGGTGATGCCGATCCCGAAGAAGTGTGCCCATACGATGTTGACCACGTTCTTGGAGAACCACGGATTTTCCTTGGAGGTGAGCCATCCGGCGACCGCTTCACGGCGGGTCTGGTTCTTGATCTCGGCCGGTCCATCGGCGCCGAGGAACTGGGGAACGGCATTGGCCTTGGTAACCGGGTGGGCGATCTGCCCTCCGCCATCGAAGATGATCTGCTCGTGCGGATCTTCAGCCCTCTTTTTCCGGACCTGGGCAAAAAGAGCCGCAAAGCCATAGTAGTCATTCATGGTCCAGCGGTCGAAGGGGTGGTTATGACATTGTGCGCACTGGATTCTCGTTCCCATGAAGACCTGGGCCACGTTCTCGGTGCGCTTCTTCACATCGTTCTCGAGTTTGAAGTAGTTGGTGGCCGGACTCTTGAAGGTCCCACCGCGGGCGGAAAGCAACTCGTAGATGATCCGGTTGAAGGGCTGGTTGTTAGCCACCTTGTCCCGCAGCCATTCGTACCAGAGAAGGGCTGACTTGTAGCTGACCTGGTTGGCGTTGTTGCCGGTGGAGCGGATCTGGAGGAGTTCCGCCCACTTCATGACCCACATCTCGGTAAACTCCTTGCGGTCGAGTAATTGAGTGACGAGAGCCGCCCTCTTTTCGGGATCCTCGCTTTCGAGGAAGATCCTGCGTTCTTCCTCGGTGGGGAGGACGCCCGCGATATCGAGGTAGACGCGGCGCACGAAGACCTCATCGCTGCAGAGGTCCGAGGGGTAGATGCGCAGCTTGTGGAGTTTTGCATGCACATGGGTGTCGACGTAGTTGAAGTCCTTGAGTTCGGGCTTCTCATAGGCGAGGTTGTCCGGGATCACGATGGTCTGGGTTCCCTCGGTGTAGGTATGGAAGCGCGCGAGGAGAAAAGCCTCCCCGCGGTTCTTGGTTGTGGCCACCCCGGTGGCCTCGTCAATCCCGACGCTGTTGTCGTTTGAGGAGCTGAAACTCGAGAGGTTGGTGACGTCGCGGTCCGTTCCGTCCGAGTAACGGGCGCGGACAGTGAGGGGGACCTTTACCTTCTCTCCCTTGAGGACATATTGACTGGGTTCGACATCGATGCCGACAGGCAGGGCAATGTCGTCCTTGTCGTAGGGCACGCCCGCCTTGATCCAGGAGATGAGCATTTTTGCATTGGCGGAGTCGCGTTCAAACAGTTTTCCTCCCGTGTGGGGCACCTGCCCGGTGGCCTTGGTCACCATGAGGGACTCCGCGGGAAGGGCGAGATTGACACGGCGCCCGGAAAGTTGGCGTGTGATGCGCTGATGATCGCCCTTCGGATCATAGCCAAAGAGGGAGAGCATGAATCCGTCCTGTCCCCGTGCCGACCCATGGCAGGATCCCGTGTTGCAGCCTGCTGAGGTCAGGATGGGCATGACATCAAGCTGGAAGCTGACCGGTCGTGGCAGGGCGGCGTCTTTCACTGTCACGGGGATCTCCGCCTTCTTGCCACGGAACTCGATAGAGAGGACCGTCTCGCCGTCAGCCTTGGGCTTGAGGAGGCTGCCTTCCAGGGTGGCGAGTTCCGGATTGGTGAGGCTGAGCTTGGCCCACTTGGTGACGTTACGGGAGGTGGCGTCCTTGTAGTTGCCGATCACCACCACGCGGTGGAAGTCGGCTGCCGTCTCAAGGGTAACACTCCCTGGATAGACCTCCAGTTTGGCCAGGTCGGGATCAGGTACATTGGGGTCCTCGGTTGCACCGGTGCGGGGCTTGGTGGCAAGAGTTACCCCCTCTGGCCAGCGGGCTCCGGATTCGATCCAGGACTTCAGGATCGCGACCTGGTCTGCGGTGAGTGGTTCACGGTCGGACTTCTCACTGAGGGGAGGCATGAGATCATCGTCGTCGGGTGCGAGGATGACGCGTTGAAGCAACTCGGATTCGTCTGGCTTGCCAGCGACCAGGGTCTCTCCCGATTCCCCGCCTTTTAGCGCCAGTTCATGTGTGTCGAGGCGCAGCTTGCCCTTGTTTTTGGTGCCATTGTGGCATTCAAGGCAGTTTTGCTCAAGGATGGCCCGGACCTCTTCGAATTCCTTGGAGGAGGGCGCTGCTTCCTCTGCCGCCAGGGAGATGAAGCTCAGGCAGGAAATCCCGCTGGCAAAGATCGTTGTGAGGAGCAGCTTCATTCGTTCCGAATCAGTTGGCGTTCTTACTCTGGAGGCGGAGTTGCTCAAGCCGTGAGAGTCGCTTCTTGACCGGCTTGGTTTCCGCGGGCTTGGGAGGTTCCTTCTTGGCAACGACCGGTTTTTTGGGTGCCGGCGGAGGGGGGTCGATACGCAGGACTCCACCACCCATGGCAGTGCCGCGGATGGGGTGACCGTTTTCCGTGATTACGACGGTACAGAAGATATTCGAGGTCTTGCCCTTCTTGGCTTCCTTGCTGACCGCAAGGGGAAAGGTGATTTCCTTGGATTCCTTGTTGATGGTGAGTTCCTCGGTGCTCACGCCGTGGGGGAGACCATTGACATTGATTCTGGCTTCGCCCGCGAATTCCTTGTGGATGGAGATCGTGCACACAAGGTCGGTGTTCTGTCCCAGTTCGGTGGCGGCCAATTCAATCTTTCCTCCAACGTAGGGATCTGCGATTTCGATGGGTTGCAGCTTGGAGGAAACAAAGACCGGTCCCTTGCTGCAGGAGGTTTCCCCGGTAACGAATATGCGCCACTTGGCCACGGCGGCGCCTCCATTTGCGTTGATCCCCATCACCACTTCGTTCTGTTCCTTGGGAATAGTCACGCTGGAAGGCGCGCTGACGCCGGGAGGGCGCCAGGGGAGGGTGATCTTGATGGCCTCTTTGAATTCCGGATGGCGCTTGGCCGTGATCTTCAGGTTCATGGTGCCGTTCTTGACGAGAGGGACGGGTGGGACTTCAAGCGTGAGTTCGAAGGGAGCTTCTTCGATAACGGCGATGGAAATCCGCTCGTCGTGGTAGCTATGGAAGGTGCCGGCGTTATTGACCTCAATGTGGTGAATGCTCTCGGTAAAGGCTCCGGTGAGCCCACTCTTGGGATCCTTGACGTGCAGATGGTAGAGAGCTCCCGCGATTTCGGCCTCGGGAGCAGCCTCAAAGATTACGGGCATGGTGTTGATGCTGCGGGGGGCGGTGTCACGATCGAGAGAGACGCCCGAGGGGAGGCTGGTGGCATCCAGGTCGAGATCGCATCCGATATTGCTGCGGCTCAGGTTGACGACGCGTCCCACCCGGTTGCCACGCGGAACACAAATCATCTTCCATTTCTGACTGTCGTTGCGGGTGGCGTAGGGGAGAGTAGCGGAGAGGGAGGGGCTGCGCTCGGCGATCTCGATCCGGTAGGTATAATCCGGGCCACTGCTGTAAAGCTGATCGCGGATATTGATATTGTAGATGCCGTCCTCGGGGATCTCAAAGTCGAGCCGGCTGTCGGGGTCTCCGTTGCCTGCATCGTCGTTGTTGCCGATCTGCTTTGAGTCTCCTTCCTTGCGCACAATGATGTAGGGATCGAGTGGGGAGCGGAGTTGCCGGGCAAAGACGCGGGCGCGCAGATTTTGTCCCTTCTTGGCGGCAAAGCGAAACCAGTCCTTGTCTTCCTTCTTGGAAACAATTCCGTGGAAGGCGACAGGCACTGGGGGCGCTTCGGTTGGGGTGGCCTCCTTGCTGCCTTCGTTCGGTTCCACTTCATTATGATAGGGCAGGGGACTGATCCGGACTGGAATGCCGGAGGGGGCGAACCACTCGCCGTTCCTGACGAAAGCGCGAAAGCTCTGTCTCTCCTGGGGAATCTCAAGCTTGCTCACGAGGTTGCCAGTGGGATCGCCCACGAAGGTGAACTCCAGAGAATCTCCTGGTCGTACTCCGGGGGGGTAGACTGCGGTGGGACGGGGAAACTCGCCCACGTGGAGGCGGTACTGGCAGGCGCCCGTTCCCTGGTAGGACGACTCGCGGACCAGCACGGTATAAGGGCCATCTTCCGGCACTACAATCGAGGCCGCACAGTCGCGGAAGAGAAGAGCGGTGTCATCACTGGACGCCAGTTCAAAGCGGTCCTTGTTGAGGATCGCGACGTAAGGATCGAAGAGCGTTCTTCCAAGCCGCATGCCTTCCACTTCGACCGAGAGTCGCTGGCCTTTCCTGCATTGGAGAAGGTAGTAGTCGGCATCCTCACGATCAGCCACGCCTTGCACGGTCTGGTTGATCGCAATCTCCTGGGGTTCGTTGAAGTTGCTGTTGAGGTCCCGGCTCCCGTCCTCGCTCCGCTTTTCCATCACGGTAGGATACTGGCCCACCCAGAAACTTCTCTGATAAGTTACTCCGCCCTTGCAGCGCAGACGCAGAAGGTGTTCGCCAAGGGGTGCATCGGGAGCGATCGTGATGGTGGCTTTGACCGCCTTGTGCTGGTCTCCCACCTTCTCAAGGTTAGTGACCGTGATCCCGGGTTGATAGAGGAGGATTCCCTGCGGTTCGTAGAGGCGGTCGCCACCGAGGTGGAGGGTTACTTCGGTTCCCCGTTGTCCTCCCCGCGGCTGGATGGTGCCGATGGTCGGAGTGAAGGCGAGGGAAGGGAGAGCCAGAAGGACTGAAGCCAGACCCCCCATGAAGGTCCGGACAGGAAAGGTGTTCATCGGTGTGGTGTGGTGTTGTTCCGACTCCCCTGGGAGTCAGGGTGGATTGACTGCGAAAGCTCTCTGTGCGTTTGTTCCTCCGGCCGAGGGCGGTTCCTCATTACGCTTTCTTCTCGAGAATCTCATCCAGCACCCGTCCGCCGTCGACGATTTCGATCGGGCGGTCTCCTGGTGCCATGAGTTCCTTGTCTCCGGTGATACCGAGCTGGTTGTAGATGGTCTGGGCAAGATCTTCCACGCCCACGCGGTCTTCTTCGGGTTCGCCTCCGAGGGCGTCTGACGATCCGTAGATCATTCCCCGCTTCACGCCGCCGCCTGCCAGCATGACGGAAAAGACCCGGGGCCAGTGGTCACGGCCGGCATTGTTGTTGATCTTGGGGGTTCGTCCGAATTCAGAGGTAAGCAGAACCATGGTGGAATCCAGGAGTCCGCGTTCATCGAGGTCACTGATGAGGGTAGCAAGGGCCTGGTCGACGGGTGGAAGGTTGCTTTCGATGGCGCCCTTGATGTTATCGTGGTGATCCCATCCGCCGGCAGTCATGGAAACGAAGCGCACTCCCGCTTCCACCAGGCGTCGGGCCAGGAGCATGCGCTGGCCGGGAGCATTGACTCCGTAGCGTTCCTTCATCTTCTGGTCCTCGGCATTCAGGTTGAAGGCTTCCCGGGCCTTCTGGGAGGAGATCATGGCGTAGGCGTGCTGGTAGAACGCGTCCATCGAGGCCAGGGCATCGGAGTCCTCCAGGGACTTGAAATGGTAGTCAACGGTGTCAAGGAGAGAGCGCCGACGGTTGAAGCGCTTGTCGTCAACCCCGGAGGGCAGGTTCAGGTCGCGGACCTTGAAGTCCTTACGACTGGGATCGTTTCCGAGTGCAAACGGTCCGTATGCGGAGGAGAGGTATCCGGAGTTGGCAAAGGTGTTGGGAACGCTGGGGATGCAGACGTAGGGTGGGAGGTTATTGCGGGGCCCGAGTTCGTGGGAGATCACCGAACCAATGGAAGGGTATTCAAGGGCAGGGGATGGCCGGTAACCGGTGAACATGTTGTGGGTGCCCCGTTCGTGGGCCGCTTCGCCATGGGCCATGGAGCGGATGACGGTCATCTTGTCGGCGATCTTGGCCAGGTGATCGAGGTGCTGACTGAAGCGCTCGCCCTTGATAGCGGTGTTCACTGTGCCGAGAGGTCCACGGTATTCGGTCGGAGCGAGGTATTTTGGATCAAAGGTCTCCTGGTGGGCCGCTCCCCCTGGCAGGAAGATGTTGATCACCGATTTCGCGACGCCCTCTCGCGTCTCGTAGAATTTCTGGGCACCCTGCGCTTCCATTTTGAGGAGTTGGGGCAGGGTAAGGCCGAGGCTGCCGAGCATCCCGACGTAGAGGAATTCGCGGCGGGAGTAATCCTGGGCAAGTGGGTTACCGGGACACTGTATATTTTTCATGGTAGTTCTACGGAGGAGATGTTAATGTTCTTTAAAGATTAATCTCGGAAAGTCAGGCACTTTCGCGTTTTACGCCCTCGCCAAGCAGCCCCTTTCATGACAGATCAGCCTTTATAAGCCGCTTCGCCAAGCAGCAATATCATATATGAGTCTTCCTGAAATCCCCGGATATCGCATTGATACGCTGATCGGGAAGGGAGCGTGTGGAACCGTGTATACCGCGCGGCACGATTCAGGAAGCCTCGTAGCGGTCAAAATCCTGAACCCGAACTCCATCAATGCGGAGCTTCTGACCAACCGGGTGAATCGCCTCTATCGGGCCAGTCCTCCGAAGGCGACGGTCCCCCTGATCGCTCATTCCCTAGAAAAAGAGCCTTATCTGCTCATTGGCGGCCTGATGGCCGATCGCGTTATCCAGGGGATCGGAGAGCGCTTTGTCCCCCGGACGCTGCAGCTGCGGCTGGGTGATTACCTGGGCAAGCGGGGATCATGGATGCTAATCCGGCGGTTGGCGCAGGTGTTGGCCGAGTTTCATCGGCGCCGGGTAGCCCACGGTAACCTTAAGCCCGGAAATATCTTTCTCGATTCTGACAATGAGATCCTCTTATCGGACTACGCCCAGGGCCTCATGCCGGGGTTGGAGGAGCTCTCCTACACGGATGCCCTGCTCTACGCTCCGCCGGAGCAACTCGTGAATCCTGACGGCTATCTGGAGGGGGCTGGCTACGGGTGGGATGTCTATGCCTTCGGGTCTTTGGCCTTCCGTCTCCTTAATGGTGTTTTCCCGCGTTGCCATGAAACCTTTGAGAAGGTTGCCCCGGTGATGGGAGAGCAGCGCCGGCGCGGCGTGGAGGCTGATTGCGAGCGGATCGCTCTTAAGCTGGAGAAGACCCGGCTCGCAAAGTGGAAGGGTGTAGCACCCACGCGAGAGGAGGAAGAAGGTCGACTGATCATCGAGCGCTGCCTGGAGTTGGATGCCTGGAAACGCTTTGGTGATATGCGGGAAGTGTTGCGCGCGCTGGAGGCGATTGCGGGCTCCCGGCAACAGCGTATGGCAGCTGAAGCTGACCAGGAGCGTGTCGATATCATCGAGCGGAGGCAGAAGAGCTGGCGCACTACGGCCACGGTGGGGATAGCGGCTTGTGTTACCCTGGGGGCGGCATTGGGATACAAGATGCTCCAGCAGGGAGATCCCGAGCCTGAGATAGTGGAGGTGGAGGTAATCAAGCCGGTGGAGGTGGAGCCCGAGGTGGACCCGGAAGAGCTACGCCAGCAACACCGCAAATTCATGGAGATGCTCGCGGATCGAAATCAGCTTGAGAAGGTGAACAAGGAGCAGGCGGCTGCAGTCCACGAAATGGCCACCGATCTCATGGAAGCGCACCAGCTGAGTGATCGGCTCCTGTCCTGGTCCCTTGAACGCGGTGCAGAGCAGCTTCCTACCCTTGAAGGCCGGATGGGCCGGCTCGCCATGCTGCAGGACAAGCTGGAGCGCCAGCTCGGGGTTCTTAAGGAGCTGCCGGAAGGCTTTCAAAAGAATTCGTGGCGCTTGAAGCTGGCCCTCGCCGAGGTAGCCCTTGCCGCCGACAAGCCTCAATTGGCTCGTGAAAAGATGACGGAAGTCCTTGGGGAGGCTGCGGTGACCGATCTTGATGCCCAGAAGCGCCTGGCTCGTACGCGAGTGCTGGTCTGCCTGCTCGGATCGGAGGATCCCGAGACCGAAGTGACTCCCGGGGAGTTGGCCGAGACCGAAACTGCTCTTGCCTCGCTGCCGGACGGTGAGCGCCAGACACGGCGCCTCAAGTCAGCCCTGCGCATGGCGGAGGCACGCATGCAGTTCCGCAATGGTGATAATGTCGCCGCTCTTGAGACTTATCGTAATGCCTTCGCGGAAATGAATCAGTTGTGCGAAGAGCAGCCCTCACTTTCAGCCCTGCGAATCTGGCGTGCACGGGGATACACCTCGGCGGCCCAGGCCGCAACAGGGGCAGGTGAGGTGGATGCTGCCATTCTTTTGCGCGAACAGGCTGCGGTTGAATTGATGGAGTTGCTCGAGGTGCAACCCAACCGAGCTGATGTCCAGGTGGAGCTTTCCGAGGCCCTGGCGGCGATCGCTCAGTCGGCTCTGGAAGAAGGGGAACTGGACCGGGCGGGCGACCTTGCAGCCCGCTCCCTTGAGTTACTGGAGACTGCGGTAGCTAATCCCGAGGAGCGTGCAGGCGCTCTCAATCAGCTGGCCTCCCTGAAGAGTGTGCTGGCGGCCTGCCGGGCCGGCACTGGATACGCAAAGGATGCGCTACGTCTTGTGCAGGAGGGTCAGGCTCATGCGGAGGCGGCCCTGGTAAGAGATTCCAAGAATCCGGCCACGCGATTCCGTCTCGGTATCCTGGCCTGGCAGCAATGTGGACTGCTGAGTGCTGAGGGAAAGCATGCCGAAGCCCTGCCCCTGGGAGTCAAGGCCCGTCAGACGTTTATCGATCTCATTGCTCAAAAGGTGACTTATCCCACTCAGCGCGAGATCAAACGCTCGCTGGCCTACCTCACGGGGGATCTTGGACGGGCTGCTCACGATGCCCTCAAGGAGGATGAGGCCGTCAATTATCTCCGGGAGTCGGTGGCAACCTGGGAGGATCTCATGGAGAGTGAGACCAACAATGATGAATTCCGCGCACAGCATCGCTGGACCGCGCAGGAGCTGCGGGAGTTGGGAGTCATATCGTCACTGCCGCCAAAGAAGCGATAGGGGAGGAAGGCTGTGCTCTTCTGCGCCTGTCGTCGTGGTCTTCGCGGTTGATTCTTCGCCATGTGATTGGTGGGGAGAGGGATGGAGAGCGTGCTTGTGCGCAGAAGGGCGTGATCCAGTTGGTCGTTTTTCGATTGGCAAGTTCGGTCGCAGGAAGAGGATGCCGGAGCGTCATGAGTGAATTTGCACAATTGAATCCCCCCGAACGTATCCTGATGGGTCCTGGCCCGTCCACTGTTCCTGCTCGCGTGTTGCAGGCTCTGGGGACGCCGACGATGGGGCATCTCGATCCGAACTATATCGAAATCATGGATGAGTGCTGCGCGATGCTGCGGCGGGTATTCCGGACCGAGAATGCCCTGACTTTTCCAGTCTCGGCGACAGGAATGGCGGGAATGGAGGCGATTGCAAGCAACCTGGTGGAGCGGGGTGATGAGGTGATTGTCTGTATCAACGGGGTCTTTGGAGGCCGAATGAAGGATATCATGGAGCGTTGTGGAGCCACCGTGCACACGGTGGAAGCGGAGTGGGGAGAGATCATCACTGAGGACTCCCTGGGTGAGGCATTACAGGCGTATCCCAAAGCCCGTCTCGTAACGATCGTGCATGCGGAGACCTCGACGGGTGTCCATCAACCGCTGGAGGAAATATCCAGAATGGTGCACGAGGCTGGGATGCTCCTGGTGGTCGATGCCGTGACGTCCCTCGGTGGGCATCCGGTGAATGTGGATGAATGGGAGATTGATGCCATTTTCTCGGGGACTCAGAAGTGTCTTTCCTGTCCCCCCGGCCTGTCTCCAATCTCGTTTTCAGAACGTGCGCTTGAGGTGATGGATGCACGTCAAAGCAAGGTGCAGAGCTGGTATTTTGATGTCTCCATGCTGCGGGACTACTACTCCGGTAGCGGCACGAGGGCCTATCATCACACCGCCCCGATTAATATGGTATATGGCTTGCGTGAGGCCCTTGCGATCGTGCTGGAGGAAGGCCTGGAGAAGCGCTTTGAGAGGCATCGTGTCGAACACGAGCGTTTGCGAGCGGGGCTGGAACGTCTGGGGATCTCCTACATCCCAAGGCACTCGCTTCACACCTTGAATTGCGTCTCCATACCGGAAGGTGTCGAGGATGCTCCGGTGCGGAGCCGTTTACTCAGTGAGTATTCCATTGAGATTGGTGCAGGACTCGGACCTTTTGCAGGAAAGGCATGGAGAATCGGGCTGATGGGACACGCGGCCACGAAGCGCAATGTGGATCTGCTGCTGGCAGCGCTTGGAGAAGTGATGGGATGATTGAATCGCTGACAGCGTTGCTTCCAGGTGACCGGGTCTTCACCGGTGATGTTCATCTTGCGGCCTACGAGTCGGACGGCTTGACAGCCTTCAAGACCAAACCACGGGCGGTGGTGGTGCCGGAGACCGGCGAGGAGGTCATCAAGGTTGTGCGCTGGTGTCATCAGAATGGCGTACCTTTTGTAGCACGGGGAAGCGGGACGTCCCTCTCAGGGGGATCACTTCCTGTTGAGGAGGGGATTGTGATAACTCTCAACCGAATGAACCGTATTCTGGAAGTTGATCCGGTTGACCGGGTGGCGGTGGTGGAACCGGGCGTCATAAATCTCGATGTGAGCCGTGCTGCGGAGCAGTATGGCCTCCACTTTGCTCCCGATCCTTCAAGCCAGACGATCTGCACCATCGGGGGCAACGTGGCTTTTAATTCAGGCGGAGCACACTGCCTGAAGTACGGCATGACCACTAATCATGTGCTGGGAATGAAGGCGGTGCTCGCCAACGGGGAGGTGGTAGAATTTGGAGGTCGGAGCAGGGAACAGGCGGGCCCCGATTTCACTGGTTTGTTTTGCGGCTCAGAGGGGCTTTTCGGTGTGGGGTTGGAATTCGTTCTGCGCCTCCTTCCAAAGGCGGAGTGTTTCCATACCGTGCTGGCAGGCTACCGCTCCCTGGAGGAGGCGGGCAATGCCGTGGCCGCAGTGATCGATTCAGGGTTATTGCCGGGCGCTCTTGAGATAATGGATGCCCTCGCGATCGAAGCGGCCGAGGCGGCGGTGTCCTGCGGGTATCCCGCCGGGGCCGAGGCGGTGCTCATTGTTGAACTGGAGGGACCGGTGGAAAAGGTGGCCGCGGAGCGGGTGAGGTTGGATGAGATTCTGGAGAAAACCCATTCATTCGAGACGCGGGTGGCGGCCGACTCGAGCGAACGCATGACGATCTGGAAAGGGCGCAAGAGCGCCTTCTCGGCAGTAGGGAGATTGAGTCCGGACTTCATCGTGCAGGATGGGGTGGTGCCCCGGACCCGACTAGGGGAGGCCCTACGCCGCATCAGGGAGATGTCGGAGGAGACCGGTTTTCGGGTCGCTAATGTCTTTCATGCCGGAGATGGCAATCTGCATCCGCTCATCCTCTACGATGGTCGACTGGAAGGCAGTCTGGAGGGGGCGGAGGCTCTTGCAGGACGGATTCTTGAGATGTGTGTGGAAATGGGTGGGTCCATTACGGGTGAACACGGGGTCGGAATGGAAAAACGCGATTACCTGCCGGGGATGTTTTCTGATTATGACATTGAGGTGATGAAGCGGGTGCGAGGGGCTTTTGATCCGAAGGAGGTGGCCAATCCGGGGAAGATGTTTCCGGGTGCGGAGGCCCCATCCCTGTCCCGCCCCGGACTGCATCCGCTTGAGGAAGCTGGCGTGATTTCGAGGGAGTGATGGCGGTGAAACCAGTCAGCGCAGAAGAGGTGGCGGAGGCGGTGAGAGATCATGCCCGGGTCACTCCGGTGGGCGGACGCACCAAGCCCGCTCTGGTTGGGGAAGGACAGGAGCTGGAACTGAGCGGGTTGGCGGGGATTACCGACTATGAAGCGTCGGAATATACTTTTACAGCGAGGGCGGGCACACGGGTAAGAGAGGTCGAGGAAGCCCTGAAGAAGAAGGGCCAGTATCTACCCGTCGCTCCGCGTTTTGTGGAGTCGGGGGCGCCGTTGGGGGGCCCGGGGGCTGCGGGCGCGTCTGGCCCAGGCCGCTTTCGTTTTGGGGGATTGCGTGATTTTCTGATTGGGGTGCAGTTCGTGGACGGGACGGGTGAGCTGGTTCGCTCGGGGGGCAGGGTGGTCAAGAATGCGGCGGGCTTTGATCTCCCTAAGTTCCTGGTGGGGAGCATGGGCCGCTTCGGGGTAATGACTGAACTTTGCTTCAAGGTATTTCCCGTTCCATTTGAGATGGTTAATCTGGCGATTATTTGTCCGGATCATGTGCGCGCAGTAACGCGTCTGGCAGAAGTAGCGTCATCCCGCTGGGAGGCTGATGCGCTCGACTATGACCCTTCTGGAAAGACGATCCGGATGAGGCTTGGCGGCCCAGGGGAAGCGCTCGATCAAATCTGCGAAGACATTGAGAATCGCTGGCCCGGGGAGGTGGAACGGGTCAGGGGAGCTACGGAATGGATGGATCTTCGGGAAGCCCGCTGGGCCCAGGGGGAGTTTCTTGTGAAGGTGCCTATTGCGCTCTCCGGAGTCAGTTCATTGGCGGACTGGGTGGACGGCTGTGGTGGAGCGGTGCGATGCTGGTGCTCTTCAGGGGGAAATGTTGCCTGGTTATCGTTTGAGGGGAGCGCGCTGGACGCGGTCGATAAGAAGCTGAGGGGAGATTTAATGGCGGGATTGATTTTTAAAGGGAGGGGCCCCAATGGGCCGTGGCTGGGGGAGCGGAGAGAGGATGCAATTCTTGAAGCGGTGAAAGTGGCACTCGATCCCGAGGGTCGATTTCCAGAGATCTGAACTGACTGAGCGATGAAGGAGAAAGCCAATGCTTCATAAGATCGACCCGGAGAAGGTTGGACCGTTTGGAGAACCGATGGAGGAGGCCGTGCGCAGTTGCGTTCACTGCGGGTTCTGTCTTGCGGCATGCCCCACTTATGGAGAACTGGGGCAGGAACTCGATACCCCACGGGGTCGGATCGTGCTGATGAAGGAGGTGCTCGAAGGGGGCGTGGAGATGGAAGAGGCTCTTCCCCATCTCGACGCCTGTCTCGGGTGTCTGGCCTGTGAACCGGCTTGTCCGTCAGGAGTACAGTACCGGAATCTCATCAGCCCTTTCCGAGCCCTGGCTGAAGATGAACGTTCCCGTCCGCTTGGGGAAAAAGTGCGTCGGCGCCTGGTTTCGTTGACCCTTCCTTATCCGAACCGTTTCCGGGCCGTGGCAAGAATGGCGAAGCTTGCCAGGTCTCTTGCGGGAAGAATCCTGCCGAAGGCGATGCGTCCGATGATGGAACTCCTGCCGTCCTCGTTGCCGCCGGGGCAGAAGTTGCAGGAACGGTATGAGGCGCAGGGTGAACGCCGGGCTACCGTTGCCTTGTTGGCCGGGTGCGCGCAGCAGGTGCTGGATCCCGATATCAACGTGGCGACCATAGAGGTTCTGACCCGTAGCGGAGCGGAGGTGCTTGTACCGCGTGGGCAAACCTGTTGCGGGGCTCTCTCCTGGCACGTGGGGGATCACCGGGCGGCCAAGGATTTTGCCCGCCGGAATATAGAGGCTTTTCCGGAAGTGGACGCCGTGATCACCAATGCAGCCGGGTGCGGGTCCGGAATGCACGAGTATCCCTTGATTCTCAAGGGAACGGATGACGAGGAGCGTGCGGCGGAACTGGCCGCCCGGGTGGTGGATGTCAGCGTGTTTCTTGAGCAACTGGGTGGACCGGGAGAGATTCCGGATCGGGGCGAAGAGGTAACGGTTGCCTATCACGATGCCTGTCATCTCTCCAACGGGCAGGGGGTAAGGAGTGATCCCCGTCGACTCCTGCGAAGAATACCTGGCATGAAGGTTGTGGAACTTAGCGATGCTCACCTCTGTTGTGGGTCGGCCGGCACCTACAATATTGATCAACCGGAGGTGGCTGCCTCGCTTGGAGAGCAGAAGGCCCGGGCCGTCTTGGGTAGTGGCGCAAAGATAGTGGCGAGCGGCAACATCGGATGCCTGGCCCAGTTGAAGATGCATCTTGGTAAACTTGATGACTCCATCCGGGTGCGTCATACTATCCAGGTCCTGCGGGACGCCTTGAAGGGGATTTAAGGAGTAACACCCGGAATACCGGGTAGCTTCAGGGGGTGCTGGATATTTGGGTCGTGGCAGGCGTCTCACTCTTCCGTGAGATCAATCACGCACTGGGGGAGGGCGGTGCGGAGACGTATCCTGCCCTTGGCAGTTACTTTGGTTTCTCCCAGCCAGACTTTTTGCAGCGTTTTGATTCTAACAAGGGAGGCGATACATTTGTCGGTTACCCGGGTATTCCGGAGATTAATTTCTTTCAGGGCCGGAAGGGTGATGAGTCTGGCCACTCCGTCATCGGTTACGCCGGTGTTACGAAGACCAAGATAGAGAAGTCCCCGGATTCCCTTGAGGTGATCAAGTCCGGCATCAGTAATCCTGGTGCTGCCGATCGGGAGGTGCTTCAGGGACTTCAAGTTGGTGAGTTTCGCGAGGCCCTTGTCGTCGAGATTGGTTTGCCAGAGGTTGAGCCATTCCAGTTTCCTGAGTTGTGCCAGGTGAACCAGACCGGAACCGGTCACTGTTGTGCCTTCCAGGGAAAGATCGGTCAGGGACTTGTAGCCACTGACGTGGATGAGGTCTTCATCACTGAGTCTGGCGGATCCGTTGAGGTTGATTTCAATCACCTTGCCGGTTTTGGGGCTCTTGAAGACATGCCCGCCCAGGGCTGCAATTTCACGGGCAGGATCCTTGGCCTTCACCTTCGGATTGGTATCGGCCCCAAATGATTGGGCCAGGGCGAAAAGCGATGCCGACAGAATGATGAGGAGGGAGTGCACGAGGGGACAGGTATTCGTCAGTTGCAGGGTCACGCAAGAGCGTTTGGAATGGGGAGAAATCACTCCGGTTCCCTTGTATTGCCAGCAGCGTGTTTGATTACAAAGTTGACGAGTTCCTGGTCCTGGAACCATCCAGCCCACATGTTGTGGCCCTGGTTTTCAATCACCTTGAGAGTCATGGGGCCCCCGAGTTTCTTGTAGCGTGTCGCGACTGTGCCGGAATTAGCGTCGAGAGGAACGACGCCATCCTTGTCCCCATGGATGTGGAAAATGGGCACCTTGGCCTTGGCTAGCGGGGCGAGGCGGGCGATGGGATTGTGTTGTTCGAGAGAGGCTTTCAGTTCGCCTGCGCTCAATCCGTAGGCTCCGCATGCTCGGGAGAGACCGGGCCAGCTTGCAAGGTTGCATACGGGGTAGATCCCAGCGATGCAGGCCACTTTGTCCGGGTTCTCGGCTGCCCAGTTATAGAGCATCAACCCTCCCCGGCTCCGGCCAAGGAGGCAGGCTCGCGGGGCGAGGCCATGTTTTTCCACCAAGGTCTCATGCAGGGCGTTATAGACTTTGCGGCCGGACGGGCTGCCGTAGGATTCCCCCACGTCAATTCCGGCGATGGCTATGCCGCGAGCCAGCCAGCGTTCGAACATCCATCTTTCCTCTCTGCCAGGAAGATTGGGCAACGTCGGGGCGTACCAGACCCATGGCATTGGGTCTGCCTTGCGTTGCTTGCTGGTGGGAAGGATGAGGAAGGCGATATGCCCCTCGACCTGAAAGGACTTGCCGGGGATGGGGAGCCGTTTCCCGCTGCCCTGGGCAGACAGGACCCCGACGAGGGTGACGGCAAGGAAGGAAAGCAATCTGATCATGGGGCTATTGTGGGGTTAATACCGGGTCAGGGCAATCCGTAGCCTGAACAGGTCCCGGTTTTGCAATTGTAGAAGGCCTGACACTTGCCAGTTGTGGTTCCAGGGGGCAGGTTCTCCGCTCTCCGTGTCGGCACGATGAATGAGGGTGAGATCTTTGCAGTCCTGGCCGCCCTGGTCTGGTCTTTCTGTGTGATCCTGATGCGGATCTCGGGATTCCAGATTCCGCCGGTGGCTCTGACTGTTTTTAAGGGCGGGACCGCTACGATCTTCTTCGTCATTGCCATTCCGCTGGTGGGAGAATCCTTTTTTCCCACCTTGTCCGCGCGCAATCATTTCCGCCTGATGGTGAGCGCTATTCTGGGCATCACGATCGCTGATACGCTCTATGCCGCGGCTCTCAACCGGCTGGGGGCGAGCCTGCAGGCTCTCGCCGGGGTTATGTATTCACCCTCCATGGTGGCTGTGGGGTTCCTGCTTTTTGGAGAAATGCTTGGCGGGTGGGAATTGTTGGGAGGAGCCCTGGTGGTGGCCGGGGTAGCGGTCGGAATGCGCAAGACCGAGGATGTAAGGAGTCATCGAGATCTGGTGGTGGGAGTTGCCATGGCGGTCAGTTCTCATCTTATCATGGCATTTGGGATTCTCATGGTAAGGGATGTGATCCGGGAGCATTCGGTTGTCTGGATTTCAGCGTACCGTTTCCTGGTAGCTACTGTTGTGTTAGCGGCCATAGCCTCCATCCGACTCCCAGCTCGCGAGGTATTCTTGGGGTATCTTCGGCGCGATATCTGGAAGATCATGATCCCGATGAGTTTTCTGGGTCCCTTCATGGGGACAATGTTGTGGACCGCGGGGTTCAAGCACACGACCGCAGGCCGCGCAGCGATCTATAATCAGCTCTCGACGGTCTTTATCATCATCCTGGCAGTCCTCTTTCTCAAGGAGCGCCTGACAATGCGCAAGGTCCTGGGAGTTGTCCTTGCGGTGGGTGGGGCGGTCGTGGTGGCCATGCAGAAATAGGTCGCCCACAGGCCGTTGTTGGGGTTAGCTGACAGTGATGAAGCGTCGCTCCTTTCTAGGCTCTTCCGCTGGCGTCACGACCACTCTTCTTGCGGGGACGATCGGGCGGGGGGCTCAGCCAGCCAGAATACTGGGCACAAAAGTGGTGAGTCAGTTGCCGGACCTCTACCATGGCTGGCCTACTCTGGCCCGGCGGAAGAATGGGGAACTTCTCCTGGTGTGTTCAGGTGGCAGGGAGCAGCACGTGTGCCCGTTCGGACGGACGGACTTCATGCGTTCGACTGACGGGGGAGAAACCTGGTGTTTTCCGCGGGTTGTGATGGATGGACCGATTGACGACCGTGATGCGGGAGTTCTCGAGACCGTCAAAGGCAGCATCCTGATCACCAACTTCACGTCCCTCGCCTACGAACCGCAATTGAAGAACAGGGGAAAGCGCTGGCAGGTTGCCCACAATCGTGCGGATGCGGAAGGGCGTAGGAAGTCTCTGGGAACCTGGATGATTCGCTCAACCGACGGGGGGCTGACCTTCTCCGGTCGCTACCGGGTGCCGGTCAATAGTCCGCACGGGCCGGCTCAACTGGGTGACGGACGGCTTCTTTACGCGGGAAAGGCTCTCTGGACTGAGGAATCAAAGGTAGGAGTTTGCGAGTCGAAGGATGATGGGCAGACCTGGTCGTGGTTGGCAGATATTCCGACGCGGAAGGGCGACAATCACAGGGAGTATCATGAGTTGCATGCAGTAGAGACCCCGGAGGGAATACTGGTGGCGCAGATTCGAAATCATAACAGCGTCAACTCCGGCGAGACCCTGCAGTGCGAGTCAACTGATGGCGGCAAGACCTGGAGTGACCCACGTTCGATCGGGGTGTGGGGATTGCCTTCGCACCTGCTGCGTCTCAGGGATGGTCGTCTCCTCATGAGTTACGGTCACCGCCGCAAGCCGTTTGGGAATCAGGCCCGGGTGAGTGAGGATGGCGGGAAAACCTGGTCGGGTCCGGTCATTATTTCATCTGATGGCCATGGGCATGATCTGGGATACCCTTCGACCGTGGAGCGGGATGATGGGAAACTTGTGACCGTCTGGTATGAAAAGATGGCCGGTTCCCCCCGGTCCGTTCTGAGACAGGCAGTCTGGATGCTGGGGTCCTAGACCGGTTGCGCTGCCTATTTCAGGCCGGCGAGAAACTCCACCACGTCCCGGATCTCCTCCGGTTTGAGAAGAGCGCCCACGGGAGGCATGGTCGAGGTGAGAATGTGACTGGAGACTTCGTCCGGGCGCAGGTTGCGTTTCTTGCCGTTGGCGAGAGTGATGGTCCAGAAGAGTTCGGTCTTCTTGCTGAGAATGCCGGAGACCTCCTCGCCCTCTTTTGTTTTCAGGACGACCGTTCCAAAGCCATCGGAGATGTCACTACTGGGTGTCAGGAGCGAGGAAACGAGATGCTTGCGGTCCCGTTTTCCGCCAATCCTGCTCAGTTCGGGACCGATTGTCAGTTCGGTGGATGGTTTCCCTCCCTCCTTGCCAAGTTTGTGGCAGCGAATGCACTGCGCGGCGGCATGGTTGGTTACGATCTCTCTGCCCCGTTCCGCATCACCTCCCTGCTCAAAGCGGTCCGGCGTTTCAGGAAGCTTGATCCCTTTGGTTTGTGCGGCTTGCCATAATTCAAGTTTCCATTCGGGCGCGGCCTTGCCCTTCCGGTATTGCTCAACGAGGGACGCGAATTTCTTCTGCGCCCGCGGATCCTTCTCCCCAGCCAGTTGTTTGATGGCCTTGCCCTGTCCAGCGCGGCCTTTCTTTTCCAGAATGCCGAGGAGCAGGTCGAGCATGGGGACGCCTGCCTTTCCCGCATAGGTGCGCGCTTTCTCCTGGACCTTGGGATCATTGGAGGCAAGGGCCGCCTGCACGAATTCTCTGAGGTCCGGGGAGTTCGTCCTGGCGAGCCCATCGAGGACCTTCATCTGCAGGGAGGGAGACAATTTTCCAAAGTGTTCGCTGGTCCCTTCGAGCCAGCTGGCTTCTCCGCGCACGGTCACGCCGTTGAGGAGAACTTCGCGCAGTTCGTTGTCTCCCATGATGATGGGCTTGAGCCTGGCAATGGCTTCATTGACGGGTTTGGGCTCCCGGGATGCGTGCTTGCGGTAACGGCCCTCGACGGCGTCGAGGACAGGTGGCTGGGACCACCAGAGGAGGGAGGCGAGGGCAGTGCGCTTCATTTTTGAAGATCCCCCATTGCGTTTGAGATAACCTTCGAGTCGGAGCAGGGCCGGGTAGGTTCCCACTCTCAGGGCGGCGTTAATGACGCGGCGCATGAGGGCTTCGTTTGTCAGACCGGGCCGATCAAGGAGCTGGGAGAGGGCAGGCAGGGCCTCGGGGATGGACTGGTCGTCATGAATGGCCCGGGCAGCCTCCAGGAGGATCAGTTCGTCCCCGTCCTTGAGAAAGGAGGTGATTTCAGGGGACTTGAGATTGCGCAGGGCCACAATGGCGCCGAGGCGGACCGTTCTGTTCTCGTGATCATGAAGGTTGGCGAGTCGTCCGGGAGACAGCGCTCCTTTCAGGCCCATCATGGCAGCGTGTCGGAGGTAAGGGTCCTGGGATCCGCCCGTCGCGAGCAGATTAATCAATCCCGGGGCGGCCTCCTCCACCTTGTGTTTGCCAAGCGAGATGGCGGCAAAGAATTGTACGCGGGGGGACTTATGGCTGAGGGCGGTGAGCAGGTGTTTGCGCAATCCATCAATCTTCCCGAGGTGCCCCGGGATATCTCCAGCTACTTTCGCGCACTGGGCGATAACTTCCGCGTCGTCGTTCTGCCAGGCAGGATTCAGGGAAGTGAGGGCAGCAGGTGTCCGGCGTGAGATCTGCCCGATGCCCCAGATTGCGTGGAGCCGGGCCAGTCGTGTTGCTTCGGGATTCTGGAGGACCTTCATAAGCACCTCGGGCATGTTGCGCCGCGCCAGTTCAAACTGCCCCTTCATCCGGACCCGTTGATCGGGATGGCCAAGCCATCCGGGGAGTTTCTCCGGTGCGATCTTCTCCGCATCAAGGGCCAGGATTCTCTGGGTGTCCCTGCGTGCGGGGTGCTGATGCTCCTCGGTTACGTCAAAACGGAAAATTGATCCCCGGCCTCCCCCGTAACACGCAGAATAGAGCGCCCCGTCCGGTCCAACTGCCAGGCCGGTGTTGCTGCGCCCCCCTTTTATGGCCGCCTGTTCCTTGAATTCGAAGTGGGCCCCCTTTTCAAGAAAACGGAAGACCCGGACCTGTCCCTGCTGGTTGGTCATGAAGAAGCAATCCGCAAGTTCGGGAGAGAGAGCGGTGCCGGGATTGGCCGCGAAGCCGCAGGGCCCCGGTCCGAAGTTTCCGATGGTGGGGGTGAGGTAGGCGGCGAGGTCATCCCGATCGGGGAGGAAAAGCCGTTCGTCCATCCAGGGATTGTAGGGGCGCACCCCGCTGATCTTGGTGAAGTCCTGCTTGCCCAGCCACTGCCAGTTGAGGCGCCACCCATGCTCGCTTCCTTCGGTGATGTAGAGGGCGCGTTCCTTTTCGCCCGGGTAGTCCCCGTCGTTATCCATGCTGAAGAGGTTGCCGTGTGCGTCGAAGGCCAGTTCCTGTGCATTGCGCTCACCGGAAGAGTAGCGTTCGACCTGGGAGCCATCCAGTTCACAGCGGAAGATCCCTCCGCTGTTGGGTTGGTGGTAGGTCTTTCCTTCCCTTGTCTTGACGTAGTGTCCCTTGTCCCCGAGGGACCAGTAGACCCTGCCGTCAGGGCCGAGGACAACCCCGCTCAGGTTGTGGCCTCCCTGTCCCATGTGAACCTGGAAGCCGGTGGCCACGAGTTCACGGGCCTCGGGGAATCCGTCCCCGTCAGCATCCCGGTAACGGAGGAAATCGGGTTCAGCGGCCACAAAGACCTCGGAACCCACGGCGAGTACCCCGGCCGCGATCCCGGTTACTTCCGTGTGGTATTCATCGAGGGTACGGATGGCTTCCCCTTTGCCATCCCCGTCCTTGTCGGAGACCTGCACCACGCTGTCTTTCTGAACGGTCAGATCGCGCCAGTCCTTGGTGCCATCGCCATTTCGATCGGGGATCCAGTTCTTTCCCGTGAGGTAGTCGCGATACCAGGCGCGACGCTCCTCGACGGTGGTCAGGCTGAGGTCTTTCTTGACCAGGTTCTGGTGGTGCCGGATATCGAGGCTGCTCTGCTTGCGGCGCCGGGCGGCAGTAACATAGGCCCTTCCCTGGTCGTCCACGGAGATCGCCACGGTGTTTGCAATGGCAGGATCGCTTGCCCATTCGGTGACAACAAACTCGGTTTTCTTCTGGGCGTCCTCCCCGGTGGCGGCGATCGGTTTTACTTTCTCAGCCAGAGAGGCTGTGAGAGAGGCCAGGGTGAGACAGAGGGTGAGGCAGAGGGTGAGGGGAAAAGTGGGATTCATGCTGTATGGGGGATAGTTTCAGCTACCTGCGGGAGAATGTCCACTTCCTGAGCGTCATACCTTAGAGGGTCCCTCGAATTCCCTCCCACGGCGACCGGGTGCTTTCAGGAATGTTGACCAGGCCGAGGGGACGCGGTATTCGGTCCTCATCATGGCCAAGGTGACCATTTACCACAACCCTCACTGAGGATCTTCCGTAAACGCCTTGGCGGTCGCCGGGGAACTGGGAGTAGAGCACGAGGTGATTCTCTATATCAAGACCCCCCCGGATCGTGCGACCTTGGAGAGAATCGTAAACGGATTGGAAGACCCGGTGGAGGACCTGGTCCGCAAGGATTCAAAATTCAAGAAGCTTGAGCTCGATCCCGCTGACTATGTGAAGAACCCGGAGGCGGTGATTGAGATTCTCCTCAAGCACAAACAACTCCTGCAGCGCCCTGTTCTGGTAAAGGGCCGCAAGGCGATCATCGGGCGTCCCAAGGATCGCATCTACGGGTTTCTTGCCTAGGAAACCCACAGGCGAAACGCCTCGATTCATTCACTCCTTGATGGCGCTGTAAACAAGTGGCTTCACGGTCGCTCCCAGATCCCGCATCGGAAGGGCCTGGGAGAGGGTGATGACAACCAGTTCGTCCCGCGGAGAGATCCAGAATTCGGTTCCGGCACCGCCGAGCCATTCGTATTCACCGATGGATGATGGTTCGGAATCGATCTTCTCGACCCGGACTGCGAATCCGAGACCGAATCCACGACCCTTCGGTGGTCGGTTGATGGGGTAAGCGGAGTCGGGTAACTGGTTGCTCGTCATTTCCTGCACGGTTTTCCTTTTGAGGATGCGGGCGCCATCGAACTCCCCCATTCCGGACAGCATGAGACAGAAGCGCATGTAGTCGATGCCGGTGGAGACGAGGCCGCCTCCACCCGAGAGGAACTTCGGGGGCGTTTCGAAGGAAAAAGGCCCGGATGTGCCCGGTTGAGGGGCAGTCACGGGGTTGAGGTTGCGGTCATAGGCGAGGGAGAACCTCTCCCACTTGTCCTTCGGGCAGTAGAAGGCGGTGTCGATCATCCCGAGGGGCTTGAAGATCCGCTCCTCGAGAAAAACATCGATCGTATTCCCGGATCCAACCTCCACGAGGTGAGCGAGGGCATCTGTCCCGAAGCTGTAGTGCCATTTGGTGCCTGGTTCCGAGCGCAGGGGGATGTTGTTGAGGCGTTCGGTCATCTCCCTGAGGGTGCTGTCGGCGAGAGAAGGAAATCCCGCCCTGCGATAGAGGCGATCCACGGTGACATTGTTTGGAAAGCCCGCGGTATGCCGGAGGATGTCCCGGACAGTCATCTCATCCTGTGCGGGAGTGGTGCCAACTTTCATGGCATTGACCTGGGGAACGTATTTCGAGATGGGTGCGTCCAGTGCGAGTTTGCCTTCTTCCACAAGGATCATGGCGGCCACACTGATGATCGCCTTGGTCATGGAATACATCCGGACTATGGTGTCACGCTCCATGGGCCTGTTCCGGGCCCGGTCGCGCATTCCGTAGGTGCCGAAATGAATGACCTTGCCGCGGCGGGCGACAATTACGGAGGCTCCTGCGAGTTGGCCCCCCTTGATGAATTTCCTGGTCACGACCTCGTCGATCTTCCCGAGTTTGTCGGCGGACATGCCAACCTCGGCGGGAGAGGTCATGGGGAGGCGTTGCTCGGCCCCGGCGGGAAGGGCGCAGCAGCAAAGAACAAGGGGCAGCAGCAGGCGCAGGGTCATGGAGAGTAAAGCGGGTCGCTTTTCTTAGGCAGGACGCGTGGTGCTTTTAAAGTCCTTACTGCTGGATTCCCAGCCTGGTCGGGTAGATCAGTCGAGGTGTGTCCCTGTCACATGAAGATTCGTGGCAAAGGGCTACTTTCTCTTTGCACATTGGATGCAGGGGATAATTCTGCGCTTATGAACTTCTTGTTTTCGATTGCTGCAGGTCTGGTTCTGGTCGGGGGAGCCGTTGTTGCGGGGGCCGATGAGGCCCGGGTCCTGTTTAATGGCAAGGATCTGACCGGGTGGCAGGGGATGCAGGGGCCTCCGGATAACTGGGGCGTCAAGGATGGAGCCCTCACCTGTACCGGGGGAAGGGGCGCGCAGTGGCTGGCAACCAGGGAGGAGTTCTCGGATTTCGACCTGAGTCTTGAATTCAAGCTTCCGGTCAATGGGAACAGTGGAGTCTTCATCCGGGCCCCCAGGCAGGGAGCGCCTTGGGTTGCGGGGATGGAGATTCAGTTGCTCGACGATTATGGGGAGAAATGGAAGAACCTGAAACCTGATCAATTTACCGGGGCCATTTATGCTGCGGTTGCCCCGTCCCGACGGGTTACGAAGAAGGCCGGGGAGTGGCAGACCATGCGGATCCTCTGTGTGGGTCGGAGTTGTTCAGTGTGGGTCAATGGCGAGCAGATCGTTGAGGCAGATCTCGACAAGGTGGCTGCAAAATACGGTGGCAAGGTGCCTGGCCTGAAGCGCAATTCCGGGCTCATCGGGGTCCAGAACCATGGGGATCCGGTTTCCTTCCGTAAGATTGTCATCAAGAAAATCGCCCGGAAGTAACCGGAGGATTAGCGGGTTGGGCGGGAGACGCTCCACCCTCCTTCGGAACTGAACTGGATGGTGACGGGACCGACTGTTGCGGTTGCGGTGCCGTCTGGTGCGAGGCGGGTCTGGATCCCGGTTGCGATCTTCCGAGCGTCCACCCCTTCATTGAACGGGCGTAGGACGCTGAGCCAGAACTGTGGCTTGCCCGGTTGGAGGGTGGCCCGTGCGAAGGTGTTTCGGACATTGGCGCCTCCGATATCCTGTGAAACCCGGTGCTCAACCTGGCCGATTACCAGTTCCTCCTCCTGATGGAGGTGGAGGAGGAGGCGCTTCCGGCGGGTCTGCCACCAGGCATGGTCGCGGGCAGGCGCCTCAAACCAGTTGGGCCCATTTTGGGCGTTCTCTGTCGCTGAAATCAACCAGCAGGGGGAGGCATGGTAACCAGCGAGATCCCCGCAGGGAAGGAGTCTGTCTCGAACGATGAGATAGCCTTCAGCGGTGAGAACGCACTCCCGGGTCCACCTGCTGCGTGCCCCGTAGTAATTTCGCATGGTGAAGCGACCGAAGGAATCAGTTCCCTTGTTCTCGGCCCGGAGGTCCTTCTGCTCAAGGATGGCGCCCCGGTGCCAGAGAGGGGTGAAGTAGCGGGGATTGGTTCTCACGTTCGGGGTGATGGAGCCCCCCTGTGGTCCCTTGAAGTCGTAGGCCATCCGGGTGTATTCGGTCTGGCCATTGAACTTTTCCTCAAGGTTCTCAAGGGTGAGTCGGAGAGAGGAGTTCTCGCCGATACCGGAGACCTCAAGACAGGTCCCCGGGCGGCGTCCGCCTTTTACGAAGCGGCAGGCGGCCTCCCGTCGTGCGCCGGTCAGCTCCACGGTGTGTTCGCCTTGTCGAAGCTCAACCTTCATGTTGTCTGGCAATTCGTGGAGAGGAGCGAGGACCTTTTCGCCCCCGGGTCCGGCCAGTCTGATGTTCTGGACCCGGGTCCCGGCTGCAAAGTCTCCGATTCGCAGTGAAGTCAGGTGGTAATCGTCGTTGAGATTCCAGTAGCCATCCATGTTCCCGTATGAGAATCCGAGGCCGGGTTGGTCCCGGCGGCGAAACTTCCCGATCTTGTCGTCAAAGAACCAGTTCTTCGAATCGGGCCCCTCGCGACTGGGGAGGGCCACCTTGATCGACATGGAGGCCATCTTCCAGGACTTCCCGGTGGGAGGCTCCATTCCCTGGCCCTCCTTCATCGGGAATTTCATGTCGGGAGGGAGGACCGTGAGCAGGTCATACGCTCCTTCCCCGACGCCGGCCCGGCCACTGCTGTACTTGCCGCTGGTGTGCAGGAACTTGGCCCCGTCGACACAGTATTCGTAGAGTTTGCCATCCGAGTCATCGCAATAGTGCATGTAGTTGTTGTTGCGGTCGTAGATGTAGAAGGAAACGAAGGGTTGTCCGCTTTCCCGGCCGGGGCAGAGAAAGAGGCGCTCCGGTTTCCGATGCTTGTCTTTGCTGTAGTAGCCCACTGCAGAGCGGCCGGAGGGAACCCTGGGTTCGATACCCCGCTTGATGAACCAGCCGTAACGACGCTGGTAGGCCTCAAGGTATTCCCTCGGAGCAGGAATTCCCGGGGGCGGGCGCCCGCCGAGGCAGGCCTGCTCGGAAGCCCAGAGGAACTCCGGGTCCTTGAATTCCTTCGCAAAAAGATACCAGATGTGGCCGTCCATGCCTCCGGCTTCGTCGAGGAGATAGCGCGAGTTCCAGGGATCAGCGTAAATGCGGGCCCGGGCATCCTCCTCCTGGTTGATGCGCACTCCTGAATTGGGGTTGCCACGGACCCCGCCTCCGTGGACGTAGGAGAGGTAGCGGCGGAGGTGCTGGTAGAGAAAGTCCCGCTCGGTCTCGAACTTTCCCATCCCCTGGGCCATGTCGTAAAGTCCCTGGAGGTAGAGGGGGCCATAGGGGTAATAATTCGTCTCCGTGGTGTCCCCGTATTCCGCCAGTTCGCGCCAGAGGGCATCGAGCCAGGGCCGGTGTCGTTTGCAGAGGGGGTGGCCGGGGAACATCTGTACTGCCAGGGCCGGGCCGCCATTGATCCCGTAGGGTCGGTTGTTGACGCCCCGCTCGAGGGCGGAGTAATCGGGAAAATCCAACCGGAGGCTCTCGGTGACAAGGGTCTTGAACTTTTCCTGCTCCTCCCTGCCGATGGCCTTCTGCCTCACCAGTTCGGCAAAGATCCGCATGCGGCCGCCGCTGCCCCAGGACTTGTGGTTGTAGAAGAGGGTGAACTGTTCCCCTTTTTCGGTGGCCGCGTCGTAGCGGTCCAGGATACTCATGAAGTAGGCCTTC
Source organism: Roseibacillus sp. (assembly GCA_022448985.1). GTDB lineage: Bacteria > Verrucomicrobiota > Verrucomicrobiia > Verrucomicrobiales > Akkermansiaceae > Roseibacillus_B. The sequence continues at coordinate 26,634 of JAKVCR010000037.1, forward strand.
AGGATCGGAATCGCGTTTTTTTCCTGCCGGCCATTGTCGATGTAGCGGGAGAGGAGGCGGTCCCACTCCCAGCCTCCCCGGTGGATCTGCGGATTGCTGCGCCGCACCTCGGCGGCGAATGCTGTAATTTCAGGAGGGGAGCAGGCAGCGTAGTCGGGGAGAGGGTGGGAAAACTCGAGGTCCCGGGAAAGGCATGGGCAGGCGATCAGACTGGCAAGGAGGAGGGTGAGGGATCGCATTCGGGCAGGGTGAGTGGTAGTGAAGAAACGTTCAGGCCTCCGGTTTGCGATCGGCGTCGACTACCTCGAGGATGTAGCCGTTGGGTTCCCTGAAGAAGAAGCGCTCAAAGGGGGTCTCCCGGATTGGATCGATGAGTTCGGCTCCGTGGGTGATGAGACGCTCCTTGAGAGCGGGGAATTCTTCGAGGGGATAATCAAAGGCAAAGTGCCGGCCGAACTCGGCCTCGAAGGGCGAGACTTCGAATTGCTCGACATGGAGAAGATGCAGTTGCTGACCATCCCCTATATCAAGCCAGGCGGCCTCGATGTCGATGTTGCCTGGGCGGGAGATCTGCTTCCATCCAAGGGTATTCAGGAAAAATTCCCGGGCGGCAATCACATCCCGGGTAGCGAGGGTGAAGTGGTGAAGGCGGGTGAGGGGGGGATCGTTCACGGCTCCCAGTGTGACAGGCGATAGAAGGGCAGCAAGAGCTGTGTACTTGCGTTGAATGCGGGGAACGGGGATAGTGTCGACATGAAAAGAGCGGTTCTTGTCCTGGCCCTGGCCATTCCGCTGGGTCCCCATGCGGTTCAGGCAGATGATGAACCGACCGCGCGGATCCGGGCGCCCAAGTCCGGTGAGAAAGTGGACTACCACTTTACCGCCAAGGGACGCTCCAGCAATATTCCCGACGGGCAGGTGGTCATGTTGTTCCGACCGATCGGGGAATCGGGATTTCTCTTTCCTCTCAGCGAGGAGTTGAAGGGGAACCGTTCCTTTACGGAAAAGATCTATCATGAGATGAAGGATGAAGGGAGTCAGGTCATTCAGGTCCGCATGTTGGCTCCTGACCTGGCCGCGAAGGCGGTCAAGTACCGCCGTGAGATTCTCAAGTGGCACAACGGGGGGAAGAAGGGGCCGCAGCCCAGCCTGGCTCCGGGCCTCCTTGAGGACACCAAGCGTCTTGCCGAGGTGGTCTACGAACTGGAGAGCAAGTAACCCTCCGGCAACTAGGCGAGAATCTTGCTGACAACCTTTCCGTGGACGTCGGTCAGTCGGTGATTCCGGCCCTGGAATCTGTGGGTGAGGCGGAGGTGATCGATGCCCAGCAACCGGAGGATGGTGGCGTTGAGGTCGTGAACGTGGACGGGATTCTCGGCCACGTTGTAGCTGAAGTCGTCGGTTGCTCCGTAGGTGGTGCCGGCAGCCACGCCTCCCCCGGCCAGCCACATGGTGAAGCAGCGGGGGTGGTGATCCCGGCCGTAGTTCTCCCTGGTCAGCTTTCCCTGGCAGTAGATCGTGCGCCCGAATTCGCCGCCCCAGATGACGAGGGTGTCGTCCAGCATGCCGCGGTCTTCGAGGTCGATGATGAGGCCGGCGGTGGCCTGGTCGGTGTCCTCGCACTGCCTGCGGTGATCACGCGGGAGGTGCTCGTGCTGATCCCAGCCGCGATGAAAGAGTTGTACGAAGCGCACGCCCCGCTCAACTAAGCGGCGGGCTTGAAGGCAGTGGGCCGCGTAGGTTCCGCGCTGGCGGGCGGCTTCCCCGTAGAGTTTCCAGGTGCGCTCGGGCTCGTCCTGGGTGCTGGTGATCTCAGGAACGGATTCCTGCATGCGGAAGGCGAGTTCATACTGAGCGATGCGCGCCTGCAGTTCGGGATCAGCGGATTCCTCCTGACGAAGGCGGTTGAGCCGGGCGAGATCGTCGAGAATGCGGCGGCGGGTGGCGCGCGAAACGCCGGGTGGGTCATTGAGGTAGAGAACCGGAGAGCCGGATCCGCGCAGCCGCACGCCCTGGTGCTCGGTAGGGAGAAAACCGCTGCCCCAGAGGCGTTTGTAGAGCGGTTGCCCGTTGTTAATGGTGGCCGAGGTCATGACCACGAAGGCTGGAAGGTTTTCATTGAGCGATCCCAGCCCGTAGGAGAGCCAGGCTCCGAAACTGGGGCGGCCCGAACGTTCCGATCCGGTTTGGAGGAAGGTGATAGCCGGATCATGGTTGATGGCGTCGGTGTGCATCGACTTTACGAAGCAGAGGCGGTCGGCAATACGGGCGGTGTGGGGCATGAGCTCACTGACCCAGGCCCCGGATTGGCCGTGCTGCTGGAAGTTGAAAGCCGAGGGCGCCACCGGAAAGCGCTTCTGTCCGGAGGTCATGGTGGTGAGTCGCTGTCCCCTGATGACGGACTCGGGGAGATCCTGATCAAAGCGCTCGGTCAACCCGGGCTTGTGGTCGAACAAGTCCATTTGGGACGGACCACCTGATTGGCAGAGGTAGATCACGCGCTTGGCCTTGGCGGGAAAGTGAGGCAGGGAGGAGGACATGCCGGCAGCCGCCGCGTCGTCCCGAAGCAAGCTAGCGAGGGCGGCGGATCCCAGGGCGATGCCGGAGCGCTGGAAAAAGAGACGGCGGGTGTAGGGGTCGAAAGTCATCTCGCTACGGCCGGGTGATGGCTTCGTGCAGGTTGAGAAGGGTATTGGCAAGCGCGGTGTAGGCCGCCAGTTCGCTGGAATTCATATTGGGGGGTGGCTCTGATTCGCCGACCTTGAGAAGCTCAAGGGCGGCTTTCTTGTCGGCTTGATAGGTCGCGATGTGGTCGCGCAGGGCGTCCTGCAGGATGGCGCTTTCGCTATCACCGGGCGGTCGTCCGGTTACAAGGCGGAAGCCGAAACGAAGGCGCCCGGCCCCGTCGTCGCCGCCTTCGGTGATCATGCGGGTGGCCAGGCCACGGGCGGCTTCCACAAAGGTGACATCGTTCATGAGAGCGAGAGCCTGGAGCGGGGTGTTGGTTCGCTCGCGCCGGGCAATGCAAACTTCGCGGGTGGAGCCGTCAAAGATCTGCAGCCCTGGCGGTGGGATGGCGCGACGCCAGAAGGTGTAGAGACTGCGCCGATAGAGGGCCTCGCCCGTGTCCTGCTGGTAGCCTTTCTCGTAGGCGGTGGTAGTCGGCCCTGCGATCTCGTTCCAGAGGTTGGCTGGCTGGTAGGGTTTGACCGACGGGCCCCCGATCCGCTCCACGAGAAGCCCGCTTACGAAGAGGGCCTGATCGCGAATGACTTCGCCGGAGAGTCGGAGCTGTGGTGCGTGGGAGAGGAGCCTGTTTTCGGGATCGACCCTGCGGGATCGCGGGGATGGACGTGCGGCTTGGCGATAGGTTGCGCTGGTGACGATGAGTCTGGTGAGAGCCTTGGTATCCCATTTGAGGCGGATCAATTCAGAGGCGAGCCAGTCGAGCAGATCCGGGTGGCTGGGAAAGTCGCCCTGTACGCCGAAGTCCTCCGCAGATTGGACGAGGCCAGTTCCGAAATGGTGTTGCCAGATACGGTTGACGGTGACCCGGGCGGTGAGGGGGTGTTGCGGATTGAGGAGCCAGCGGGCGAGGGCGAGGCGGTTTTTCTCAACCCCGGGAGGGAGCGAAGGCAGGTTGCCGGGAACTCCCGGTTCCACTTTCTGGCGCTGCTGGTCGTACTGGCCGCGTTCAAGGATGAAAGTGTCCCGCTTCTGGGAATCCTCCATGATCATGGTTTCCGGGGAACGGTCGAGCAGCCTCCTGCGTTCCTCTTCCAGGTTTTTCCGCGCGTTGTCATCGGATTGTTCGAGTTGCCTGGCGATTTCCTCGAGACGTCTCTGGTCCGGACGGGTGGGGACCTTGAGAGATGGCTTGGCATTACGGCGATAGGTTCCGGGTTCCGGGGTCTGGTTGAAGAAGGCAAAGAGGGAATAGAAGTCGCCTTGTGAGACCGGGTCGTATTTATGGTCGTGGCAACGGGCACACCCCGTAGTGAGGCCCATCCAGACTGAGGACACTGTTTCGACGCGGTCGACGATGTACTCGACCCTGAATTCCTCCGCGATGGAGCCTCCTTCACCGTTGACGCGATTGTTGCGGAGAAAGCCAGTGGCCAGTCGCTGTTCCGGAGTAGCGTCCGGGAGGAGGTCCCCCGCCAGTTGCTCGACGGTGAACTGGTCGAAGGGCACGTTGTCGTTGAGAACGTTGATGAGCCATTCGCGCCAGCGCCACATGGTGCGGGGTTCATCGTCCTGGTAGCCGTCGGTATCCGCATAGCGGGCAAGATCGAGCCAGTCGACGGCCATGTGTTCACCGTAGCGGGGAGAGGCCAGGAGGCGGTCGACGACCCTTTCATAGGCTCTGGGTGAGTCATCGGCGAGGAAGGCGTCGATCTCTTCGATGGTGGGAGGCAGACCGGTGAGGTCGAGGGCCAGACGACGCAGGAGGGCGGACTTGTCGGCTACGGGAGCGGGGGTGAGGTCAGCAGTCTTCAGGCGCCGGAGGATGTATTCATCAAGCGGGCTGCGGGGCCAGGAAGACTTTTTGATCCCGGGTGGCGGTGGTCGCTTCAGGGCTACGAACGACCAATGCGGTTGCCAGTGAGCGCCCTGTGAGATCCAGGTTCGGATGGTGGAGATTTCTTTTCCGGTAAGGCGTCGCACCTCGTCGGGGGGCGGCATCTGCTCGTCGGGATCCGTATGGGTAATGCGCTTGAAGAGAATGCTTTCTCCCGGCTTCCCGGGAACCACAAGGGCTCCTCCTTCCCGTTCAGCGAACCAATCCTCCTCCTGGTCAAGGCGTAGTCTGGCCTTGCGCTTTGAAGAGTCCACGCCGTGACATCTGAAGCAGGCATCGGCAAGGATGGGACGAATCTCGCGTGCGAATTCGACAGGTTCGGCTGCCCGGACCTCGAGAAGTACTCCGCCCGCAGCCAGAGTGCAGAGGTAGCCGAGAGCCGGAAGGTGGGACATTGTGGTGGCGGTACAGTTGTGACTCAGCATCGGGAATCAGGGAGCCAGGGGGAAGAGCCGTCAGGAGCGACTTCCCCGGCGAGGGGGAAGGTGGCAGGAATCAGGGCGCTGAAAAAGAGGGCGACTCGCATGGTTAAGGTCCTGAGGATGGAATGCCTTGTAATCCCGACTGGCCGGGGAGGGAAGGGGCGAATCCCGGCACAGGCGGCTTTCTGATCCTATTGCTGGTTGAAGTAACGGGGCACTGTCCCTGATCCGGGGAGGAAGAGGGCTTCTTTCAAGGGTGGCCTACTCCATCCGACTGTGTTATTTCCGGGGAAAGCGAAGGATATGAAAATCGGATTCATTGTTTCAACAATGGTGGCCATCTGCCTGGCCATCGTGGTGGTGATGGGGATGGGGCAGTTCTCTGACCTGAAAAAAGAAGTTGCCGGCCTGAAGAAGGAGCAGCCTGCCAAGAGCGCCGGGAGTTCAACCCGGACTGGCACGGGGTCCCGGACCGGACGATTGCAGTCGCCCTCTTCCCGGGCCAGTGGTCCCTCAAAGAGCGAGCGGGCGGTCGTCGAGAATGATGACCCGGAAGAGGAACGGAGAACGGAGTGGGAGGAGAATCCTCAGAAGATGATCGGGGAATTTATCAAGGCTTGGTCGGAGAGCGATTTCGGAAAACGAATGGAGCAGGCCGAGAATAAACGGAAGGCAAGCCGGCTTTATGGGCCGTTGGTGGAGGAACTTGGCCTGAGTGATGAAGATCAGGAGTACTTCCTGGGACTGGCTGGATCGGCGGCAGGCTCGGAGGATAAACTATGGGGTGAGCTCATGTTCGCGGAGCAGGAAGACCGGGAAGCGGTCCTGCAGAAATGGGAAGATGCGAACGATGAACGCGAGGCTTCCATGCGTGAGTTTCTCAATGACGAGTCCGACTGGCAGCGCTACCAGGACTATGAGGCCAGGATAGAAGAGCATGAGCAGGTCCAGGGTGACATCCGTCGTGCGATGGAAGGGGCGGGAGTGCCTCTCACCCCGGAGCAGGAATCGCAACTGGTGGAAGTGATGCATGGGGCCCGGCAGCAGGGGGGCATCAATGAAAAGTGGACGGGTCGCGGCGTGCTCAATCAATTATCGGAGCCGGGAATTGCCGATCGACTTGAAGCAGACTGGCAGGCGGGCCAGGAGGCGATGAGCGCGGGGGTGGCGAATGTGCTGTCTCCCCAGCAGGTGGAGGCGTTCAATGAGTCCCAGAGCCGTCAGCTCCGGGGTGCGACGGAAGGGTTGCGCGCGATGGAATCCTTTATTGGTGGGGGTCAGCAAACCGAGTGAAGACTATGAGAAAATTCACAATTCCATGCGCATGCCTGTTCCTGGGCCTTTTTTCAGGGACGCTCTCCGCACAGGCGGAACCGGGGAAGGTCCAGAAGCGGAGCTACGAGTTCAAGGAAGCCGACAAGGAAATGGACTATGCTCTCTACGTGCCCCGTAGCTACAAGGCTACGAAGAAAGCGCCCCTGCTCGTCCTGCTCCATGGCTTGGGTAGTAATCCGAACCAGGTGATTCGCTATGCGGGGATCACGAATGAAGCAGAGGAGCGGGGTTATCTCGTTGTGGCCCCCTACGGCTACAACGAACGGGGATGGTACGGGAGCCAGGGAAAGGGGAAAGGTAACTTCCTGGGTGGAAGGCCCGAAGATCCCGAGAACCTTGGGGAACTCAGTGAGAAGGATGTCCTGAACGTCCTCGGAATCGTTCGGAAGGAGTTCAATGTCGACCCGGCGCGTATCTACCTGGCGGGCCATTCGATGGGTGGAGGAGGGACGATTTACCTGGGAGCTGAGCATTCCGGGATCTGGGCTGCTCTCGCACCGATGTCCCCAGCCTACATGGGGAGCCACGATATTCTGAATGATATCAAGGTGCCCATGATGGTTGTCACCGGAGACAAGGACACGGTCGTCCCGGTGCAAATGGTTCGTCCCTTTGCCCAGAAGATGAAGGAAATGGAGGTGAAGCACATATACAAGGAGATCGCTGGTGGTAACCACGGCTCCAGCATTCACAGCAATCCCGAATTGATGGCTGAGATCTTCGATTTCTTTGACCAGCACTCCCTCAATGCGGAGGGTGCCGGTGAGGAAGCGCAGGAACCGCTCCGGATCTTTACCAATAAGGCAGGCAGGAAGATTGAAGCGCGGATCGTGGGCAGCGAGGGAAGGAAAGTGACCATCGCCCGGAAGGACGGGAAAACCTTCACGATTCAGATCAGCTCGCTCAGCGAGGCTGACCAGAACTACATCGCAACCTGGGTAGCAGAGTCGGCGACCGAGCCCTGAGGACCGGGGTTAGTGGTCAAGGTAGGCAGAGAAGGAACGCCCCTGAATCGGAGGGGGCCTTATCCGAACTTCTTGTGGGCCTCATCATGGTCGATGAGGGGGGCACGGATCAGGCCATCGTCCAGTTTTTCGCCGAAGGGATCGATATAGATACGGCTGGTGCGCTTCTTGTTCTTTGGCGATACGCCAAAGACGTGGATGTTGAAGATGAAGGCTGGTTCGTCCTCGGCCTTGAACCAGTGGACATTGTCCTTCTCGTCGGAGATGCTGGAAGACTGGCCCGGGACGAACTTGGAATCGATGGTGGGCTTGATGATCATGTGCTTCTCCTCATCGGTGATACGGTCGTAATGGCGCCCGTGGAAATTGCCTTTCAGGATCAGGAAGGCAGTTGCCATGTTGTTGTGGCCGTGGGGCACGACCGAGCAGCCCTTCCTGAGGGCGAAGATCTGCTGGCCGAAGACGTAGCGTTCCGGTCCTCCCTGTAACTTGGGCATCCGGGGGCGATGGCTGCGCGCGCCGTTGTTCATCAGTTTCGGGTTCTTTGCGATGGCCTCGAAGTTGATGAGTTTAAGTAATTCGGGAAGGTCGATATGATTGCTGAGGAGGTCCTCCACCTGTGTCTGCCACTGGGTTTGCTTGAGTTGCTGCCCCTTTATCGAGAGCCCGATTTCATTGACCTGGCTGAGCCACTTTTCAGTTGTGAGACGGGCTTCCTTGGCCAGAAGGTTGCCGCTGCAGAGGTGCTCGAGGAGCGAGACGGTGAGCAGGGTCTGAATCGATTTCCTGCCGAAGTCACGGCGGGTAGTGATGAGGGCCTTATCGTGAGAGTCTTTCATTGCTGCCCAGTCTGATGGGTATGGAGGGGAGGGTCAAGGATGGGAGTCCTGCACGCCTCAATTGGCCCCCTGGCGAATCCAGCGGGCGAGGAGATCCGTTTCCCGGGCGTCGGGCATCTTGCCATCAGGCGGCATGTGCCCATCCAGCACCATGCTGAACAGGAGGCTTTCTTCCGGGTTTCCTGGAACAAGTGCGGGTCCGCTTTCGCCCCCCAGGAGCATGAACTCGACGGAGCGAAGGTCGAGGCCCGCTTCCCTGGCCTCCTCTCCGTGACACTCAAGGCAGTAATTCTTCATCAAGGCCTTGAGATCCTTTTCGAAGGTGAGAACGTGAGCACTCGTGGGGCCTTTCGAGGTGCATCCGGTGAGGAGAAAGGGATGGAGGAGCAGGCCGGCGAGGATGATTGTTCTGCCGAGTGAACTGGGGAGGTGTTCATTCATGGGAAGGAACCGGGTGCCGGTTTGGTCTGTGCCCGCTTACGATCAGGTGAAGGAAGCGTTCGCTCACTCCGCGCCGGGTTGCCCGTCGTTGGAAGGAACGGGTGCGGGAGCGGGAGTGAGGCCCAGTTCCTCCCCGAAGCGCTGCCTGACCTCCTGGGGGATATCGGCTGTGCTCAGGGCCTGCTGCGCGGCAGGCCGGTCGACGTTGCTCCACTGGGTGAGGGTGTGATGCATCAGTCCGAAGCGCCGGTGGTCTTCACTGATGCTCTGGGCCCAGGCGAAGGCTGATCCAGGATCGGTGTGGGCGGTCATGTGGACCACTCGTTCCGAGGCTCCGTCCCGTGTACGACCAGCTGGAAGGGAGTGAATCCATTCGCCAGCTGCCATGCTGTCGATGCGCATCCACTGTTCAGTCACATCGCCGACCGCACCTCGCTGGATGGAGCCCCTCTCCGGGAGGGTCATGGCCCACTGGGCGGCATCTGCAGGGCTGGAGGAAGACCAGACACGGGCAACCTCCTGGGCCATGTGACGGTATTCGCGACTGATCTGACCGGTGGCAGGGAGGTCGTTGGCGATGTCCTGGTAGAGGGCTGCGGCCTCGGAAGGGTTGTGCTCGGCAACGAGTCTGAGAACCGACTGGGTGGCCCTGTGCTGATCCCCGGGTTCGAGGTCGCGGGCCCATTGGAGCGCTCCCTGCAGGTCCCGCTCAGCCCAGCGGCGGGCGACCGCCTCAAGGACGTGATGGCGTTCATTGGGGCTTTCCAGGGAGTCGGTTGTAAAAGCAGCCGCTTCGGCGGGGTCGTGTTCAGCCCATGAGGAAGCCACCCCCCGGAGGGCCCGCATGCGGAGGGCCGGATCATCCAGCGCCATGCTCCATTCGAGGGCTGCCGTGCGATCGGTTTCCGCCCAGCGGTGGCTCAGGTCGCGCAGGAGGTGGAGGCTATGCTCGGAACCGGGTAACTGGGCGACATAGTCCGCTGCTGCAGCGGGGTCCTCCTCGGACCAGTGCCGCAGGATATCCTCCATGGTTGAGAACTGGTCCCGTCCGGTCAGCCCTTCGCTCCAGCGCAGGGCGGCCCGGGGATCGCTGCGTCCCCAGCGCGAGGCCAGTCGGTGGAGGGCCTCGCGTCGCCGAGGTCCGAGCGGCATGGCGAGAATGGTGCGAGCAGCGGACGCGAAATCAGCGGGTCTCCCCTCATCGAGGTTCTCAATGAGATTCCTGAGAGTTTGCGAGACGGGGTGCTCCTCTTCAGGATTGCCCTGGTCGGGGGAGGTTTCGCCAGCGCTCGCGTTGGCAGATTCCGCGGATCGATTGCGATCCAGGCTGCTCTTGCGCGCGGGGGCAGGGGCTTCCGGCGCGATCTCTTTCGCCGTTTTCCCTTTCGGGGTGAACAGGAGTCGATCAGCGGCCACCCCGATGGAGAAGGATCCGATGGCAATAAGCAGGATGGTGGCTTTTGGAGACATGAAAGAAGCTGGTCCAGTATGTCACTTGGCTTGACCGAGGGCCATCTTGTTCTTCTCGATCCCGGAGAGACGTTGTTGGGCCAGCTTTTGGAGTTCCGCGACCTTCCCGGGATGATCCATGCTTAGATCAATCTTTTCTTCGATGTCTTTTTCCAGGTTGAAGAGCGCTGGCCCGGCAGGTCCCTTCAGTCCGGCGTGTCGGCGGTCGGGGAAGAGTTTCCAAGGTCCCATCCGGATGGCCTGGAATCCATCGGCCCCGTGCCAGTAGAGGAGATCCTGGCGGGCATGGAGGACACCCTCTTTTCCCCGGAGCGTTGGCCAGACATTGAGGCCATCAATGACCGGGCTACCCTTGCTGTGTTTTTGAAGATCTATACCACATGCATGGGCGAGGGTGGGGAGGAGGTCGATTGCGGAGATGAGGGCGGCGCTTTCCCGTCCGGAGGGGATGACTCCTGGATACCGAATCATGCAGGGGACGCGGGTGCCTCCTTCAAGGGCGGACCACTTCCTGCCGCGAAAGGGATCAGCCCTTGATTCCCGGGTAAGTGGTTCCGGCCCGTTATCGGAGAGGAAGACCACGATTGTATTCTTTTCTAGTTCCGCCTTCTTCAGGGCTTCAAGCAGTTGCCCGATCCGGTGATCCAGTTCCTCCACGACGTCACCAAAGACTCCGAACTGTGATCTGCCCTTCCAGTCCGGATGTGCCTCAAGCGGAAAGTGAGGAGCGGTATGAGGGAGATAGAGAAGAAATGGGTGGTCCCGGTTGGACTTGATGAATTTTATGGCCTCGTTGGTGAACAGTTCACTCAGGAGTCGGTTGGTGAAAGGTTTCTCGATCACCTCGTCTCCTCTCCAGAGTTCCTTGGTCTGGTTGTTGCTCTTGTTGAGGTAGCAGGTGGACTCGAAACCCTGGCGGTGAGGGCGCAGGGGTGGTTCGTCACCAAGGTGCCACTTGCCAAACATTCCGGTTCTGTATCCCGAAGCCTTGAAGATTTCGGCCATGGTGAGGGCTTCCGGATTCAGTCCCTGCCCCTTTTTCATCATGTAACCCACCACGCCCCTGGTCCAGCCAAGGCGAACGGGGTAGGCGCCGGTGAGTAAGGCCATGCGCGAGGGGGTGCAGACCGTGGCGCCTGCATGGAAATTGGTCAGTTTCACACCCTCCCGTGCCAGACGCTCAAGCACGGGGGTCTTGATCTTTGGGTGGCCATAGCAGGAAAGGTCGTGATATCCGAGATCATCGGCCATGATGAGCACGACGTTGGGGCCACGGTTCTCGCCGCCAACAAGATGCTGGGCGGCGAGGAAGAAGGAAAGGAGTGAGAGGAGAATGCGGTGGATCTTCATGGGGCGGTTCAAGGTGTGAAATCTGGATGATACGCTTCTAATCTCGGTAGGATTGGTGCCAGGAGTTTCCTTGGCAGGTCTATTTTACAAGTTTGCTGTCCGAAGGTTCTGCCTGGGAGGGGTCGGGCCAAGGCTTGGTTTGGACTATGTCCACTCTTTAAGAACTTTCCCCTCCTTGTCCTTGAAGGATCCACACAGAAGCATGATTAAGTCGATCAAGGTCCATAGGCCAAGACCTCCCAAGGTCAGGAATTGGGCAACTCCGGTCCCTGCTTTTCCGACATAAAACCTGTGGATACCCAGGATGCCGAGGAACCAGCACATCACGAGCGCAGGGAGTATTTTCTTTTCTGATACTTCATGCTTTCCCGCTGCCTGTTCGGGAGTCTGGCGGAAGGGACGCCCATACCAGGAGAAAAAATGCCCGCTCATTTTCCTGATATCATCGGCGGTAAGGAGAACACAGGGGATGAGAAAGAGGGTGATCCCGGTGGCAAAGAGAACTCCGTAGGCGAGGGACACGGCCATCGGGATCAGGAACTGGGCCTGCAGGGAATTGTCGAACATGAGGGGCATCAACCCGACGAAGGTGGTGACCGAGGTGAGGAAGATGGGACGGAAGCGCCGGCGACCGGATTGCTGCACGGCATCAAGAAGCGGGATGCCACCACGCACGCGCCTGTTGATGTCGTCCACCATGACGAGGGAGTCGTTCACCACCACCCCGGCCATGGCGAGGATTCCAAACAGTGACAGGTCGGAGGGGGTGATATCCATGACGACATGGCCCAGAAGTGCGCCTATCACCCCGAAGGGAACAACAGCGAGGATATAGAGCGGTTGCAGGACGGACTGGAAGGGGATGGCAAGGAGAGCGAAGAGGGCAAACATGAGGGCGATGCTGCCAATGATAAGTCGTTTCTTGGTTTCCTCAGCCTCGGCCACCGCCCCGGTGAAGACAACGTGGAGATCCTCGTGATCCCGGAGAAGTTCGTCGGCACGGGGTTTGAGAGACTTGGCAATACGGACGAGATCAACGCTCTTGTCCTTTGGTTCCGCACCAATGCGGATGACCTCCGCCTTGTCATTGCGTTCGATGAAGGTGGGGGCCTGGATGAAATTTGTCCTGGCCACGGTGAAGAGGGGGACTTCCGCCCCGGCGGGGGTGCGGATTTTCATTTTTTCCAGGGTGTTGAAGGTTTCGCGTTGCTTCTTGGGGAGGCGGACCATGACACGATATTCGTCATGGCCACGCAGGACGCGTTGGGCCTCCTCGCCATAGAAGGCCCGGCGGACCTGGTAGGCGAGGGCCTGCTGACTCACTCCGAGTTCCGTTCCGCGGGGGGTGAGGCTGAGTTCGACCTCGGTTTGTGGACGCCGCTGGTCCACCCATGCGCTGGCGATGCCCTCATAGCCTTCCAGGAGACGTTCGATCTTCCTGGCGAGGTCCTGCTTGGCCTCCGAGCTGGGTCCCCGTAATTCCAGTTCAAGGGGGTCGGTATCCTTTTCTCCTTCGTCACCCCTGGTCTTCTGGCTCCGGATCTTGAGAGTGGCATTCTCCGGGAGTTCGCCGATCAATTCCCGCCAGCGCTCCATGACGACATCGTTGCTGGGGCCCGGTTCGGTGCGCAGGCCGGGAGGCATGAGGCCAAGAAAGGTGACGGAGTGGGCCTTGTTGTAGGGGCGGTGTGGGTACTCTGTTCCGATCAGTCTCCAGTGGTTGCTGACGATGGCCCCCTTCTCTGGATCTACGAACTCCTCACGCATTTTCTCGGCTGCGGCCGTGATGCGGTCGGTATACTCGCGCGTGGTTTCGATGGAGACATGCTCGGGAAGTTTCAGGGTCGCTACTATTTCAGGGCGCTCCACCGAGGGAATGGAGACATATCCGAGGCGCCCTCCCGCGAAATAACCGAGCATGAGCAGCCCCATGAAGAGAAAGAGGGCAATGGCGGTTACGCGGTGGGCAACCACCAGCCTGAGAGTGGGAGCATAGACCTTGTCGATGAAGGCCTGGAGTCCGCTTGCTGCCAGTCGCTGCACCTTTCGGATTGGGCTGCGAACCTTGGCGCTGCTGCGCTTGAGGTGCTTGAGGTGAGCAGGGAGGATGAGCTTGGACTCCACCAGGGAGAAGAGGAGGACCGGGGCAACCACGAAGGGGATCTGGCGGGCAAAGTTCCCGGTCATTCCTTCGAAGAAGAGAAGGGGTAGGAAGGCAACGATGGTGGTGAGGATGCCGAAAGTCACCGGGACGGTGACGGCCTTGGTCCCCTTGATGGCCGCGTCGAGGGGACTTTCGCCACTCTGGAGGCGACTGTAGACGCTCTCCCCGGTCACGATGGCGTCATCAACGACTACCCCGACCACGATGATGAAGCCGAACAAGCTCATCATGTTGGCTGATATTCCGAAGAGTTCCATCACCACGATTCCACCGGCAAAGCTCACGGGAATGCCGACTACTACCCAGAAGGCGAGCTGGGGTCGCAGGAAAAGCCCCAGGACGATCATGACAAGGAGAGCACCCTGGAGCAGGGAACTCCCCATGGTCTGGAGCCGGGACTGGAGGCCTATGGCCCGGTCTGAGTGAGTGCCGAGGATGATGCCCTCGGGAAAGCGCCCGGCTGAGTTCGCAACGTATTCACGTACCTTCCTGGCAATCGTGAGGGCGTTCTCATTTCCGGTGCGGCCCACGTCGATTCGGACTGCCGGGCGGGAGTTGTATTCTGAGATGAATTTCTCCTCGTCGTTGATGTCAGTGATCGTGGTGGCGATCTCGCCGAGGGTGAGCCGGGCTCCATCGGAGGAGCGCACTGTGATGGCGGCGAATTCGTCGAGGCTGTAGGCCTGTCCGCGGGTCCGGATGTTGAGGCGACCGGTGGGGCCGTCAATCGCCCCGGCGGGGAGATCGATTGAAGACTGCCGGATGGCGTTGGCCACCGCATCCGGGGTGAGATCATAGGCCTCGAGTTTTTCGGTGTTAAGCTCGATCGCAATGCGGTGTTCCCGTGGGAGGAAGGCCCGTACGCGGCTGATGCCATCGATGGCAAGGAGATCGTCGCGGACGCGTTTGGAAGCGGTGTGCAGTTCCTGTTCAGGAAGGTCGCCGGTGACGACGACCCAGATGACGGACTTATAGTCGCTCCTGCTGGGAATCCGGATGCGGAAGGGTTCGTTGGGAGCAGGAATGTTCCTGAGAGTCTTGAGAAGGGAGTCGATATCTTCCTTCAGCTCCCGCAGGTCCTTGCCCTTGCGTGGTTCCACGTAGATCCGGGCACTTCCGCGGTGGGCATCGGTGTTGAGTTGCTTGACTCCATCGAGTGATTCGAGGGCATTTTCGACCGGGACGAGGATCTCCCGTTGGATATCGGTTGGGCTCGCGCCGGGATAACTCTTGGAAATGTAAACCGAACCCCACGGTTTGTCGGGTTCCATCTCAAGGGTGATCCGGAAGAAGGCGACATAAATTCCGGCCAGCAGGATGCCAGCCATGAGGAGATTGGCGGCGATACTGTTCTTGGCGAACCAGGAGATCATTTACCTGTCTTCCCCGGGGTTTTGCCGGACTGGCTGACGGTGTTCGCTTCTGCCTGTTCCGATTCTGCCGTGTCTTCGGGAACTTCATCTTCCACAACCACGACTTCTCCTCCATCGGGGGCATAGACCAGTCGGGTGAGCACGAGAAGGGTGCCATCCTCAAGGGAGGAACTCTTGAAGATGATATGGTCATCATCGGCGTGGAGGGGGCGGATGTAGGTGGTTCCCAGTTTCATGGTCGCAGGGTCGACGATACGGATGCGGCTCAGTTGTGAGACCGCCTCCCGCGGGATGACGAACACGTCCTCAAGGGTTTTGCCGGGGATGGCGGCGGTGACCGGTTGACCGACACGCAGGGGGACCTTCTCCGATTTGAGTCCAAAGGGATCCTCGATCCGGGCGATGGCAAAGAGTTCCAGGGTGCTGGCGTCGAGAGCGCCTTCAGTCCGGAGAATCCGGGCCTCCCAGGAGGCAGCGGATTCTTCGTTGAGTCCGTCCTGGAGTGTGACCGGGAGGGGTTGGTCATCGGTATCTTCCGGCAGGGTAATATCTCCAAGTCGAAGGGTGGACACTGGAAGCCGCACTTCGCTGTAATCAGTAGCGAAGATCTGGCCGAGGGGAGTAGCCGCCCCGATGGTCTGGCCGATTCCGGTTGTGCGCTTCAGGACGCGACCGTCAAAGGGAGCGGTGACCTTGGTTCGCTCGAGATTACGCAAGGCACTTGCCTCCTGCGCCTCAGCAAGGAGGAGACCCTGGCGAGCTGCTTTCAGTTGTGGTTCGCGCCGGACGAGGGCACTTGGTTCGTCCTTGTAACCAAGATCCTTCCAGTCGAGGCGGGCCTGTTCGGCAAGAGCCTCTTCCTTGTCGAGATTCAGTTGGGCGCTGGCCACCTGTGCACGGGCGGAAATCAAGGCAACCTGGAAATCCACCGGGTCGATTTCCAGGAGGACATCGTCTTTCTTGAAAAAGGCTCCTTCCTCAAAGGTGGGGTGAATGACCCGAACCCGGCCGGAGACCTGGGCCGTGAAAGTGACCAGGCTGTGGGCCCTGATATGTCCCTGGGAGGGGACGAGGACCTGGTAATCCTGCCGTTTCAGTTCGTGGACCCGGGCCTCGATGGCCTTGGCTTTCGGGCGCGGAGGAGCTTCTTCCGGTTGTTCGACGGAGAGTTTGGTGTATCCGATGATCCCTGCCGCCAGCAGGACAATCGGCAGGACAATACGTATCACGATCCCGAGGATCCCGGGCCGTGGACTCTCTTGGGGAGTCCCGGTTGGTGGGGATGGGTGGTCGGATGGTGTCATTGCGATGTCTGGTGGATACTACAGGTCGATCCGTACAGCAATGGTAAGGGCCTTCAGGGCCGCAAGGCCTTCTCGAGACCAGTAAAGCACTGAAAATAAAGCTTCGGCGACTGGATTTGAAGCTCTCCTCATAATGCGCAGGGAGGAGGCCTGTTCCGCAGGATTGGGAGAGGCTTGCCGGGCCAGCAACAATCTGGCTGGATATCTCTCCAATGAAGAAAAGATCCTTTTTCTCACTGATGGCCGTGATTTGGAGCTGCGGTCCCGTGGTCAGCGTATCGCAGGCGGAGGAGCCGCGTAGTCACGGAGAGGCGGCGCGGGAGGCCAGGTTGAAGATCGATGTTCTGCAGGAGCTGGACATGGCAATGGAGAAGGAGGTCGGGGAGAAGAACGTTTCCGGGGTGATCGGTCTCATCGGGCGGAAGGGGAAGGTGGGTTACTACGAGGCTTTTGGACAGCGTCACCTGGAAAAGGGTACGCCCATGGACAAGAACAGCCTGTTGCGTATTTATTCAATGACGAAGCCGATCGTGGCGGTGACTGCGATGTCGATCTGGGAGGAGGGAAAATTCAAGCTCGATGACCCGATCTCGAAGTATCTTCCCGAGTGGAAGGATATGAAGGTGCGCGAGGGGGATAAGGAAGTCCCGGCCAGGCGCCCGGTTACGCCTCGCCACCTGATGACGCATACGACAGGAATTACCTATGACAGGAGGGGGCTGAAATTGGGACCCAAGGATTCCCTTTCAGATTTCTCGAAATCCATGGCCAGTCGCCCGCTCGTCTTCCATCCGGGAGAGCGTTATGCTTACGGGTATTCCCTCGATATTCTGGGGCGTTATCTTGAGGCGATCGAGGGGAAGGCGCTCGATGTCATCATGCGGGAACGGGTTTTCGACAAGCTGGGAATGTCGGATACCGAGTTCTGGGTAAGGAAGGAGGAGGATCGTGCACGGGTCGCACTGGTTTATCGGAAGAACAAGGACGGTGAACTGCATCAGGCCATGGGGCCTGATGCAGTGATGAAGCGCCCCCCACGGATGATGGGAGGGCAGGGATTGATTTCAACCACCGGGGACTTCGCCAGGTTTTGTGAGATGTTTCTTCGCAAGGGAGAGTTGAATGGCAAACGCGTCCTCAAGCCGGAGACCGTTGACCTCATGCTCAAGAATCACCTCAAGGACATAGGAAAGGTTTACGGCTTGGGTGGGATGGTGAATGGAAAAGGACGCTACGAGTGGGGAGGAGCAGCGGGCACGCGTTTCTGGGTCGACTGCCGGGAGGGACATTATGTGGTCTTCATGATCCAGAACTGGGGGCGCAAGCCTGGCACCTGGGACGTATTCAAGAAGCACGCCCAGACTGCGCTGGTGGGCGAGTGAGCCTCCGGGGATGACCGGATGGATCATGGCCCATTCATTGGGATGATTGACGACGACTTCCATCGAAAGGTAGTCTGCCGTGTCTTGAGGATTGATGGCCATTTCAGGATAGTACTGTGCGGAGTGGGCATGTCCCTCTGCGGGTTGTCAGCCGGTCCCCTGCGTGAGGCCGATCTCTGGAGCGTGCAACCGCTGCCCCCCGAGGTGGCGGTTCCCGCGGTGGTCGATGACGACTGGGTGAAGAACCCCATTGATCAGTTCATCCTGTCCAGATTGNCTGAGAACGGACTTCACCCCGCCCGGGAGAAGGTGGATCGGCACACGCTTATCCGACGCCTGAGCTTCGGTCTGACTGGTCTCCCTCCGTCAGTCCCGGAGATCGAGGAGTTCGTCAATGATGGGGCGGAGGATGCCTACGGAAAGCTGGTGGGGAGGCTTCTTGGGAGTCCGCATTACGGAGAGCGATGGGCACGTCACTGGCTGGACGTGGTCCGGTTTGGTGAAAGTGATGGGGTTCTCACCGTAAACGAAGACAAGGTGAGGAGTAATGCGTGGAAGTTTCGTGATGCGGTGATCCGGGCCTTCAATGAGGATCTGCCCTTTGACAAGTTCGTGCATTATCATCTTGCCGGTCCGGCGTCGTACGAACCAGATGGGAAACGCTACGCAGAGCTCAGGCAGTTCATGCACCTTGGGACGAGGCTGCAGAACAATTCAGACCCCAATGACAAGCAGTTCCATCGCCTGGATGACATGGTTGCCACTACGGGGACAGCCTTTCTCGGCATCACCTTCGGGTGTGCCCGGTGCCATGATCATCCCGTTGATCCGATGACGACGGAGGAGTATTACCAGTTCACGGCATTCTACTTCGATCAGTTCAGGGAGGCGCCCAAGGCCTCGGCGAAGAAGATCGAACTTGTCATCAAGGAGCCACGCGTCCTCCTGAAGGGGAGTTGGCGGTCGCCGGGCAAGGTGGTGGATCCCGGGTTTCTGCAGGTTCTCATGAGAAAGGATGCGGACCATTGGTTGGCGGGTTCACAAAGCAAGTTGGAGGGTCTCGGACAATGGCTTACCGATCATGAGAACGGGGCAGGGCAATTGCTATCCCGGGTGATTGTCAATCGACTCTGGCACCATCACTTCGGACAGGGCCTGGTGAAAAGTCCGAATGATTTTGGGAATTTGGGAACAGAGCCGAGTCATCCGCGCCTATTGGATTATCTCGCCCGGTCCCTGATTAAGGGTAACTGGCAATTGAAGCCTCTGCACCGCATGATCGTGACGAGCGCGACTTATCGGCAGTCGTCGTCCGAAAAGACCGCTTTCATGGAGAAGGATGCTGGAAACAGCTTGCTCTGGCACCGACGCCCACGCCGGCTTGAGGCCGAGGCTATTCGGGACCAGCTTCTCATGGCGGCTGGCGTATTGCGCAGAGAGATGTTCGGACCCAGTATTTCCATTGGAAACTACAAGACCGAAGTGCGCGATGAGCCAAAGAGTTGGCGCCGCTCCATTTACCTGCAGGCTCATCGGTCCGCAAAACATCCGACCCTGAGCCTGTTTGATCCGCCTGACATGAGTCGCAGTGTTGGAGCGCGCACTACCGGAGCGGATCCCGTGGGGGCTCTGTTTGCCCTGAATGCCCCGCTGGTCTGGGATCTTGCGGAGCGGTTGTCCAAGCGTATTAAAGGGGAGGTCGGCGGTGACCGGGATGAGCAGATTGAGTTGGCTTATCTCCTTCTTCTCTCGCGATTGCCGGACGAGGAAGAGCGAAAGATCGGGAGGGAGATCCTGGCAGGAAGAAAGGAACACTCCCTGGTGGATTACTGCCATCTCCTCCTTGGGCTGAATGAGTTTATCTATGTCAACTAGAGGCCAGTTTCCGGACCGACGTGGTTTCCTGGGGAGCCTGAGCCTCGGGGGCATTGCGATGGCTTCGCAGATGACTTCACGCACCCGGGCCGCTCTTCCGGTCCAGGCCCCACACTCCCGTCCCCGGGCGCGCAACGTGATCCTGCTCTTCATGTGCGGTGGGGCAAGTCATCTGGAGACCTTCGATTATAAGCCGCAGTTGAAAAAATGGGCCGGGAAGCGGGCTGCCGACATTTTCAGCGAGGAGGAACTGCAGGGATTCAATCCCGAAAAGACTGTTGAGGGGTGCAAGATCCTCCCCCCGGTATTCGACTTCAGGCAGCATGGCCAGTCCGGGGCCTGGATCAGCGAGGTTTATCCGAGGCTCGCCGAGGTAGCGGATGAGATCGCCTTTCTCAAGGCCGTGCACACCGATTCCGCGATTCACTCGGTGGGGGAAACGATCTGGCATACGGGGCATGTGCGTTCCGGGTTCCCGAGCATGGGTTCGTGGGTGACCTACGGTCTTGGGAGTGAGGGTCTGGATCTTCCGCCCTACGTCGTGATGAAGGATGGCATTTCGACGGCTGGTGATACGGTGTTTCAGCAGGGCATGCTGCCCGGGAGGCACCAGGCGGCAGTGGCAAGAGTCGAAAGGGGAAGGCCGCCCTTTCCGCATCTTGATCGGCAACCGGGCATGAGTCCGGAACGACAGCGGGAACAACTGGCGCTCTTGAACCGGCTCAATCGCCGACATCGCGACCGTCACCCGACTCAGCCGGAATTGACCGGCCGCATCGAAGCGTTGGAAATGGCCCATAAGCTGCAACTGTCAGCACAGGCGGCCTTCGATCTCTCCCGGGAGTCCGCCACCATGCACGCACTCTACGGGGGCAACCAGTTCTCAAGGCATTGTCTTACTGCAAGGCGACTGGTGGAGTCCGGGGTCCGGTTCGTGGAGATCTTCGCCGGGGCCACGGGCCGGAAATGGGACGCCCACGGAAACCGGGGGGGGCTCATTGATAACCATCGGAACAATGCGGGCCGAACGGATCAGGGGATCACGGCTCTCATTCTCGATCTCAAGGCGCGGGGGATGCTGGAGGAAACATTAATTGTCTGGGCGACGGAATTTGGTCGGACGCCTTTCGAGGAAGCCAATCGTGAGGTCAAGCTAGGCCGGGGCCATCACCATAAGGGATTCACTCTCTGGATGGCAGGCGGAGGAGTGAAAGGGGGAATCAGCTTTGGCGCGACCGATGAATTCGGGATGCACGCTTTGGAGAATGCCGTTCACGTTCACGACGTGCACGCCACTATCCTGCACCTCCTGGGACTAGATCACAAGAGGCTCACGTTGCGCCACAACAGCCGGGATGTGCGCCTGACAGATGTTTTCGGGAAAGTGATCCACGAAGTCGTGGCTTGAACTCCGGGGACCTGGTCCCGGAGTTATTTCAACCATCCGGGGAGCCCCTTTTCGTCCACATTCCAGGCCTTGCGTGCCGCCAGGTTGAGCAGGGCATCGATGTCCCCGTATTTGGCGGCCCCGGGCATGAGGTCGGGGTGGCGGATGTCGTTCACCTTGATGAACTTGAATCCGGCGGACTCGATGGCTACACGATCGAGGGCCCTGCCGGCCATAAAGTTGGCGGCGGCGGCCCAGTGACCGGCTCCTTTCAGTCCAACAAGATCGATCTTCTTGGCGCCGTGTTTGTCATTCTGGATCATCTTTATCGTGCTGAGGACATCCCGGACCCTTTGCGCGAAGAGGGGACGATTGTAACCGAGAGTATAGCAGGCAGCCTCGCGTGGGTTCTTGACCCGGCGGGTCTCGGTCAGCGCTTTGCCGTCCTTGAGAAATTCGCCCTGCAGGAAGAGGTCAATTCCACACACGGAGACGCCGTCCCTGAGGAGAGTTGCGACCTCCGGGCGAGGATTGCCCTGCTCATCGTAGAGGCCGGCTTTTCCGTGGGGACTGAGGAAGATGGCAGCATGGCTTTTCCAGTTCTTGGGGTAGAGCCAGATTACGGGAACCTGCTCGCCATGCGTCCTGTTATTGTGGAATCCCGGCATTTCCAGGTAAGACCCTCGATCCTTCTTGCTCCTCAGTTCCCACTCTACATCGCCCGCATGCTCAAGTCCGGAATCCAGAATGGAGTTCCATCCCTGGCGTGCGATTTCGGGGCTTCCGGCCACCTTGGCATTGGACTCGGCGGCCAGCTTGGAGAGAAGGGCTCGTTCAAATTCAGGTCCGCCGGCAGGCTTGGGATGCTTCTTGTTGAAGACGGTGAGATCCTTTTCAGTCAGGCGCTTGTGTGGACGCTCCTTCTCCGGATTCTCTGCTTTGAGCCCGAGGTGTTTGTTAAACCATTTGTACATGGCCTGCCGGGAAGGCAGGTTGTAGTTGTGTTTGAACTCGGTTCGGTCGTGCAGCATGACCCTGTCCGGGGCGCCCAGCACCTGATAGGTTTTCCTTATTTCGGGGAATCCCTTTTCAGCCATCTCCCGGGTCCAGTCGTCAGCGGTGGTGAGGGCGAGGGGTCTGGGTGCGAAGAGCGCAGCAAAGGCGATGTTGCCTTCCCTCACGCGCATGAGGGTGGAGTTCTCGCAGGTGCAGCCCCCCTGCATGGCCGTGCTGACCATCACCGCAGGCATGGAGACTGCAACCCGGGGATCCAGGGCGGAGATCGCAAATGTCTGGGTGCCGCCTCCACTGGCTCCGGTTACCGCGATCCGCTCGTGGTCAACTTCCGGCAGGCTCTGGAGGAAGTCGATTGCCCGCATGGAGTTCCATGTCTGGAGCATCATGATGCTCTGGAGGTGAGACTCTGCCTGCGGGCTGTAGAGGCCCCAGTTCTTCTCTGAATTCATCTCCGGACGTTGCTTGGCGAAGCGGTGGGCCACCTGGTAGGAGATCTGGTCATTGTCGCAGTAGCCGATCATGTCATACTGGAAGACGGTACAGCCGAGGCGGGCAAGGCCGACGCAACGTGACTGGATGTGATTGCGAGCACTTCCAAGGTGCTCTTCCGCACCCTCTTCAATCAGCTTGGCTGCGTTCTTTTCGCCGCAATCGAAAAATCGGGCCTCATTCCAATGACCATGCGGGCAGAGGATGCCGGGAATCTTCCCTTTAATGGCCTTGGGTCGATAGAGTGTGCCGGTGAGGAGATAGCCTGGCCGGGTTTCGAAGTAGACCTTCTCCACCGTGAAATCTCCTCCATCGATCCGGTCGTGAATGACCGTATTGAGCGGGTTGCGATCTGGTTCCGGGAAAAGACCGACCGCTACCTTCAGGTCTTGCCGGATCCTTTTGGCGCGCTCGGCCCACTCCTCACTTGATGCGGGAGGAGTGAAGGGGAAATAGCCGTTGAGGTCCTTCAGGGGGGCAAGACGTCTGTCGTCCGGAAGGGTTCCTTCCGGGAGAGCGCGAGGCGCGCCCGGGGCGGCCAGGGAGGGGTAGAGAATTACGAGGATGAGGGCGAGCGGCTTCATTGTGGAATTTCTGATTTCACCCGGAAAGTGCCCCCGGCGCAACGGACAATTACGGTTCCCGATCCGGTTCAGGGAGAAACGGGTTTTCCGGGAAGATTCTCATTCACCTTGTCAAGTGAGGGAGCTTCGGGAACCATCTTTCATCATGAAACGTTTCGCGTCCCAGATTTTTGCCGTCATTTCTCTTATTGGTGTTCTCGCAGGTTCGGCCATTGCGGAAAAGAAGAAGGTGGTGTTCCTGGCTGACGGGGGAAAGAACAGCAAAACTCATAATCACATCCAAGGGAATGCCGTGCTTGCCGCAGCGCTGGAGAACAGTGGACTGGGATTCGAGACGGCTCAATTCAAGGGATGGCCCAAGGAGGCCGATGCCTTTGAGGGGGTCGATTGCATTGTCATCTTCTGCAATGGAGGAGGAGGCCATCTCGTCATGAAGAATCTTGAGCAGTTCGAGAAACTCGTCGATAGCGGGGTGGGCCTTGTATGCCTGCACTACGGGGTGGAGGTCCCCAAGGGAAAGGCTGGCAACATCATGCTCAAGGGGATGGGCGGCTATTTCGAGACGCACTGGTCGGTCAATCCGCATTGGGTCGCCACCATAGAGAAGTTACCGAAGCATCCCATCACTCGCGGGTGTACACCATTCGTCCAGAACGATGAGTGGTATTATCACATGCGCTTTGCCCCGGAGATGAAGGGCGTCACGCCCATCCTTTCCGCTCATCCCCCGAAGGAGACGATGAAGCGCGCCGATGGACCGCACTCCAACAACCCGCATGTCCGCAAATCCATGGCGGCTGGAGAGATCCAGCACATTGGTTGGGCCTACGAGCGCCCGGGCGGCAAGGGACGGGGATTCGGAACGACGGGTGGACACTACCATGCCACCTGGGACGACGACAACTGGCGCACGCTTGTTCTCAATGCCATTACCTGGACATCGGGCGTGGAAGTGCCGGAGAAGGGTGTTTCGTCTGCGAAGAATCCGGTGAGCGGGGCGAAGTAGCCACATGTCCCCGGGCCTGTCTGCCAGGCTGGGGGGAATTCGCAGCAGGAAGCGCGGTGGTTGCGATATGGAATGACATGAAGGGGTGAGCTCTTTTGTTCTCCCGGGTAATTCCATTGGTGCCGGGTGATGGGACTTGCCTGCGGTCCTGCCAATCCCTAGAGGATCAGTATGAGGTCATCAAAGAGAGTTATTGTCCTGCTGCTGCCGCTCCTCTCCCTGGGGCTCCTTGTCCTGATCGGGGGTGTGGGCACGGCCCAGAAGGAAAAAGCCCAGAACAAGGGAAAAGCGGTCAAGGCCCTGCTGGTCACCGGGGGTGGTTATCACGATTACAAGACCCAGAAGAAGATTCTTACGGAAGGCATCAGCAAGCGGGCTGATGTGGAGTGGGACGTATTCATGGGTGACGCCAAGCAGACCAAGGAGAAACTCAGTCAGAAGGACTGGGCCAAGGATTACGATGTGATCGTCTACAATCTCTGTCATGCCCACGAAACCGATGGGAAGTTCGTGGAAGGACTGGGCAAGGTTCACCACGAGGGCAAAGCTGCGGTCGTGATTCACTGCGCGATGCACTCCTATCACTGGAAGATTCCAGGTGAAACCAAGCACTGGCCGGCCATGCTGGGAGTGACCTCACCGCGTCACGGTCGTCATGCCCCCATCGAGGTGACCAACGTGGCGGCAGACCATCCCGTCATGAAGGGGTTTCCTTCGAAATGGAAAACGCCGAAGGGTGAACTCTACCACATCAAGAAAGTCTGGCCGACAGCTACGGTGCTGGCCAAGGGAAGTATTGATGGCGGCAAGAACTTCCACGATTGCGTGTGGGTGAACGAGTATGGAAAGGGCAAGGTGTTTGGCACCACGCTGGGTCACCACAACGAAACCATGCAGGAAGAAACCTACCTGGACCTGGTCTCGCGGGGATTGCTCTGGACCGTAGGCCAATTGAAGTAAGACCGGCCCTTTCCTGAGCGGGACTCTGGATTTCGAAGAGAATCACCACTCTCCGGAGTGATGGAGAGCCCTTGGCAGGAGAGTCAGTTTTTTCCAAGATAGATTTCATCATGCAACGACTCCAATCGATCCTCAGAGGCCTTCCGCTCACCGTGAGCGTTCTGCTGGCTCAACCGCTGGCGGCCCAGACTCCCCCTGAACTGGAATCGGTCCGGTTCTCCGGACCGGAACTGACACCGTGCCCAGCCTGCATCTGTGCCGCTCCCACCGGTGAGGTGTTCGTGGGCGTAGACATGCTGGGATCACTGGGGAAGGGGCCCGGGAAGGGGAAGATTGTCCGACTGGTCGATGCTGATGGGGACGGCAAACCGGAGAAGAGCACGGTCTATACGGAGATCGACAATCCACGTGGCCTGATCTCGATCGGCAGAAAGCTCTACATCCTGCACACGGTTATTCCGCCAAGTACGGGCAAGCTGGAAGCGATGCATCTCTCGGTCTTTGAAGACAAGGACTGGGATGGTGTGGCGGACGGGAAGGGAAAGATCCTGGTATCCGACGTGAGTCCGCCCAAGCACAATCAGGCCCGGGGAGCAGACCATACCACCAATGGCATTCGCCTGGGGATTGATGGATGGATCTATATTGCAGTGGGGGACTTCGGGATCGTCGGCGCCAAGGGAACGGATGGAACCGAGTTGACCATGCTTGGGGGCGGCGTGGTTCGCGTACGTCCGGACGGCAGTGAGATGGAGCTTTATACCCATGGGTTGCGCAATATCTACGATGTTGCGATCGATCCCCTCATGAACATGTTCACGCGGGGAAACACCAATGATGGTGGAGGATGGAACATCCGCTTCATTCATCACATCCAGTCAGGGCAGTATGGCTATCCCATGCTTTTCAAGCACTTCACGAATGAGATTATCCCGGCGCTGCAGGACCTCGGAGGGGGTTCGGGGACAGGAGCCCTCTTCCTTCAGGAGCCGACCTGGCCCGAGAAGTTCAACAATGTACCCATGATGTGTGACTGGGGACGCAGCCAGCTCATCATTCACAGGGTGACGCCCGATGGGGCAAGTTTCACGCAGAAGCCGGAAAACTTCATCCGCCTTGCGCAGATTGCGGATGTGGACGTTGACGGCTCCGGTAGATTGTATGGGGCGGCCTGGGATGGAGCAGGTTACTCGGGCAATCCCAAGAAGGGCTATGTGCAGCGCTACGTTCCCAAGGGATGGAAGTTCCGGCAATTCCCGGATCCGGCCAAGCTCAAGGACAAGGCGCTGACAGAGCTTCTGCGTTCGGCCAGTGCGACGGCTCGGACGGCGGCGTCGCAGGAGTTGCTGAATCGTCCGGCGGCGGCAAAGGCGGTAGCCGCGGTGGCAGTCGATACGGCCGCGTCTCTGGAGTCGCGGGTAGCTGCTATTTTCACCTACAAGCAGATGGAGGGAGCCAAGGCTAACCCGGGATTACTCAAGCTTGCGGCTGATCGCACGGTCAGGGAGTGGGCCCTGCGTGCCCTCACCGATCGCAGGACGCAGTTGGCTGGAATTTCCAAGGATGTTTTCGTCGCGGCCTTGAAGGATGAGAACCCCCGGGTGCAGTTGGTTGCCGCAGTAAGTCTGGGTCGGTTGGGTGATAGATCGGCAGCGAAGGATCTCCTGGCCGTGACCACCGTAAGCGGGGCCGAAGAGTCAGCCCTTGAAGCCCCCAAGCCGCCGGCTTTCCAGAGTAAGGTTATCGGGAGAAAAGAGACCGTCGCCATTGATGTCGATGTTTCCAAGTTCAAGGAGCTCTACCTCATGGTCACTGATGGTGGTAACGGTAGCAGCACGGATCATGCGGCCTGGTTTAATCCTGTATTCGTCAATGCCGCTGGTAAGAAGGTGAAGCTCCAGTCCCTCAAGTGGAAGTTCGCCAAGAGTGAATGGGGTCGACTTGGATTTGGAGTGAGCGCAGCCGGAAGCGCTCTCAAGACCCACGATGGGAAGAGTGCGCCTACCGGGCTGGGAACTCATGCGGAGTCCCTGATCATCTACGATGTGCCGAAGGGCGCGGTCCGCTTCCAGGCAACCGGGGGACTGGCTTCCACTTCCCAGCGTGGAACGGTCCAGTTCATTGTCAGTGACTCCAGACCTGCAAGTGGTGCAGGCAGGATGAGCAAGGAGGGAGATCATGCGGTACCGAATCCCGGGATCCTTCTGCCTCACGTGGCGGTGAAAGCCCTGGTGGACCTGAAGGCAACGGAAGCCTGTCTCTCAGCGGTGAACACGGAGCAAAGCAAGGGAGCTCTCTGGGCCCTGCGGCTCATGCATGATCCCAAGGGGGTGCGGGGGTTGATGGACCGGTACAGTTCGTCCCGCACCAATGGAGCGCGGCTCGGGATCCTGACGGCCCTTCTGCGTCTCTACCATAAGGAGCTTCCCTACGATGGTTCGTGGTGGTGGGGAACCCGGCCCGATACTCATGGCCCTTACTACAAGTACGGAACCTGGGAAGAATCAGAGAAGATCAAGTTGTTCGTGCACGAGTCTTTCCAGAGTGGGGACTTGGCTCTTCGGAGTGCCCTTGTACGGGCGGTTTCACAACACCGGGTTGGCTTCAAGGAGATCAATGCCGCGGTGGCTGCCAAGATTCCCATCAAACCCGCGGACCCCACGGTGGATCTGGCCAGTATCGCGGCGAAGAAAGGGCAGATCGGGAAAATGTCGATCGAGGACGTGTTGCTGATCCTCAAGAAGGCCAAGGGTGATGTCGCAAAGGGCAAGGAGGTCTTTGCCCGACAGGGGTGCATCGTTTGCCACACCACCGAGAAGGGACAGCCCTTGAAGGGACCCTTCATGGGACAGGTCGGGGCGGTTCTCTCCCCGGAGCAGATTGCGGAATCGATTCTCAAGCCCAATGCCTCTATCTCACAGGGCTTCGCGACGGTGCAGGTTACCACCAGGGACAAGAAGACCCATGTCGGTTTCGTGACTGCACAAAGTGCAGAGGCCATTGAAATACGGGATATCACGGGCAAGGCATTCCGTCTCAAGGCGGGCGATATCAAGGAGCGCAAGGAGCTCGAAATATCCATGATGCCGGCTGGACTGGCTGATGCGCTGAGTATTGAGGAGTTCGCCTCCCTGGTGGCCTTCCTGGCCTCCCAGAAGGGATGAGGAGCAGTACCGGTTCTTCAGGGGCGCCCGCTCTCAAGGAACCTGAACCTCGTTCCGCAGGCACGGGATAGCTATCTTGAGGATCCCTCCCGGGTCGGGGAATCGATTCAAGCGTGATTCCCGAAAAACACCACCACGGTTGACAGGCTGGCGGGAGGAACGCCAGATTGCCCCTTTCTCATGCCCAAGAAGATTGCATTTCTCACTGCTGGCGGGCTTGCGCCCTGCCTTTCCTCATCGATCGGTGGACTCATCGAAAAGTACAAGGAGCTGGCACCGGAGGCGGAGCTGAGTGGCTACCTCAACGGCTACCAGGGACTCCTTCTGGGTCGGCGCATGCCGTTTCCACCCGAGGTCAGGGAGAAATATGAGATCCTCTACGGGTTCGGGGGCAGCCCGATCGGGAACAGCAGGGTGAAACTGACCAACGTGGAGGATTGCGAAAAGCGTGGTCTCGTGCAGCCGGGGGAGGAACCACTCAAGGTGGCTGCGGAGCAACTTCAGAAGGATGGGATCGACATCCTTCATACCATTGGCGGTGACGACACCAACACCACGGCCGCTGATCTCGCAAAGTATCTGCAGGATAACGGGTATGATCTGACTGTGGTCGGCCTGCCCAAGACGGTGGACAATGATGTCTTCCCGATCGTCCAGACTCTGGGGGCCTGGACGGCAGCGGAACAGGGTGCAATCTTCTTTGAAAACATAGCCAACGAGAACACGACCAGCACGCGGCACCTGATCATTCACGAGGTAATGGGCCGGCATTGCGGGTGGCTCACGGGGGCAACGGCAGAGTCCTATCGTAAACGGCTGGATGACTGGGAGTTTCTCCCCGGCATGCGCCTGGCCCGGGAGTGCTGGGATGTGCACGCGGTGTGGGTTCCTGAGATGGATATTGACCTCGATGCAGAGGTTGAGCGCCTCAAC
>JAKVCR010000038.1 GCA_022448985.1 Roseibacillus sp.
GCTGCTGCCGCTGAAGAGGAAGCTGCTCCTGCTGAAGAGGAAGCCGCTCCCGCCGAAGAGGAAGCTGCTCCTGCTGAAGAGGAAGCCGCTCCCGCCGAAGAGGCACCTGCACCTGCACCTGCACCTGCACCTGCACCTGCACCTGCACCTGCACCTGCACCCTCGGCCAAGGCCCCGCTCGCCCCGGTTCCTTCCTCCGACCTCGCGGTTAGTTTCGGGGTAGGCTACACCACGGAAGATGTCTTCCGGGGAGACAACCGCGGAGACGACCTCTTCGACGCACGCATCGGAGTATCGGGAAGCGCATCTGCCGGTGGTCTCGGAGAGCTCTATCTATCTGCCGGGCTCCATATCCTCACCAGATCGGTTTCATCCGGTTCGGTTTCGGCTGCCAGCACAGCGGGCGCCCACGAACTGCGCGTCAACTTGGAAGCTTCCAAGCCCCTGGGCAATTTCGACCTCGCCCTCGGAATCACCAACTACAGCAAATTTGGGGAGTGGAGCAGCGAGGATGACATCCTTGAGCCCTATGTCGCTCTCAGCACCGAGCTGGCCGGCCTCGCCGTTGGCATCGGCGCCTTTGACACCGAGGATGCTGATGATCCCTACATCGAAATCACTGCCGGCAAGGCCGTTGATCTCGGAGGTCTTGGACTCAGCGTGCAGGGAGTGATTGGCACCTTGGACACCTTCGACAATGTGCACTACGGCCTCTCGGTCGGCCTGCCCATTGCCGCTTCCGGCAGTATTACTGTGACGCCCCATGTTTCGGCGATCTTCGGGGACACCACCTCTGGCGATGACGAGTTCACCGCTGGCGTGCATGTCGGCTTCGGATTCTAGGATCTGGAATCGCAAGTTCTCTAACGAAAAAGGGGAGCCTCACGGCTCCCCTTTTTTGCATCCCTTACCTCCGCACCGGCATTCGGCAACGGCAGGATTCCTGTCCGGACGCCCCCGTTGACTTCCGTTTTCCAGTCCCTATCCTCCACCACGGAGAGTGTCGCTTGGCTGGTGCTGGCCGCGGTCTTCAAAACCGTTGAAACCTCGCAAGGGGTTTGGTGGGTTCAATTCCCTCCCTCTCCGCCACTTTTTTTGACTGTTTTTGTAGGATAGAGAGAGCGTGAACAAAGGAAGGCGACCCAAACTCGAGTCAACACCTGATCAGGGGATTTGGTGAACTGACGACTAGAAGCGATGAGCCCACCCATTCAACAAAATCTCCAGCAATAGCCCGTGCCAAGCCCTGAGAACATGCGGGTGACCCTCTGGGGCACCCGGGGGAGTTATCCTTCCTTTCCCACACACCGGGAGGTGCGAGCGTATGCTGAAAGCGTTTCGTCAGAAACGATCGCTTATGTCAGAGAGCGGTTTCATAGTGAAGGCGGTCTCGACGAGCTTCGCGAATTGTTCCGACGGAGTCCCGAGGAGATTGAGAACGAACTGTCAATTTCTTATCCGCCCATCTTTGGCGGCGAGACCACTTGTATCGAGATTGAGACTTCGGAAGGAAATGTGATCATTCTGGACTGCGGCAGCGGAATCCGCAAATGCGCGGCGGAGATCCTGAAGCGCCGCAGTGAAACCAAGTTGAACGAAATCTCCTTGTTCGGTTCCCACGCTCATCTAGACCATCGGAGCGGGCTTTCCTTCGCTGGAATCTGTTTTGCGAATCCCCCATTTGATATCCAGGTCTTCGGCTGTTCCGGATTCCTCAAGGCGCTGGATGCACGCTTCGCCTTATTCTCGCATAATGCCTCTGAGTCTACTTATAGTGACGACCCGATCGATTATGCCTCAATGAGTGCTTCGTTCCGTGGAATCGAGATCTGCACGACCGATAAAGAGGAAGAACTTGTGGATGCCGTTCCCTGGGAGGTGCGGGATATTGCAGAGCCAATCATGATTGGGTCCACGGCGGTGCAACCGTTCATGTCCTATCATGGGTTAACCGAATGCCTCGGATACCGGATCGAGCACGGGGGCAAGTCCTTCGTCTTCAGCACTGATCATGAGAAACTCTCTCCGGAAATGATAAGCCTCTCGAACCTGGGAAGCGAGGAGGTGGAGAAGAGCATGCGGGTCGATCAGGAGTTGGTTGAGATTTGTCAAGGCGCGGACCTCGCCTACTTTGATGGGCAGTACTGTCGTGAAGAATACCTTGGCCGTCAGGGCATTGGTTCCAGTCCCGCAGTTTCCAGAGTGGGATGGGGGCACGGTTGCGTCGAGGACATCCTGGACAGGGTCAGCCAGACCGAAATCAAACGTGCGCTGATTGGACACCACGACCCGGAGCGAAGTTGGTCCGGCTTGGTGGAGATGGCCGAGCAACTTCAGGAGTTCTCGGCCGGAAAAGACTTTCAGGTCGAACTGGCGCGGGATGGCCTGACTGTCAATCTCTGATCCGGAGGATAATTGGAGCCGGACTTCTATTTGTGCTTCGACCCAACGACATTGACGCTCGCCGGAGGAGCCCATGAGTTTCCAAAAGAGAAGTTGGAATCAAACCTGTAGGGAAGTCAGGTCGAGATTCTAACTGCATCACTTAAAGGCCCGGCAGCATCAGGCAGGCGGCGGGGCATTTACGCCCCTGGTGTCTGACCCCGGCAGCACTCCGCTCCTCACGTTCAGCGACGTCGCCTTCTCCGGGTTCGTTGGTCCCCTTTATTTACACCCCGACCTTTCAGGATTCTGGAATTTAGCACCTCACTGGCGGGACAGCCCTCCACTTCCTTCACGATTCCTCTTTTATTTAGAGGCCCATTGGCTACTCATTCGAATCGGCCGCATCCCAGCCCACCTGTTCCAGAAGCGAATTAAATCCATGAAACTCGATCGACACTCCATTGGGCCATCGCGCCCTGCCACGTTGGCCACCATGGCAGCAGTGCTGCTCTCCCTCGCCACGACCGCATCGGGCGCTCCGCCCTGGGGAACCCCCCAGATGCAACCCGGCATCGCCATCGTTACCTGCGTCGGATACAAGGGGGACGTCCCATCTTCTGCCTATACCCTCGGGTTGATGGACCTTCGCACTCCCAACCCGGTCGACTACGGGCCACAACCCATCCCGCTGCCAGCTTCGGCAATTCCCCTGTGGAATCCTGACTGCCACCATGAGCCATCATGGACGGCTGAGAACCTGGGCATGCTCTTCGGCACTGAGATCGATCCCGATGGCGACATGTACGTCGCCGCAGGGGGTCTTTATCCCGGTTCTTTATTCTACCGCCAGTATGGCGCCCTTGGCGGCGGCGCCACCGACCTCTCGGCCGCAGGCACGATCTACAGGATCGACCGTATCACCGGTGCCCCCTCCGTGTTTTCGGTACTCCCCCAGCAAGCCATTGACCTCGGCGGGGGCTTCATATCAGGCCCCGGAGTCGGCAATATCGCCTACGACGCCGACAACGACCAGTTCTTCGCCACCAACCTCGAGGACGGCATGATCTATCGCATTCCCGCTGGTGGGGGGCCACCGGTCGGCACTCCCTTCGATCCCCTCGCTCCCGATTCGGGTGCTCCCGGCATGCCTCCCGTGAATGATCGCCTCTGGGGGATCTCGGTCCACGACAAGAAGGTCTACTACGCGGTCTGGAACACCGGTGACACCGCCGACCCCGGAAAGATCCGCCGCGTCGACCTTGATGCAACTGGCGCGATTATCCCCAGCACCGACACCGAGATCCTCACCGTTCCCGGTTCCTCTACTTTCAGCTCCGATTGGAATGCGGTATACGCACCAGTTGCCGACATCGAGATCTCAGCCGATGGCCAGAGCATGATCCTCGCCCAACGTGGCCAAAGCAATATCTGGGGCTACGTTGCCACCGCCAATCACGCCGGGAAGGTCTTCATCGCCCGCCTCAGTGGCGGGACGTGGAACGTCACCAATACCCTCGAGTCCGGCAACAGCTGGGCCCATGGCGAAACCTACGGCGGTGCCGACTTCGGGATCGAGGGAGGTGTTCAGGAAAAGCTCGTCTGGTGCTCGAGCGCAGACCTCGTTCATGGTCCTGGGCCACACGGGATCCAAGGAACCAGAGTAGACGACTTTCCTGTCGTCTCCGATACCGCCGCAAACTGCTACAAGGTCCCCTACAACCCTGCCCACGACCATGATGGACCGGACACCAAGGGCGTCGGTGGCGACATCGACATCATGCAGGATCCCCAGGATTCCCGTTGTGTCGAAATCGAAGTCAACGATATCGAATGCCCTGAGGAGGATGGCGCGCCCTTCAGTATCGATGTGACCTTAACCAATTTATCAGGCCAGACCGTCAAATACCTGTGGTTCACTCCTTGTCCTTCGTCGGAACTTCCGGCGGGCGCCATCACCGGCCAACCGAGCCCGGAGGATATCATCGAGATCCCCGGGGCGGGAATTCCCGACGGAGGCACCTTCATCCAGAACATCACTCTGCCCACTTCTACCAGCGGGGAGAGGGTCTGTCTGCGACTGACCATGCTTGATTCCACCGGGGAAGAGTGCTGCACGGAAAAGTTCTGCTTCGACCTCCCCGATTGCGATTGTCTTGAGGTGATCAACCAGTCTGTCACCTGCGAGGTTCAGCCCAACGGCCTCGTCAAGTACACCATCGAGCTTACCGTCCGCAACCTGACCAATTTCAATGGCGCTCCTGGATTCGGCTTCGCTCATGCAACCTTCCTCCCGCCCTCCGGATTTGTCGATGCCTCGGTCGAGCCCTCCCCGAACCCCATCCCTCCGGGCGGAATTGGCACCGTGGAGGCCTGCTACATCGGGCTGCCGGGAACTCTCTGTGTTAACTTTGCAGTCCATGACTCTGACCTTATCGAGTGCTGCTCGCAGGAGATCTGTATCGAGTTACCTGACTGCACTGATGAGCCGGATCTGCCCGACAGGTGCAAGCTCGACAGGCTGGTTCCCTGTCGCGCCGATGCAGACGGAGGCCCCCCCGCAGCAACGGTCAATTACACGATCTGCAACAACTCCAGTGTTCCCCGCACCTATACGTGGTCTGCCACCTCTATTCCTGATCCATCCTGCCCGATGACCCTGCCTCCCTCTGCATTCAGCCCTGCAAGCGGAACCATCGGTCCGGTTCCTCCCGGCGGTTGCGCCACCATCCCCATCCAGATCGCCTGCGAAGGATTTGAGCCAGGTGCCTGCGCCGCCTATCAGGTCTGCGCAGTATCCAGCCCCGATCTCGAACCCATTTGCTGTAATGGCAAGGTCTTCGCCCCGAAGGAGGGGGCGGTGGTCATTGGGGGAGACCCGAGTGATCCCGTGGCGGTTCCCGTAGGAGGCAGCGAAAACACCGAGTTGCTGATTGAGAACACCAGTGACAAACCTGTCGTTGCCGAACTCGTGATCTCGGACACAGTGGGCATCCTTGGGATCAGCGAAAACCCCGCGGGCAATATTCTTGGTGATTCCTACCGCATCTCGATCTCCCTCGAACCCGGCGAGGTCTATCCGCTTGACCTGTTGCTCACTCGCTTCGATGACGGTCAGAACTCCCCCGACTTCACCTCCCTCGAGGTTCACCGGCTCTACGACCAGTCCTCCGAGGAAGGATTCGAAAACCGTGATGAACCCGCGATCATCCTCGAGCATCTTCTCAGCGTCGCGGTCCGTCTCAGCCGCGAGGGCGAAGTCCCCTTCGGGATCCGGGCCATCGCGATCCTCACCGAACCTGAACCCCTCGTCGAGATCACCGTGGCCACCCAGCTCGGCCGGGTCTACCGCATCCGCGAATCAGCCGACCTCGTCAAGTGGGCGAACACCGCCTGCAGCGTCCTCGACGGCGTGGTCAATCCCGACGGGACCTTCAACGGCACCGGCGGGGAGGTCGTGTGCGGCGTTCCCTGCGAGGTCAGTGACCCCCGCCGGTTCTACATCGTCGTCGAGGTCCCCTAGACCCCCATCAAAAACAATCATCCCGACCTGATCCTTCGCCATAAGAAAGCTCATCCCCACTACCCTCGCCGCAATTGTGTGCGCGTGCACCGGCACGGGTGAGAGCCTGGCGAATCCCGGACAGGACAGGCAATGGCGTGCTCTGCACATCGGCTGCTCAAATGATGACCACCTCCGGGCACTGGAAAAGCGCATGCCCGGCCTTGTTGCCATTGGCATCAATGTCCTGATTGTGGAGGTCGGCTACGGATTTGAGTACAAGTCCCACCCGGAACTGCGGGGCGGGAAGAACCCGATCACGAAAGGGAGCGCCCGCAGGCTGGCCGGGATCTGCCGGGACCACGGCATCCGNCTGGTCCCGCAATTCCAGTGCGTTGCGCATCAGTCCGGGGTCAATGGAGGGCCGACGGCACCGCTCCTGGTGAAGTATCCTGAGTTCGACCTCACCCCCGGAGCATTCCCGGGGAACAAGGGAATCTATTGCCGGGAATGGGACCCGCTCAACCCGGGGGTGAACAAGATCGTGTTTGCCCTCATGGACGAGCTCATTGATGCCTTCCAGGCGGACGCCTTCCACGTGGGAATGGATGAGGTCTTCCTCCTCGGCAACGAGCATTCCCCGTCCACCAGGGGCAAGGACCCGGCCAGGGTCTTCGCGAAGGCGGTCAATGATTACCACGGGCATCTCGTTAAAAAACGCCATGTCGAGATGCTGATGTGGGGAGACCGCCTGATTGATGGTAAGAAGTTTGACTTCGGCCCGCTCTCATCGTCGCTCTGCGGGACCGCCCCTGCCGTTGATATGATTCCGAACGACATCATTATTTGCGATTGGCAATACGACTTGAGGCCCACGTATGGGGAAATCCCGATGTTCATCAGGAAAGGCTTCCGCGTCATCACGGCCTCATATGACAACGTCAAGGCGACGAAGGCTCTGATCGGTTACGGCCAGAAACAAAAAAGCCCCCTGGTATCGGGACACATATTCACGACATGGGGGCTAAACAGGGACAAGTGGACAATGAACAGCAACGGCAGGAACCATCCGTTGCCGGAATTCCCCCCCTTCGTTGAAGGCCTGAAGCTTCTCCTCGAAAGCGGGCAATGATGAGCCCGGTGCAATCCCCGGACAGGGCAACCACACCCACCCGAACCGCGGCAGGGAGGCATACCCTTTATTACCCGGACGCAGGGCGGGGCTATTTCTTCTTGAGCAACTTGTTGACGACTTCCACGACCTTGGCCTTGCCGTAGTTGTGCCCTTCCACCGCGGCCACCAGCTTGCCGTCCTTGTCCCTGGCCACGATGCCGTGCGTGGCGAGCTTGGCCTTCTTGATGTCTTCCTTGCTTTTTCCCTCACCCACCTTGACGGCGGAGATGGCGATCTTCTTCCCGTGCTGCTTTTCCTGGTCATTCACGATGACCGTGATCTTGCTGCAGAGCACTCATCCATCGAAATAGTAGTAGGTGAAGGACGGTTTGTTTTCATCGGCGAGGGCCGTGGCCGCAAAGCCGAACGGCGCCAGAAGAACCAGCAGGAGCAGTTTGAGAGATCTCATCGGGCCCATCTTAGCGCGGTGACGGAATCGGACCAGTCCTCTTTTCGTAGGGGGGAGACCAGGCCTCGCCCTGCGCCCTGTCTCTTGCGGTGGAGAAGGGCATCCGGGGCAGGAAGGGAGAGGCGAAAGGGAGTCCCGGGAAGCTCAAAGGTATCTCGCCAGCAGGCGGCGGCCGCGCGGCGTTTCCCAGGCTCTCTTCTGCTGCAGGAGATTGGGCAAGGTCGGATGAACCTCATAAGTCCGGTGGAAGACACCCGTGGCTGAACCCGAGAGAGGAGGCACAATCCATGACCATTCGGCCTGCACTTCCCGGCCGGCCTTTTTCTCCTGGTCGCAAAATGCCAGGAACTCCTTCGACGCCTGGTGGTGGTTCACAAGGCGCACCCCCTTCTTGGAGAAGGAATGAAGAACGGCCTCATTGAGCACGAGGAGAGCCCGG
The DNA here is from genome assembly GCA_022448985.1 of Roseibacillus sp. Lineage (GTDB taxonomy): Bacteria > Verrucomicrobiota > Verrucomicrobiia > Verrucomicrobiales > Akkermansiaceae > Roseibacillus_B. The sequence goes on from JAKVCR010000038.1 coordinate 7,907, forward strand.
TCCTTCCACAGGTTGTTCCTTTCCTGCCGGAGGCCCATCCGTTCTGCCACCACTGGCAGGAGGTTGTAGCGATCTTCGTCCCCGAAATTACGCGCTCCGATTTCTGTCCCCATGTACCACCCGTTGAAAGGCGCACATCCGTAGACCTCCCGGCCAGTGGCCAGGACCATGTCTGCCATCGCCGGGACCGCATGCCAGCGCAGACCCAGTTTCTCAAGCCAGGGGTGCTCCGGATGCTCCATGCGTACCTCCAGGATCTCCTCCTCTGGTAGCTCCCGCACGACCAGCTCATCCCCCGACTGAATAATCAGCGGAAGAACATCAAAGGCCCCGGGCGTCGAGGGCGGTCGCCATCCCAGTGCGGTTGCCAGCATTGTAAACTCCACCTGGGCCGGATCACCCACGACCGAACCATCTTTCTTACGATACCCGGCATAACGGATCAGCTGCGGATTCCAGATCCGAACCTCCCGTTCCGGTCCGTCCCATGGACGGAACACCGTCTGGGTCGGTATCACCCGCCCGCCATTGGTCGCTTTGCGCAGGTGTTCCACACAGGCTTCAAAGACAGAATCCGCATCCTCCACTGCCCGGGCATCGACCACCTGCAGTGACTTCCAGTGGAGTCGCCCGATACAGCGGACCGACTCCCTCCATGCCTCCCTCGCCACCTCTTCAATAGACTGCTCAGGTTGACCCGGGCTACAGAGTGAGTCTGCTTCCCCGGCGAGATCCACCCGCCGGGCATGGTCGATTCCTGATCGAGCCGCCCCACTCACTGGACAGGCTGACTCTGGAACAGGACTCTTTTCACCAGACGCATCGGCACTGGAATCTCCTCCCCTGCCCCGACTGAAGGGGCAAACATTGCTCCCGGATTGATGTGTTGGCTTGATCATTGCTCTTCGCTCCAGAACTACCAACCGGGTTTCATGGGCCGGATTTATGAATTTGTTGTCCAAAATCCCGGAAGGACTCTTCGAACCCCGCCCCTGCGTGTCATTTCTCATGAGGTAATCCTACCTTCTGTAATCATTTTTCAAAAATTGATGTTTAGATCATAAACATTGTTTAAATCGATGTAATCGGATGCCCGGGCTCTCCGCCGGAAGATCGCCGCAAACGATAGAGCTTTATCTTCCACGGCATTGCCAGCGATGGCCGGTCCATGCCACTCTCCCCCGTGCTTCCGGAAGCCAACTCCTACCTGCATCAGGTCCGCCCCACTCCACTCGTGCGGGTCTCCCTCCCCGACAGCCAATCCGGATCATCCGGGCGCAGCAACATGGAACCCGGGATCTGGTGCAAACTTGAATTTCTCAATCCGAGCGGATCGACCAAGGACCGCATCGCCCGCCACATCCTCGAAAAGGCATGGCGACAGGGCCATCTCAATGCCGGCCATACCGTGGCGGAGGCCTCCAGCGGATCGACCAGCATCGCCTTCGCCCTGGCCTGCAGCCAGATGAACCTGCACTTCGTGGCCTTCATCCCGGATACCGCCACCTCGGAACGGGAACTGATCATCAAGGCCTATGGTGGCGAGGTGCGGCGCATCAGTGGCGGCATGCCCGAGGTGCTGCGGGCAGCCCGGGAAACCAGCGAAGCGGAGGGGTGGTTCCTGGGTAGACAGTTTGCAAACGAGGACAACACCGAGGCTCATCGCCTCCACACCGGACCGGAAATCCTGGAACAGATCCCCGGGGGCAACGTCGATGCAGTTGTGAGCGGGGTGGGGACAGGCGGCACCCTGCGCGGCCTCTACGAGGCCTTTGCCGGGGCTGGTTGCCCGGTCAGCGCCCATGCCGCCATTCCCCGCGACCTCGCCCTCTTCGGGTCCAATCTCGAATGCTGCAGCCTCCGCTTCAGCAGCGATGTTCCCGGGGTAGTGGAAGGCCTGAGTGAAATCTACGCCCAGTGGCAGTGTGACAGACTTCGTGAATGGGAAATTGGTGATCGCGACTGCCTCGAACTGACCCGCAAGCTCTGGAGCCTCGGCTTCCCGGTGGGACCCAGTTCCGGACTGAACTTTGCCGCCGCACTCGAAGTGGCCACCGAACTCGGTCCTGACGCCCAGGTGGTCACTGTCTTTCCCGACCGCATGGAGCGCTACTTCTCACACAAGGTCTTCGAGGAGATCCGTGATCGTTCCTGACCCGATGGAAGCTCCGCTTGTCACCGGACAGGAAGCAAAGTAGACTCTACGCAGTATACAATGCGCATCGCGGACCGTTATATCGGCTGGCAGGTCCTCTACGGCACAATCTTCGGGGTTTCCCTGCTCACCGTCGTCCTCATCCTCGGGCAAGTATTCAGGAAAATCCGACCCCTGCTGGTGGAACAGGCCGCCCCTCTCGATCTCATCGGTCGTTTCATCCTGCTCATAATCCCCTTCACCCTCATGTTCACCCTGCCCTGGGGATTCCTGGCCTCCACCCTCCTCAGCTTCGGGCGCCTCTCCAGTCACAACGAACTGCTCGGTCTTCGCATGGCCGGACTCGGCCTCGGGCGAGTGGCCCTTCCCGTCATCCTGGTGGGAGCCGGACTCTCCGGCCTCTGCTGGTGGCTCACCGGAACCGCGGCTCCCCGGGCCAAGAACGCCTCTCGCAACCTCATCTACGAGGCGGTCAGAAAGGACCCCCGCAAGCTGATTCAGCCGCGGGTCGTCATTTCCAGATTTCCAAATCAGAGGGTCTACGCCGAGGGGGCGGATGAGGATGGTCTCATTCACGGCCTCCATATCTACAAATTCACCGGTGAAGGAGGAGGGGGCAGCCTCGAGGCTTACATGTTCGCCCAGGAGGTCGACCTCTATGTTAACGAGGAAGAGAAACAGCTTCGCCTCAAGCTCTCCAATCCCTTCATCGAAATCTCGATGGACCAGAACGAAACCTCTCCCATTCCGATCCGGGCCACCGAAATGGAACCTGTCCTCATCGACTTTTCCGCTACCGGGAAAAAGAAGAACAAGCCTTCTGACATCACCAATGCCGACGCACCCGTCCATATTGCCGAATCGCAAGCCCGGCAGGATATCTGCCGCAGGGAGCTCTCCGGTGAACTTCCCCCCCGCCCCGCCGGACTCCCTTCCGGGGCCGAATTCGCACCCGCCCCTGATGAGAACGATCTGTTCCCTGCAGTCCTGACCCCCCAGCGGATCGAGGAACTGGAAAAGACCATCCAAAAGGAAGACCGTTTCCAGAAGGAACTGAACATCGAGCTCCACAAACGACGATCTCTCTCCATGTCGTGTTTTTCCTTCGCCATGATAGGAATCCCGCTTGGCATCTCTGCCCGCCGCCGCGAAACTTCAAACGGGTTCCTCCTCAGTCTCTTCATCGCCGCCATCTACTTCGGCCTTCTGATCTTCGCCCAGCAGATCGAAGACGCTCACCTCCCCACCATCATTACCGTCCTCTGGCTCCCCAATGCCCTCTGTCTGATCCTCGGATTCTGGCTTTTCCGCCGCGCCAGCTTCCGCTGAATCTCCGCCGCTGCTTACCCAACTCCTGATGCCCCAGAGCCCGCTGAAGACATTCCTCCGACGTGCACGCCACGCTCGGAACCGGGGTAACGGCGAGAGCAGCACGCTTGACCCCCTGCCCATCCGCGGCCCCCTCAGCCGCTACAATTCCGACAAGTTCCGGCAGGACTTCCGTGCCGCCATCAATGTCGCCCTTCTCGCCCTTCCCCAGGGCATGGCCTACGCAGCTATCGCGGAACTTCCTATTGTCTACGGAATCGCGTGCTCGGCCGTAGCTGCCATCGTGGCGCCCTTTTTCTCCGGTTCACGCCACACCATCCTTGGTCCTACCAACGCCACCGCCTTCATGATTTTCTCCTTCTTCCTCATCCCGGGGATGGCTTCTTCAAAAGAGGAGATCATAGGCCTGATGCCCCTGCTCTGTCTCATGGTAGGAGCCTTCTGTATGATGGGCGCCCTGCTTAAGATCGCCGACCTCCTGCAGTTCATCAGCCGCAGCGTCCTGGTCGGTTACATTGCCGGAGCTGCCACCCTGATTATCGCAAACCAATTCAAGCATATCCTGGGAATCGCGGAAGAAATGGAAGGCGGAGGAACTACCTTTGTGACCATCCTGGCCCGCCTGATCGAGAACCTTCCCTCCTTCCACTGGCAACCGCTCTGCCTCGGGGTCGGCACCCTGATCTGCTACCTCGTCCTGCATTCCCGTTTCAAGCGAATCCCCGTGTTCGCCCTCACCCTTGTTCTCTTCTCTGCCCTCGCGTGGGTCCTCAGCAGCATGACTGGTCTTGGCTTCGACCAGATCCAGAAATTCGAAACCTTCTCCTTCCATGATCTCGCACCTGATTTTGCCGTATTCTCTCAACCGGGCCTGTTCGAGAAAATTGCCCAGCTGTCTACCGTAGCCTTCGCCATTGCCTTTCTCGCCTCTCTTGAGAATACGGTCATGTCCAAGTCGCTGGCTTCCCGCACTGGCGACCGCCCGGATGTCAACCAGGACATGCTCTCGGTAGGAGCAGCCAATATCGCAGCAGGCCTCTTTGCCGGCATGCCGGCCTCCGGGTCCCTCACCCGCTCTGCACTCAATTATGACTCAGGCGCCCGCACCCGCTTCGCCTCCGTTTTCTGCGGGATCCTGTGTGTGAGTGGCATCTTCCTGCTCGCTGCCTTTCCCCTTGTCCAGCATGTCCCCAGAGCCTGCCTCGCCGGACTCGTGATCGCAGTGGCAGCATCACTGATCTCACCCCGTGTCATCCGGATCTGCCTCCGCTCTACCCGCGATGACGCCCTCGTGCTCGCTGTCAGCTTTGTGGCGGCTCTCTTTGCCCCGCTGCACACCGCCATCTTTATTGGAGTGGCACTCTCCATATCACTCTTCCTCCGCAAGGCCTCCCGGCCCTACCTTGTCGAATATGAAGTGAGCGATGACGGAGACCTCAGGGAACTCGGAGAAAAGCGCAAGCGGCCGAATCCTTCCATCTCGATCGTGCATGTCGAGGGCGACCTCTTCTTCGGCGCAGCCGAACTTTTCCGTAGTCAGATCCAACGCACCTTTGTCGACGGCAACCTGCGGGTCATCATTCTGCGGCTCAAGAATGCCCGCCACCTCGACGCTACCAGCGTGCTCGCGCTGGAAGACCTGATCCGATCCGCCCGCAAGGAAGAGCGCCATATAATTGTCTCCGGAGCATCACGCGAGGTCTACCGCGTCCTCAAGTTCTCTGGCGTCCTTGAAGTCCTCCAGGAGGACTGCGACCGTGAGACGGGTGAAAGCAACCTCTTCCTTTTCAGTCCGAGCAACCCCAACATCTCCACCCGCAACGCCCTGAAACGCGCCCAGGAGATCCTCGGAACGCGGAAAGCCGACATCAAGATCTTCTACGACCCCGAGAAGGATCGATAAGTGAAGGCGCTTCGTTGCGGAGAACCGGGACCCGATAAGCACTGCCAATAACGACTGGGCCAACCAGCGACCCGGGATCAAATAACCTCGCAACGTAATCTGCCGCTACCCGACGCGATATACGATGCGGGCCTTGGAGGTGTCGTAGGGGGACATCTCCATCTTTACCTTGTCCCCGACCACCAGGCGAATAAAACGCTTTCGCATCTTGCCGGAAATGTGTGCGAGTACTTCGTGGTCACTGGGGAGCTTCACCTTGAACATGGTCCCCGCCAGCACGGCCGAGATCGTCCCCTCCACCTCAACAGCCTTGTCCTCCCCATCATGTCCCTTCTTGGGTCCGCTGTATTCAGTCCGGCGCCTCCGCCGTCCGCCCCCTCGTCTTCTTCTTGGTGGTCCTGCGATAACTAGTAGCTGGGTTCAGTAGACACACTGCATGCGCATCCACGGAAGCCATCATTGTTGATATTCTCCAACCCGCAATCGAAATCTCCCGTCCCAGCCCTGATTTTCCAGCCCCCGGCACCATTCAAATCAGGCCGCGGACCCCGGAGTGGATCGCCTCCGACGGGAAGTGCGCTCCCGAGAATTAGCGTTGACAGGGGGAGGGCCCGCTCCTAGTTTTCCCGCCCTTCCCGGCCCCGACCAAACTCTCGTGGAACGCCCGTAATGAAGACCTTTTCAGCTAAAGCTGCCGATGTGGAGCACAAGTGGTATGTCATTGATGCCGCCGACCAGATCCTCGGCAAGGTAGCAGTGGAAGCTGCCCGCCTCCTGCGCGGCAAGCACAAGCCTATCTTCACTCCCCATGTCGACACCGGTGACCATGTTGTGATTATCAACGCCGAGAAGGTCCGTCTCACCGGAAACAAGGAAACTGAGAAGATCTACACCAGCTACTCGGGATACGTCGGAGGGCAAAAGGTGGAGACCCCGAAGAAGGTCCGGGCCCGCCGACCCGAACTGCTTATTGAACGAGCCGTCCATGGCATGATTCCTCACACCCGTCTCGGGCGCGCCCAGCTTCGCAAGCTGAAGGTCTACGCCGGTCCTGAACACAAACAGGAAGCCCAGCAACCGGAGCCCTACGCTCTCTGATTGATTGATCCAAAATTCCTCGCGCCAGCTCTGAATACTTTCTCCTCCCATGGCCACCACTGATACCATCTACACCGCCACCGGTCGCCGCAAGACCTCCGTCGCCCGCCTCTGGATGACAGAAGGCTCTGGCAGGATCATCATCAACAATCGTTCCTTCGAGGAATACCTCCCCACCCTTCCCCTCCAAAATCAGGTCCTCGCTCCATTCCAGACTTCCAACCTGGTCAACAAGTTTGATCTCAAGGTGGTTGTCCGGGGCAGCGGCCTTCCTGGTCAGGCGGGCGCCATCAAACTAGCGGCTGCCCGTGCCCTTACCCAGATGGATCCGGAACTTCGCGGCCCACTCAAGGCTGCCGGCCACCTGCGCCGCGATCCCCGCGCGAAAGAGCGCAAGAAGGCTGGCCAACCCGGTGCCCGCAAACGCTTCCAGTTCTCCAAGCGTTAATCCCTGGCATCCTTCAGAAGCCAAGCCGCGGAGCCTTACGGACCCGCGGCTTTTTTCTTTTTTGTTTAGCCACCTTCTTCCCTTTCCCCTTCACTTTCATCCGGTGAAACTAATCTCCTGGAACGTCAACGGGATCCGCGCTGCGCTGAACAAGGGTGCGGCAGAGGCAATCACTACCGAGAATCCCGACGTTTTCTGCCTGCAGGAAACCAAGGCCCGTCCGGAACAGGTGGAACTGCCGCTCGAACTCGGGGCCTACAAGAATTACTGGAACTCTGCTGAGAAGAAGGGTTACTCAGGCACTGCGATCTTCTCCAAGCAGGAACCACAGGAGGTATTCGTGGACATGGGTATCGACGAGCACGATACCGAAGGACGCGTCATCTCTGCGGAGTTCGCTGACTTCGTGCTCGTCAATGTCTACACTCCTAATTCGCAGGACGGCCTCCGCCGACTGGACTACCGCCTGGAGTGGGACAAGGCCTTCCTTGGCTATCTCAAGCATCTCGAGAGCAGCCGGAAAAAGCCCGTGATCTTCTGCGGCGACCTCAATGTCGCTCACCAGGAAATCGATCTCGCGAGACCCAAGCAGAATCGTGGGACAGCAGGATTTTCTGACGAGGAACGGGAAAGTTTCAGCGAAACCCTTGCTGCCGGATTCACTGACACCTTTCGCCATTTCCACCCAGACACCACGGAAGCATATTCCTGGTGGTCCTTCCGCGCGCAGTCCCGGGAGCGCAATGTGGGATGGCGCCTCGACTACTTCGGAGTCTCCGACTCCTTTATCGACCAGATCAAGTCCGCCTCCATCTACCCGGACATTCACGGTTCCGACCACTGTCCCGTCGGAATCGTCCTGAAGTGAGCCTGTTCCCCTTCTTCTCCTTGCATGACGGAATCATCACGATGGCCGAAAAAGAGCAGCAAGGGAACCGAAGCCATTCAACTCTTCGACACCAAGCACATCCTCGGACTGCCCTTCCCCTTTCCTCAGCCCCTACAGCGGCAGGTCGTAACTTCGTCCGGAGATCCCTTCCCTCCAGTTCACGAAAGCCGCATTGACGGTGGCATATCCGCCCGGGGTGGGGAAATTCCCCGTGAAATACCAGTCCCCGCAGGGCCCTTCAAGAGAGGCATGCAGGTTCTCAATGGTCTGGTATATGACTTCCACCTCGCCCTGCCAGCCATTCTCCGGATAGACCATGCGGCTGATCTCAGCTGAGATCTCCTCGGGCGTGAATGGTTCGTAGATCCGCTTCACGCAGTTCTCCATCTCGTCCCACGGCTTGTGGAGCTCCTCCACACACTGGCGATGCACTTCCTCGATCAAGAACTGCCTGCCCTCCCGTTCCAGCATGCGGATAGCCGCCTGAAAGGCTATGAACTTGCCGAGTTCCGACATGTCGATCCCGTAACAATCCGGGTAGCGGATCTGCGGGGCAGTCGAACAGATCACGATCTTACGGGGATTCGTGCGGCCCAGGATCTTGAGAATTGATGTCTTGAGAGTGGTTCCCCGCACGATGGAATCGTCGAGCGCGACCAGCACATCGTCCTCCCCTACCACCCCATAGGTGATGTCGTAGACGTGCGATACCAGCTGCGCCCGCCCCTTCTCCTGGGAGATGAACGTTCGCATCTTGATATCCTTGTGCGCGATCTTCTCCCCCCGGGGCCAGTTGTGCATGATGAGGTGGTTGAGGAGATCCTCATCCAGATCACCGGAGCGGGCAGCTTCCAGGATATTCGCCCGCACCCGGTCACGTCGATATTGGCGCAATCCATCCATCAGACCATACCAGGCCGTTTCCGCGGTGTTTGGAATGAAGGTAATGACCGCCGCGCCAAAATCCCCATCAATGGACTCCACTACCTGATCGGTGAGAGCTGCTCCCATTGCCTTGCGCTCCTGGTAGATTTCAGGGTCATTCCCCCGCGAAAAATAGATGCGTTCGAAGGAGCAATGCTGCCTCTCGGCCTCTGGTGTAAAGCGGCCTTCACTCATCGTCCCATCGCTCTTGATGGTGGCTACTACGCCCGGCTCCAGTTCTTCCACCTCCTGCTGGGAGGCCTCAAAAACAGTCATCAGCGGAACCCGCTCCGAAGCGAAGGCAATCACCTCGTCGGTGACCAGGCGATGACAGGGTCGGATCCCGTGGGGATCACGCATCACGAATGTATCTCCGTTTCCAATTACCCCGCAGATGGCATAGCCTCCGTCCCAATCTGCGGCCGATTCCGTGACGATCCTGCTCACGTCCAGCTCCTCCGAGATACGGTCCGGGATCTCCTGCCCCGGCACACCCCCGTCACGCAAACGACGATAGATGTCGGTGTGGGCCTCATCGAGGTGGAATCCGATTTGCTCCTGCACCGTCTGCGTGTCGGTCCCGAATACGGGATGCTGGCCGCGCTCAATCAGCTGTTCATTGAGGGCCCTCGCATTGGTCATGTTGAAGTTGCCCATGATCATCAGCGTTCGGGTAGGCCAGTTGCTCCGACGCAGGTAGGGGTGACAGGAACCGGAATCGAATTCGCCCGAGGTTCCGTAGCGCAGATGACCAATGAGCACCTCGCCGGCGAAATCGAATTTGCTCTTGAGCAAATCGGGGTCGTCTAGTTGCAGTGCCCCCTTCCGCGCCAGCTTGTTGACCTGCTTCAGTTCCCGGCGAAAAATCCTGGCCAGGGAATCACGAGCCGAGTCCCGACGCCGGAAAATGTATGGCTGCCCCTTCGGCATATCGAGCTTGGCACAACCGATACCGACTCCATCGTGGCCACGATTGTGCTGCTTCTCCATGAGGAGAAAGAGCTTGCGGAACCCCCAGAGGGCATCCCCGTAGCGATCCTGGAAATAGGCGAGGGGCTTTCGCAGGCGAACCACCGCAATCCCACACTCGTGATTCAGGTGGTCGCTCATGCAGAAATCAGCATTTGGAAGTCACCCTTACGCCGGGTATTTCATCGACCACCCCGAGCGCTACGCCACCCGGTCCGGCCCCCACAGCCAGTTCGACCTGATCCTGCTCCACTATCACCACCCAGCCGAATCCCATGTTGAATGTATGCCAGCAGCTCTCCTCATCGGCAAACTGGAAGAGCTTCTGGACCGCGGCATTGTCCCACCGGGGAACCTCCAGTGCACACCCCAGGTTGCGATCGACGAGTAGTCGCTCCAGGTTTTCCGGAAGACCGCCACCGGTGATGTGGGCCATCGCCCTGGGCCGCAGGCCGGCTTCCCGCAAGTCGCTGACCACGTCATAGTACAATCGAGTGGGCGGCAGGAGGGACTCCACCTCCGCCGGGGAAAACTCCTCACCCTGTTCTTCCAGCACTCGACGGATCAGGCTCCATCCGTTGGCATGCACCCCGTCGGACTGGTACCCGACCAGAACGTCGCCTGGCTTGATGGAACTCGGATCGACCATTTCATCCTTTTCCACACACCCAATACAGAATCCTGAAAGCTCCACCACTCCTTCCGGAACCACTCCTGGCATCTCGGCAGTCTCACCACCAGCCAGGATGCAGCCGCACTCTTCGAGATAATCCGCCATTCCCGCCACCAACCGGGTAATACGTTCCTCGTCAAGCTGCGCTACCCCGATGTAATCCAGGAACATCAACGGGTCGCCCCCCGTGGTGAGGATGTCATTGACGCTCATGGCTACCAGGTCCTTCCCGGCATCCTCAAGGCGGTCGTACTTAAGCTGCACTTCAAGCTTGGTCCCCACCCCGTCACATCCGGTCACGATCACCGGCTGCCGGTAATCCTTGAGCTCAAAGGCCGCCGCGAACAACCCGTAGGCCCCCATTAATTGCCGCTGCTTCTGAGTGCGCTGCACATGGGCGCGAATATCACCGACCAGGGCCGCTGCCTTCACCGTATCAACGCCTGCCTCTGTATAGGTCAGCTTGTCGGCCATTCGATGGCGGATTTGTAACAGGCCCTCGCCTGACCGCAAGCCCAACGTGGAGATGGGGTGCCAGATCTCAAATACCCTCCAATTGGATTGTGCTCGTCTTATTTCCCGAATTTGCGTCGCAATTCGGAGGAAGACAACTGGATCAGAGTTGGTCGCCCTCCAGGAGTGCAGTAGGGCTGATCACACGCGAAAAGCTCATTGAGCAAGCTTTGCGCCAATTCCACCCTGCATCGCTCTCCACGCGCCCCCACCCTCGCAAGTTCCCCCGCAAACTTCTCGAAGGCCAGCACCCGACCGCTCCTGCCTTCCGCGCTGTTTACCAGTTCGTCCACCAAATCGAGGAGAAGGGATCGTGGATCCGCTGCCTTCAGGAGAACCGGCATGCTCCGAAGCTGTATCGTCACCCCCCCGAAGGGTTCCACTTCCATTCCGGAATCCCGGAAGTTCTCCGCATTCCGCGACACCACATCCGCATCACGGGGCTCAAGCTCCAGCAGGAGCGGGACCAGTAACCCCTGCGAATCCATCGCCCCATTCTTCGCACCCTCCAGAAAGTTTTCATAAAGAATACGTTCACGTGCGGCCTCCCCCTCCAGCAGGACCAGACCGTCACTGGCCTCGAGGAGAAGATAGCGATCCTCCAGGATCCCGACTACCCGGAAGGATGGCGCCCCGGTTTCCTCCTCTTCAGGAGGAAACTCCTCCTGCACCTCCGCTCTCCAGGTCTGCGGCTCGGAAGGGGCGCTTCGTTCATCACGGAGAAGAGCCCCCGTTCCGGAAGACCCAATAACTGAAACCTGTGATCCAGTTTCCCGTGACCGGGTTTCAACGCCTGCCTCCGAGGGCTTCTCTCCATCCCCTGCACTCGTCTCGCTCCGGACCGGCAGGGCCTTGCTTCCCGCCTTCCCAGTCAAACCAGACGAGCCTTTACGTTCCGGGCGCAGGGTATCCTCTACTGCCTCCAGGATCAGCGCCCGCAATTCGGCTGGGCGGTGAAACCTTACTTCCCGCTTGGAAGGATGGACATTTACATCAACCAAGAGGGGGTCGATCTCCAGCCACAGCCAGGCTCCCGGGTGTCGTCCCTCCACCAGGGCCCCCCGATGCGCCTCCCCCAGGGCCCGCCACACTACCTGATCTTCTACCGGCCGTCCATTGAGGAAAAGATACTGCCCACGCCGACTCTTGCGCGCCTCGTCCGGAGGCAGCAGGTAACCGCTCACCGCCATTCCAGGATGCTCCAGGAACGGAACCTCCCGCAACTTTCCGAGATTCTGACGTCCGGTGAGATCGCCAATACGCACCCGTCGATCATCCGTTGCGGCCACATCAAAAGACACCCGCCCCTCCTTGCGGTAAATCACCCGTGTTCCAGGACAGGACAGGGCATGCAGCCGCACCTGGTAATCGATATGAGCGGCCTCGGTTGCTTCACTGCGCAGGAACTTCCTCCGGGCGGGAAGATTATAGAAAAGATCGCGCACCTCCACTGTCGTCCCCGGCGGGCACCCCGCTTCGTGAACATCCCGCAACCTGCCACCCTCTACCACGATCTCGGTCCCGGCCACCGCTCCATGCTCACAGGTGGTAAGCCTAAATCGGGAGACACTCGCAATGGAAGGCAGGGCCTCTCCCCGGAATCCCAAGGTCGTAATTGTAGTCAATCCCTCCTTATCGCGAAGCTTGCTGGTGGCATGCCTCTCGAGGCTCAGCACTGCATCTTCCCGATCCATCCCGCACCCGTCATCGCTTACTTTTACCAGTGCCACCCCACCTCGCTGACTTTCTACCCGCAACTCCTTCGCCCCCGCATCAAGACTATTCTCCACCAGTTCCTTCACCACGCTGGCTGGCCGTTCCACCACTTCCCCAGCGGCCACCTGGCTTGCCAGGGCGTCGGGCATGACGTGAACACGGGGCATGAACGGAGCCTAGGGGCTTATCCCGCCCACGCCGATTCAAATCACCCCCCTTTCCTCCTGCCACGGGCCAAGGCCCAGATGTCCTTGATCACATAGCCCGGCTACATCAAGGCCTCTATCCTGTAATGGCAAGGACTACGCCCAGGGGTTCAATTCCACCTCATCCTCCACAGTTTCTACCCCGCTCTCAACTTTCATCCCCAGGATCCCGATGAATCTCAAATGCCAAAATCCATCTCTCAGGGGTTTGAAAAATTGACTGCTGTAAGTTGCGATTTATCTGGGCCTTCCCGGTCTTTCTTCTCTTTTACCACTGCCGCAGAAACTAGCGCTGGCACACCGTCCCTTCCTACTGCATCTTCTCTCCTCATTCACTATGATTACGCTTACCGCCAATGCGGTCCAGGAACTGAAGGCGCTCCTCGTCCAAAAAGGGGCTTCCGAGGAATCCGGCCTGAGACTCGGGGTCCAGCGCGGAGGGTGCGCTGGCCTGCAATATACCATGCAGGTCGCTGCGCAAACAGAGGGTGATGAGGTGATCGAACAGGATGGGGTAAGGGTTTTCCTGTCCGCAGACAGTCTGGAGCACCTCAGAGGCTGCAACATAGATTACTCTAACGACCTCTCTGACGCCGGCTTCAAGATCGTCAATCCCAACGCCGCCCGGTCCTGTGGCTGCGGCACCTCCTTTGAAGCAAAGGAGGAAGGGATTGAGCCAAGTTACGATCCTGCCCTTAACGGCACGAACTGTTCCTAGGGCCTTCCTCCTCGCAATGGATCGTTCTTCCTCCAAGTCGCGTTCCCCGGACCCGGCAGGGGATTGCAACTGTGAGCCCCCTAGGATCTATCCCATGCGAAGGGACCGCGCCACACCGGCCCTCCGGAAGTTCGTTCTCCGTCCGGCAAACAACCTCTCCATCTCCCCGACGGGCAAACCGCCGACCGATTCCTGATTCCTCATGGCCCGGGCCGACGATTTCAAGAAATTCATCAAGCGGCGCCCCCCCTGGTTCTGGTGGACGCTCGCCCACCTTCTGGCCGGGGCCTTCGCGGTAGCCAGTTGGAGCTTCTGTCTCTTTCTCTTCAGTCTCCCCGAACGGACCTGGAATTACGAAACCCTTCGTAAACTCGGTCGCATCACCCCGGTGACAGGCTACGATCCTATCGAGGCCCCGGAAGGTGCCAGTGCGGATCCCCAGGGCCTCCTCGCCAGATTCTACTCCCTCGACAACGAACAGCTCGAGGCGCACAACCTTTACTACAAGCGCAACTACATCACCAACTTTGCCAAGCCTGAGGTCGTTCACTACGTTGAAGGCAGCTACCGCCTGACAGGCACGCGCGCTCTCACCAAAGAGGACTTTTTCTATCCCGGACTGGTCTCTCGCCTGGAAGCCGTGGTCCAGATTGACGAACTGGGTGAACCCAGTCCCTACCCTGTCATTCTCGAACTCCTCCTGCCCCTCAAGTCCTCCCCGGATGTGGGAATCTTCTCCGTGGGACACCAATTTGACCTCAAGTTTCTGGAACACCGGGCCCTCATCCTGCACGCTGTGCGAACGGGTTCTGAGAAGGATCCGGGGCTTTGCCTCACCGTCGTACCTCTTGCCTTTGAGAACTATCTCGACCCGGAGGGCAATGCCCTTCCCCTCGCCGCCCCAGACCCTCTCAGGGTAGCTGCTCCCTTCCCGGTCATGACGGAGAACCGTATAGACTGATCCCCGGGAATCGTCGACATAGACTCCCGCTTTCCCCTTACTGCCCTCGCAAATGCCTCACCTCCGCGGGACCAACCACGAAATTCTCGGTTCCTGCCGGTTCCACCGCCCCCTTTTCCTCTACCTGGTACTGGAAAACCTTGAACGGCTTTACCCCCTTCACTTGCGACATGAGATAAACCCGGATGGCGAGCGGCTCACTCCCCTCTCCCCCCGGGAGATTCTTCACCGTAAACTGGACTTCGTTCACACCGTCTCGCACTCCTCCGATAATCACCTCGGATTCCTTGGTGTTCTGATAGAGATGGCGGCTTATCCCGTTTACCATCACCCGCACCTCGCGCCCGGGACAGTAGACATAAGTCTTCGCAATGTACTTCACCGGTCCACGTAGTATCACCTGCGGCTGTTCAACCCTTCCTGTCGGGAGGAACTCGGGCTTCTTCAGATGGTCATAGTTCCCGGCCTCCAACTGCCGCCGCGCATCGGGAAGGCTGGCTAGGTTGAGGTAGTCCGCAGTATCATACTTCCAGCGATTACCCTCCTTTACAAAAGACAGAACAAGCAGGTTATTAGGCGGCTTGCCTCCCACTTCAAAGTCCACCGGACCGAAGTAAATCATCTTGGCAGTAATCCCCTTTACCTTCAAATCCAACAACTTGAGAGTGCGATTATCGGGCGGGCGAGCGGGCAGACTAAAGAGCGCGGACGCGAGCGGTCGGCGTTCGGAATAGATCCGGTTGGTAATGGCCGTCCTGCGATTGGTTGCGGTGTGCGCCTCCCATTTCCGGAAGTTCTTGGTTACCATTGCATTCCTCCAGTGCTGGTAAACCGCATCGAGATGCTTGACCAGGACGGGGTCATGACCCTGCTGAGCGGTCGCTGGCAGGGCGACCGTGAGCAAAGTTACCCCCAGAAGGATCGAAAGCGAACGGATCATGACGGAAACTATGGACATCTCCCTTGCAGAATGAAAAATAAAATTCGCATCGTTCCTTTCTGGAAGCCCCGTGATCGACCAACTCGTCAAAGCACCCCCCATCGGCGAAGCCCGTGACCAGGAACTTCTCAAGGAAGCCCACTCCTTCATCTACTTCCACTCCCCTGGTGGGGACCTCGCGGCCCACTTCTTCTTCCCTCCCGGCCATGACCCCAAGTCCGCAAGCGCCCCGGTCATTCTCTTCCTTCATGGCGGAATGTGGGATCTCTCCATGCCCACCCAGTTCGTGCCCCACGCCCTCCACTTTGCTGCCCGCGGCGCGGTCTGCATGTGCATCGAGTACCGTGTCTCAACCAAGGGCAACGCCAGCCCTGTCGACGCCCTTGAGGACACCGCCATGGCCATGGTCTTTCTCCGCAAGAACGCCGCCATTCTCGGCATTGATCCCGCTAGGATCGTGTTTGGTGGCGCGGGTTCCGGCGCACACCTCGCCCTCTGCTGCACCACCCTCCCTGAAATCGGGAAGGAACCCGGGGAGCACTTTCGCCCTTCCGCTCTTTTCCTCTTCAGCCCCCTTGTCAACACCACTCGCAAGGGAGTAGGAGGCGAGAGCTTTCCCTCCAGTAATGAAGCCAGGCTCTACAGCCCGTCGGAACACGTGCCCCAGCCAGACCTCGCTCCCTGCATGCTCTACCACGGGCGAAATGACCGCCTTATCCCAATAGAACTGGTTGCCAAGTTTGCAAAGCGCTACGCAAAAAAGAAAAACAGCTGCGAGTTGATGGAGTTTGAGGGCGCGGGCCACACCTTCTTCAACTACAATTCACACCAGCAGAACTACGAGATCACCCTGCGTTCCGCAGACTGCTTCCTGGTCGACCTCGGAATCCTGGAACCCGATCCCCTCATGGGCGAGTTCTAGCTCGAAACATGCAACCGGGGGTCCTGCTCCTTCGGACCAGCAATTTGAAAACTGAACCATCTGATTCGAGGATCCGCGAAGCAATTCCCGAGGACATTCACGAACTTCACTCCCTGGTCTGCGAGTTGGCCGACTACGAAAATCTCGGCCACACTGTGATCTCCACCCCCACTGACCTCCAGGAGGCCCTCTTCTCTGAGACTCCCCGGGCGGAAGCCCTCGTGGCCGAGACTCCCGGCGCAACTGGAGCTGAATCTCCCTTCCGACTGTCGGGAATGGCCATCTTTCACCCCTCCTTTTCCACCTTTACCGGACGTCCAGGCCTCTGGCTGGAAGACGTCTACGTCCGCCCGGAATGCCGCGATGCGGGCATCGGCAAAGCCTTTCTCGAGCGCTTCCTTACCATCGCCCGCGAACGTGGCTGCGCCCGGGCGGAGTGGTCGGTCCTCGACTGGAACACCCCTGCTATCAAGTTCTATGAACGACTCGGCGCTACCATCATGCCCGACTGGCGTATTGCGCGGATGGACCTGTAAAAGACTGCACCACATTCTCCCCCTGCAGATCATGGTTCCCATTTCATCTCCTCACCCCTGCCTCCCATCCGGGGAATGGCTGATCGCGGTTACATTTCCGCGTTCGGTTCAACGGGGCTTGCACCCGGTGTGATGATCTGTAGCTTCGTGGCACAACTCATCCCACCATGATCAGAAACACACTACTCGTTGCCATTGCCTTAACCGGCTCGCTCGTCACCGTCTCCGCCCAGGACGCCCCCAAACCGCCTAACCCTCTGGAGACTCCATCGCCCAAGGGTGCCCGGGTCTACATCATGGGTCTCAAGGACGGCAAAACCGTCAAAAGCCCGGTCACCATCCGCTTTGGACTCAAGGGCATGGGCGTCTGCCCTGCCGGCACCTATCTCCCCGACACCGGGCATCACCACCTCCTGGTCAACATGGACGTCTCGGAACTCGATGCCAAGATGCCCATTCCCTCCATCGAAGGAAAATGCCTCCACTACGGCAAGGGCCAGACCCAGGTCACCCTCGATCTGCCCAAGGGCAAGCACACTCTCCAACTCGCCTTCGCCAACTTCGCCCACATCCTCCACAAGCCTGCCGTGGTCTCCAAGAAGATCACCATCACTGTGGAGTAAAGATCGCCCATATTTACCAAATCATCGAGGGATCTCCCATCCCCCTTAAAAGAGCATATCAAGCCGGCGAGCATCCCTCGCCGGCTTCACTGTGGGATCCCGGCACTCCTCCGGGTTTCTCCTACGGAAGCTGGGTGCTCCCCATCAGATAGCGATCACATTCCCGAGCCGCTCCCCGCCCTTCGTTAATCGCCCATACAACCAGGCTCTGACCGCGGCGCATGTCTCCCGCCGCAAAAACCCCTTCCACATTGGTGGTGTATTGTTCGTGCTCCGCCTTGACGTTGCTCCGGGCATCGGTTTCAAGCCCGAACCCTTCTACAATCTCCTGCTCAGGACCAAGGAATCCCATCGCCAGGAGGACTAGCTGACTCGGTAGAATGCGTAGCGTTCCCTCCGTCTCTACCGGAGAGAATCGCCCGGCTTCATCTTTCCCCCAGGTAATGTCCACCACCTCGATACCAGACACATTGCCATCATCGTCCTTGATGAAACGCTTGGTCATGACGAGATACTTACGGGGCTCTTCCCCCTGCACGGCCTGTGCCTCCACCTGACCATAGTCGAGGGTATACACCTTGGGCCACTCGGGCCAGGGATTATCCGGAGCGCGCTCCGTTGGCGGCATGGGCATGATTTCAAGCTGTATAACGCTTTTGCATTTCTGGCGCAGACTCGTCCCCACACAGTCTGTTCCGGTATCGCCCCCTCCAATGACAATCACATCTTTTCCTGTCGCGTTGAGCTTCTCCGGATTGGTTCCATCGAAATCGTGATCAAGCTGATGACTCGTGTTAACAGTGAGAAAATCCATGGCCATATGGACACCCTTCGCATCCCGATTGTCGATCGGCAGATCTCGTCCCTTGGTGGCCCCACAGCACAGGACCGTAGCATCAAATTCCTTCGTCAGCCGCTCCTTCGACCATTCCGGGTCTTTCCCGATATCGACACCTGTCACAAACTCAACCCCTTCTTCACGCATGAGGTTGACCCGGCGGTCAACGACCTCCCTCTTATCAAGTTTCATGTTGGGAATCCCGTACATGAGCAATCCTCCAATTCGATCAGCCCTCTCAAACACGGTAACCTGATGACCCGCAAGGTTCAGCTGATCCGCACAGGCAAGCCCTGCAGGACCAGAACCAACCACCGCAACCTTCTTCCCCGTTCGCTTGGCAGGAACCTGGGGCGTAAACCACCCTTCTTCCCAGCCCCGGTCGACGATGGAGCACTCGACATCCTTGATCGTGACGGGGGGTTCTATATAGCCGAGCACACAGGACCCTTCGCAGGGAGCCGGACAGACACGCCCGGTAAATTCTGGAAAATTATTGGTTTTGCGCAACCGCTCAAGTGCTTCCTGCCAGCGGTTGCGATACACGAGATCGTTAAACTCCGGGATGAGATTGTTAATCGGGCAACCGCTGGCCATACCGGAAATAAGAAGCCCCGTATGGCAGTAGGGAGTCCCGCAATCCATGCAGCGGGAACCCTGCTCCATCACTTTCTCGTCCGAGCGATGAGCATGAATTTCCTTCCAGTCCTTGATACGCTCAAGCGGGGGGCGATTGGGAATCGTTTCCCGTTCGGTATCTAAGAATCCTGTTGCTTTTCCCATTACGTTGAAATGTGTTTGTCTGGCGGGAGCGAATCGCTCCGTGCTGGAACGCGACGCCAGTCCCTGCGCCACGATCGCGTTAGATTAATATCTGGTTCAGTTCCCCACCTTGGCGTTTTCTTCGAATGCCGCAAGAATGACAGCTTCTCCTTCGAGTCCACTTTCTTCTGCTCTCTTGATGGCGTTGAGAACCCTCTCGTAGTCGGCCGGGAGCACCTTGAAGAACTTGGGCACGATGTTGCTCCAGTCATCAAGAAGCTTCTTCCCCTTGCTGCTTCCCGTGAGTGAAACGTGCTTCTCAATGCGATCCTTAACCTCAGAGATCTCGCTGTCCCCACACTCGATCAAGGGATAGAGATTTACCATTGCCCGGTTGAGCTTGGACTCAAAGTCCCGGTTTTCATCGTATACGTAGGCAACTCCACCACTCATTCCTGCCGCAAAATTGCGCCCGGTTCCACCAAGGCAGACTACCGATCCACCAGTCATGTACTCGCAGGCGTGGTCGCCCACTCCTTCAATCACCGCATGCACCCCGCTGTTGCGGACACAGAAGCGTTCACCTGCGACACCGGCAATATTAGCCTCCCCACTGGTCGCACCATAGAACGCCACATTGCCAATAATGATGTTTTCATCAGGAACAAAATCAGCGTGGGAGTTCCTTGGGGGGTAGACAATCATCTTGGTTCCGCAAAGACCCTTCCCAATATAATCGTTAGCGTCCCCTTCCAGCTCAAGCCTCATCCCTTTCGGACAGAACGCCCCGAAGCTTTGGCCTGCACTTCCCGTAAACTTCAGTTGGATGGTATCCTCGGGAAGCCCTTCGGCACCATACCGGCGACTGATTTCGGCACCGGTAATCGTACCCACCACGCGATTGGTATTGAGAATAGGAAGTTCGGCAGAAACGTTCTCGCCAGATTCCAGCGCTGGCCTGCAGAGCTCCAGGAGGGTGGTGTTATCCAGGGCCCGGTCAAGCAGGTGATCCTGCGCCTGCATACAGTAGGTCCCCACCTGATCACTCACCTCCGGCTGATAAAGAATGTTGGAGTAATCAAGCCCCTTGGCCTTCCAGTGATCAATCGCCTTACGCATCTCCAGACGGTCGCAGTGCCCTACCATCTCATTGATCGTGCGGAAGCCGAGCTTGGCCATCAACTCGCGAACTCCTTCAGCGACGAAGTTCATGAAGTTCACCACGTTCTCCACTGCGCCGTTGAACTTTGCCCGGAGGCGCGGGTCCTGCGTAGCAACTCCAACAGGACAGGTATTTTTGTGACAGACCCGCATCATGAGGCAACCCAGAGTGACAAGCGGGGCGGTTGAAAATCCATACTCTTCCGCACCAAGCAGAGCTGCAATAACCACGTCCCGGGCAGTTTTGAGCTGCCCATCCGTCTCCAGAACAACCCGACTGCGCAGATCGTTAAGAAGCAGAGTCTGGTGAGTCTCCGCCAGCCCCAGCTCCCATGGGCATCCGGCGTGCTGAATGGAGGAGCGGGGACTTGCTCCTGTCCCTCCATCGTGACCGGAGATGAGCACAACGTCCGCCTTCGCCTTCACCACACCTGCAGCCACTGTCCCAACCCCGATTTCTGAGACGAGCTTCACATTTACCCTCGCATTAACATTTGAATTCTTAAGATCGTGGATGAGCTCCGCCATATCCTCGATCGAGTAAATATCGTGGTGGGGCGGTGGAGAAATCAGACCCACCCCCGGGGTCGTGCCTCGAACTTTTGCAATCTGAGGAAGAACCTTGTGGCCCGGAAGCTCCCCTCCCTCCCCGGGCTTGGCACCCTGCGAAATCTTGATCTGCAGTTCCTCGGCATTGACGAGGTAGTGACTGTGGACTCCGAAACGTCCACTTGCGACCTGCTTGATGGCACTTTTTTTTGAGTCCCCGTTGGCCAGAGGTTCAAATCGAACCGGATCCTCTCCTCCCTCCCCTGTATTCGAGCGCCCGCCAACCCGGTTCATCGCTACCGCGAGTGCCTCGTGGGCCTCTTTGGAGATGGAGCCATAGGACATGGCTCCGGTTTTAAAGCGCTTCGCGATTTCGGAAGCAGGTTCGACCTCCTCCAGGGGAATCTCCCTCGTGGGGTCGAACTTGAACTCCATCAGTCCGCGCAAAGTGTAGAAATCCCGCGCCTGGTTATCGATCAGCTCACTGTATTCTCCGAAAAGATCATAGTCTCCGAGGCGGGTAGACTGCTGCAGAAGATGAATGCTCTGAGGATTGAAAAGGTGGCGTTCACCATCGGCACGCCACTGGTACAACCCCCCGGCATCCAGTGCCTCGTTCTCGACTTCCCGGGTCTTGAACGCGTCATCATGACGGATTTTTACCTCCTGAGAAATCACATCCAGCCCGATGCCCTCCACCCGCGAAGCGGTGCGACAGAAATACTTGTCGATGACCTCGTTATTAAGACCGACACATTCAAAAATCTGTGCTCCGCGGTAACTGGCAACCGTCGAGATCCCCATCTTCGACATGGTCTTGATCACCCCTTTGATGGAAGCCTTGAGGTACTTGGCGACTGCGCTGTTGTAATCATCGGAAAGCTCCCCGCTATCAATCATCGCAGCGATCGTATCGATCGCCAGATACGGATTCACGACATCGACCCCATACCCGAGGAGCACTGCAAAGTGATGCACCTCCCGTGGTTCCCCGGATTCGAGCACGATGGAAACCTTAGTGCGGGTACCTCTGCTGATGAGGTGATGGTGAAGTCCCGCCACAGCCAGGAGAGCCGGGATGGGGGCATGTCTCTCGTCCACTCCACGATCCGAAAGAATGAGAATATTCACCCCTTCGCCGATAGCTGAATCAGCAGCAGCAAAGAGACTGTCCATCGCTTGCTCGAGATCTGGACCAAAAACAGCGCCCTCAGAACCCCGTGGATCGACATCACCTGAAATAACCTCATCAACGGATCCTGAATCCTCCCCCTTGAAGGTGTAGAGAATCGGAAGTGTCTGACTCTTGAAGCCCGCACGATCAATGTTTTCCAGGGCCGTAAGAGAGGAGCTGTCAATGATCGGATTTTCTAGCCTGATCATTCGGCAATTCTCTGGCCGGGGATGGAGAATGTCCTGTTCTGAGCCCACGAAGGTTACACTCGCGGTAATCAATTCCTCGCGGATTGGGTCAATCGCGGGATTAGTAACCTGGGCAAAGAGCTGGCGAAAATAATTATAGAGCAGCTGGGAGCGGTCCGAAAGCACGGCCATCGGAGCATCATTCCCCATGGAGCCCAGAGGTTGGTTCCCTGTCTCGACCGAAGGCCCAAGAATGAACCTCTTATCTTCAAAGGTATATCCAAATGCCCGGTTACACTGGATAAGATCATAGCCCTTGACGCGCTCCCTGGGATCAAATTTAGCCAACTCATCAAAGTGAAGTCGATTGGCGCTCAACCATTCACCGTAAGGATTCTCCTGGGCGATCTCTTCCTTAACTTCTTCATCTCCCACAATGCGCCCCTTGTTCGTATCGACCAGAAATATCCGGCCGGGCTCAAGGCGGCCCTTTTTCACCACCGTGGCAGGATCAACTTTGAGGACTCCAACTTCTGACGCCATAATGACAAGGTCGTCAGAAGTAACGTAGTAGCGGGAAGGACGGAGGCCATTCCGATCAAGAACGGCACCGATGGAAATCCCATCACAGAAGGCGATTGAAGCTGGTCCGTCCCATGGCTCCATCATGCAGGCATGATACTCGTAAAAATTTTTCTTGGTCTCAGTCATGTGCTCATGCTTTTCCCAAGGCTCAGGAATCATCATCATGACCGCATGCGGCAACGAGCGACCGGAAAGAACAAGAAACTCAAGGCAGTTATCAAACATCGCGGAGTCTGATCCATCATCGCGAATGATAGGCAGAAGCTTCTCCAGGTCCTTACCCAGGACCCCACTGTCAAGCAGTTGCTGCCTTGCCTGCATCCAGTTCGCATTACCCCGCATCGTGTTGATCTCTCCGTTGTGCGACATGTAGCGAAAGGGCTGCGCGCGAGGCCAACTGGGGAAGGTGTTCGTGCTGAAGCGCGAATGAACCAATGCCATCGCAGACTCCATATCCGGATGATGCAGGTCCGGGAAATACTCTCCAAGCTGACCGGTGGTCAGCATCCCCTTGTAGACAATTGTCCGGGCCGAAAGAGTCGCCGAATAAAAGAAGTCCCCTCCATCCAGGGCGCTGTAGCGAACTGCATCGGAAGCGCGGCGACGGATGACGTAGAGCTTCCGCTCGAAATCCTGATCATCGTCGATGTCATCGCTGCGGCCGATAAAGATCTGCTTCATCAGAGGCTCACAGGCCCTGGAGTCCTCCCCCAGGATCTCACTTTTCACGGGAACATCGCGCCATCCGAGAACCGTCTGCCCCTCTTCCCGGACAATTCCCTCAAAGATTGACATCGCCTTGGAGCACGCTGCTTCGTCAGGAGAGAGATACAGGAACCCCACAGCGTAGCGTCCTTCCCCGGGCAACTCGATACCCAGATCGGAGGAGACCGCCTCAAAAAACTTGTGCGGCAACTGGAAGAAGAGCCCGGCGCCATCCCCGGTGTTCGCGTCACATCCACACCCTCCGCGGTGATCCATGTTCACACACATCTCCAACGCACCCTCGATAATACTGCGGGATCTCTGTCCTTTCAGATGACAAAGAAATCCTACCCCACAAGAGTCTTTCTCATGAATGGGATCATAAAGCCCCTGTTTCTGGGGCATTCCTGAGGCACGGGGAAGGCTTGGGCTCTCTTGCATATTGGTTTCGATAATCAGCCCCGCATGATGCGGGGCAAAACAACGCCCTATCTGGGCCAGAATTTTGGAAGTGGGCGGGACGGGAAATATTTAGCGCCCCCGCATTCTGGTCAAGCTCCGGATTGCCTCAGTTTACAGTCAGGAAGGCCCACGATGATCGCTACAGCCCCCAGTAAAACACCGAAGCAGCCCCTCACAATAGTTCCGGAAGCTTAATAGTTGGAGAAATTGACCTCCAAGAGGAGGTCTGTAGCCCTTTCCACTTCTGGAGAAATACGACCTTGGACCAGACTTAAAAGGCCCCGGTCCTGCCCGGGCCTCGCTCGACACCACCACCCATTCGTGAGAATCTTCATGGATGAGTGGGGAAGAACCCGATTTACCTGCAATCGCAGAGCCAACTCCCGAGGGCAAAACTTCTCTCCTGGCCAAGCTGCGTATCGGCGCCCTCCTTGTGACTGCCGCGGTAGTCCTTATCATTGCGACCCTCAACTGGAAACCTGTCCCCATCGACCTCATGGGACAGGAAATCAACGTCTCTCTCTCCCTTCTCGTCATCGTGACTTTCTTTTGCGGGATCATTATCGGTTTTCTGCTCTCCCGTTTCCGGCCCTGGCGGAAACACGACTGATTTCACCCGCCTCCCTTCATGCCTTACTCCCAATCCGTCAGTCGCTGGTGCTTCAATACCTTCTCCCTTGAGGATCTCGCCGAACGCGCTGCGAGCCTCGGACTGAAGGGCATCGATCTTCTTCACCCCGGCGAAGTCGCTGCCGTCCAATCCTTCGGCCTGACCTGTCCCGTCACTGCTGCCCCGGAACACGAGAGCGGATTGGGATGCATTGAGCGGGCTTTCAATCGGCGGGAACACCACGACACCCTGGTCGAAATCTACCGTGAACTTATTCCCGCCGCCGCGGAGTCCGGCATCCCGCATGTAATCACCTTTAGCGGGAACCGCGAAGGACTCTCAAGCCAGGAGGGGCTTGATAACTGCACCGCCGGACTGGAGCGAATTCTTCCCCTGGCGGAAGAACACGATGTCGTCCTCGTCATGGAACTCCTTAATTCAAAGATCGACCATCCCGACTACCAGTGTGACCACACCAACTGGGGCATTGAACTCTGTAAGAAGACCGCCCATCCCCGCTTCAGGCTCCTCTATGACATTTACCACATGCAGGTCATGGAAGGAGATGTGATTGCCACCATCCGCGAAAACATAGATTACTTCGCTCATTTCCACACTGCCGGTGTCCCCGGCCGCCACGAACTCGGTCCGGAACAGGAGCTCAATTATCCGGCCATTGCACGTGCCCTCGCCACCACCGGTTACTCCGGCTTCGTGGGTCATGAGTTTGTTCCTACCGCCGAAGATCCCTTTGTCTCTCTCGCCGAAGCTGTGCAAAGCTGGACCCCCTGACAGCAATTGCAGCGCCCCGAACATGTTCCTGACGAATCGCCTCCCAGAAGAAATGAAGTGCCGGCTTTCCTCCTCTCCCATGAAGTTCGTGGGCACCTTACTTGGTGTCCTTGTAACCCTTTCTTGCCCCGCCTTCGCCATCCCCAACGCGGTCGGAGGCTTTCTCGCCCAAGCTGAAAGCCCCCTCAACGACACCGAGATCGGCGACCAACTCCTTGATCCCGGGCTCTGGGCGGGGAACAAGGACCTTCCCGGCAACTGGCGGGAAGAAGCTCCCATCGCCACCGTGGCAGGCTCCTACCTCGCTGCCCGCCCCAAGGTTTTCGGCGTCCCCGCAGTCATGGTCCAGGCCCGCCACCGGAGCGGGAAACTCGACTCTCTTGCCATCACCTTCGCTGATGCTGGCTCCTACTTCGGCTACCTCAACGAGAAGCTCCCAGACCACCTCAGCCGCCGTCAGCAGGAAGAGGAACTACGACGCAGGATCACCGGAAAACAACAGGAGTTCTCCACCTTGTTCCGCCAAACGGAAACCTCCCTCCAGGACGCCCTCCGCGATCTCGCGGACAAACGTCCAAGGGAAAATCAGATTGGCAAGACCCGCACCCTCCGGGCCGAGGTCACTGATTACCGAAAGGGCGACCTCGTCCTCCGCCTCATGGTGGGAGGCGAACGTCTCATCCGCCTTCTCATTCAGCCTGCCAGTTCCGCTACCCGCGAGTGGCTCGATGCCGACCGCTCCGCCCTCTCTGGAAGCGCCCTCAGCCGTGTCTATCAGAACCGCGTGACCAGAAGCGACAACGGTGATATCCGCATCGACTCCCTCCCCATCGTACCCCAGGGCTACAAACCCTATTGCGGACTCAACACCCTGACCATGGCAGCCCGCTACTTCGGACTTCATCTCGACGAGGACTGGCTCGCGGTGGCCGGGAAATTCCAGAATACCGGATCAGCCGCTGGTTCACAGATTCCCCGCCTTTATCTCGCCGTCGCCAAGGAGGCCGGTCTCGACCTCCACAAATCGAATACTTTCTCCCTCGACGAAGCGCGGGGCTCCCTCGATCGCGGACTCCCGGTGGTTGTCTGGCGGCGCTTCTCCGCCGAGCGCAACAAGGCCCACACCCGACAGACCATCCAGTCCTCCAGGGATCCGGACTTCAGGATTTCCGCTCCGGACACTGCCCTCCGAGACTCCTGGCCCGATGGGAAGGCTCCTCTCCACGCCTCCGTCATTGTCGGTTACAATCCCACCCGGCAGGAATTACTTTTTGTCGAAAGCTGGGCCGGCATGGACGTTCCGCGCCGCATGCGGACCGAGGAAATGTCTGCCACCGCCTACCTCACCTTCTATTTCAAGAAGTAGTGTCCCGCCCGGCACCGCTTCCACCGCTCTGTTTTCAGTTGGAAACTACCCAAAAGGGTTGAAATTTTTGTTCCTGCGAAAAGCCGTTGCGGTCACCCCTTCCCTGGGCTAGCCTTTCATCATCTACCGTGTGCGTCGTTTACTTGGCTCGCGCCCGGACCGATGCTTTGACAAAGGGGGCAGCCCCGCCGGAGTGAAGTCACGCCTTCGTTGGAAGGCTTTGCCCCGGAGGAAGTCCCCAACCTATTGGGCTACGGGAACGTGGCTTGCGTAGTCAAGGACGGCACGGCGGATTCTTCTGAAAACCCGCTCGTTCACCCGAGCGGGTTTTTCCTTTTCCGGGAAAGGCCCAACCCGGCGTCTCCTGGTAAACGGAGGAAGCAGCCTGATTTTCCCAAGACCGGGATCACAGGGAATCGCCGGAGATCCCCTGACCTACTCAAGGTAGCCCACCTCCCAGTCGATCTCCATCCACTGGATCCGTTCGCCTTCAAAGTAGAACCGACCCCGGAATTTCTCCCCATCCAGCATACGGGGAAGCCAGTGCTGATCATCCTCCCACATCAATTCGTAGGGAATACGGCGACAGTGCGTCCACAGCGGAACAGCCTCCTCTGTTTCCTTCGGTTCGCCCTCGCATCCCCTGGCCAGGAAAACGTGCACAAAGATATCGGGAATGTCGCTCATCGCGAAGGACAGTTCTCCCATCTTGCACGGATCGACCGGCGTAACATGCAACTCCTCCCGCGTCTCCCGGACCGCGGCCTCAAGGGGAGATTCGCCGGGATCTATCTTCCCGCCCGGCGCATTGATCTTTCCGGCTCCGATTCCACGCAACTTCCGGATGAGCAGGATATCGTCGCCCTCGCGGATGAACATCAGGGTAGCCCGGATCCCGGGCCGCCACCCGTCCCACTCAATCGGCGAGGGCCTGCTGCTCCCGTCCAATCCCTCGCTCATCAGTCCTCTGAGTAAGTCTCCATGCCCTCGCAGGTGCAGACCAGGTTCCGGTCGCCGTGTACATTGTCGATCCGACCCACCGCCGGCCAGAACTTGTGATCGCGCAACCGGGCTACCGGGAAGGCTGCCCGCTCCCGCGAATAGGGACGACTCCACGTATCCCCGGATACCACCTCTGCAGTGTGTGGCGCACGGCGCAGGACATTGTTCTCCAGGTCCGCATCCCCGTTGATCACTTCCTGAATCTCGCCGTGAATGGCAATCATCGCTTCACAGAAGCGATCGAGTTCTTCCCTGGACTCAGATTCAGTGGGCTCGATCATGAGCGTTCCGGCCACTGGCCAACTCATGGTGGGTGCATGGAATCCGTAGTCAATCAGGCGCTTGGCCACATCTTCCACCGTCACCCCGCTCTCCTTCTGCAGCGGACGCAGATCAATGATGCACTCGTGCGCCACGCGGCCCCTGGCCCCGGTATACAGAACGGAGAAGTATTTCTCCAACCGATGCGCCACATAGTTGGCGTTGAGAAGGGCAACCTTGGTGGCTGCAGTCAATCCCGCCACCCCCATCATCCGGATATACATCCAGGAAATGACATTGATTGAAGCGCTTCCCCAGGGCGCAGCGCAGACCGACCCTTCGCGCTGGTCCAGAATGGCGTGCCCGGGGAGATAGTCCACCAGGTGACTGGCCACCCCGATCGGCCCGACCCCGGGCCCACCTCCGCCATGCGGTATACAGAAAGTCTTGTGCAGGTTGAGATGACAGACATCAGCTCCAATGCCCCCGGGACTGCAGAGCCCGACCTGGGCATTCATGTTGGCCCCGTCCATGTAGACTTGGCCCCCATGCCGATGCACGGTGTCACAGACATCCAGGATACTCTCTTCAAAAACACCGTGGGTTGATGGATACGTCACCATCAGGGCCCCCAGTTCGCCGCTGTGCTTCTCGCACTTGGCCTGCAGGTCAGCCTCATCAATGTTCCCCTCCTCATCGCACCTGATGGCCACCACCCGGAAACCCGCCATCACCGCGGAAGCAGGGTTGGTCCCGTGGGCAGAGAGAGGGATAAGGCAGATATCGCGCTGGGCCTCCCCCCGCTCGTGATGATAGCGCCGGATGGCCAGGAGCCCGGCATACTCGCCCTGAGACCCCGCATTGGGCTGTAGCGAAACCGCGGCGAACTCGGTGATTTCCGCCAGCCAGCCCTCAAGGGATTCCAGCATCGCCCGGTAGCCCACCGTCTGGGCCTCCGGCGCAAAGGGATGGATTGCCCCAACCTCAGGCCAGGTCACCGGCATCATCTCGGAGGCCGCATTGAGCTTCATCGTGCAGGAACCCAGCGAAATCATGGACTCGTTGAGGGCCAGATCCTTACCCTCCAGTCGCCGCAGGTAACGCATCATCTCCGTCTCACTGTGATAGAGACTGAACACTCCGTTCCGAAGATAAGACGTCCTGCGGACCAGAGGATCTGGGATTCCCGCTGCCTCCCCCTTCGCTTCTTCCAACCCGAGACACCCGAGCAGATTGCCGAGGTCCTCCCCGGTGGCGGTTTCATCGAAAGCGATTCCCACTCGTTGGTCGTCGAGAAGGCGCAGATTGTAGCCCTTCTCTGCAGCTGCGGACACGAACTCCTCCGCCTTCTCCCCGAGATCAAGGGTCAGGGTATCAAAGAAGCTGTCACCCTCGCACGCGATCCCGCCCTCGCTCAGGGAGCGTGCCATGCGACCCGTGAGGACGTGAATGCGCGAGGCAATCTTCCGCAGGCCCCCGGGACCATGATAGACCGCATACATTGAGGCCATGACAGCCAGGAGAACCTGAGCGGTGCAGATGTTGGAGGTCGCCTTGTCACGGCGGATATGCTGCTCACGGGTCTGGAGCGCCAGGCGATAGGCGTCCTTCCCGGCTTGATCAACCGATACACCCACGAGGCGACCCGGCAACTTGCGCTTGAGGGCGTCACGGCAGGCAATGTAGGCCGCATGCGGCCCCCCGAATCCCAGGGGAACCCCGAAGCGCTGCGTGGAACCCACGCACAAATCCGCCCCAAAGGCGCCGGGTTCCTTGAGCAGGGTGAGCGCTAGGGGGTCAGCAGCTACCACCAGCAATCCCCCTGCCCCATGCACCTTCTCCGCCAGGGCCTCGTAGTCGTGCAGGGCTCCCAGGGTGTCCGGATACTGCACGAGGGCACCAGTCAGTTCTCCGTCCACCGGCGAGAAGCTCTGCCAGTCTCCAATCGAAAGCTCCACCCCTGCGGCCTCGGCCCGGGTACGCAGGACGTCCAGGGTCTGCGGATGGCAGTTGCGGTCCGCAAAGAAGATCTTCGCCTTCGGCTTGGCGGCCTGCACCATGGTCATGGCCTCCGCCGCAGCCGTCCCTTCATCAAGCAGCGAGGCGTTAGCGACATCCATACCGGTGAGATCAACCACCATGCTTTGGAAATTGAGCAGGGCCTCCAGGCGCCCCTGTGCGATCTCAGCCTGGTAGGGAGTGTAAGCGGTGTACCATCCGGGATTCTCCAGGATGTTGCGCTGGATTACAGCTGGCGTGATGGTCCCGTGGTAGCCCTGCCCGATGAAGGACTTGCGCACCACGTTACGTCCCATGATTTCACGAAGCTCGGCCAGGGCTCCCGATTCGCTCAGCGGTTCGGGAAGAACAAGAGCCTTTCCCAGCCGGATGGAGGCCGGCACCGCTTCATCAACCAGGGAATCAAGCGAATCACATCCAAGTTCCCCGAGCATCTCGGCGCAACTCTCTTCCGACAGTCCGATATGCCGTTCAGGAAAACCCTCAGGGATGGGCATCGATGAACTCGACGGGGAGGAAGGCGCACTGGGAGGTGCCGCGGGGATTCCCATGATGTCAACTGATCAGATCTTCATATCCCCCGGAATCAAGAAGGTCATCCAGATCTTCCGCGTCTTCGAGGCGTACCTTGAAAATCCAGCCCTCCTCATAGGGACTGCTGTTTATCACCGAGGGATCTCCTTCCACTTCCGTATTGATCGCAACCACTACCCCTCCGAGCGGAGCATAAATCGGGCTCGCTGCCTTCACAGATTCGACCGTGCCCACTTCATCACCGCTGCCCACCGCTCGTCCCACCGAGGGCAGTTCCACAAAGACCACATCACTCAACTCTTCCTGGGCATGATCAGTAATTCCAACCGTTGCGACATCGCCTTCGATGTTCACCCACTCATGATCCGATGTGTAACGAAGATGCTCTGGAATGTTCATTGCTTCTGCTGGGAGAATTCCTAGCGCGTTAGGCCTTCTTGTAAAAAGGCTTTTTCGCTACTTCTGCGGGAATCATGCGGCCCCGCACCTCAACCGCCAGCGACGTCCCCACCCTGGCCAGCTCCCGGGGAAGGTAGCCCAGCCCGATTCCGATCCCGAGGGAAGGCGAGAGCGTGCCGCTGGTCAGTCTGCCCACCTCCTGGCCCTCCCCGTCCAATACCGCGCACCCCGGCCGGATAGGGGGCCCCGGCTCGAGGCACTTCACCGCCGCCAGCCGTTCCGAAAGACCGGCAGATTTCTGGGCCGCCAACACCTCAAGTCCCATGAGATCCTCCTTCTCGAGATCCACAAAAAATCCCAGCCCGGCCTCCAGGGGAGTACGATCAGGGCTCAGGTCCGAGCCATTGAGAGGATAGCACATCTCCAACCGCAGGGTATCCCGCGCACCCAGTCCACAAGCCTTGGCCCCATCGTCCAGCATACTGCGAAACCAGTGGCTGCCCCCTCCCGCCCCACAAAAGAGCTCAAATCCATCCTCTCCCGTATACCCGGTCCGGCACACCAGCATCCGCTGCCCTTCCATCTCAAAATCGTCCACCCCGTTACGCGGGGGAAGCGTGCGCCCTCCCATCATGCGGGAATACACATCAGTCGCATGCGGTCCCTGCACCGCAATGCCTGCCATCTCGTCACTCCGGTCCTGCAACTCCACCAGACCATCCTTGTTGTGCGTCTTCAGCCAGGCAAAATCCTCTGTCGCCTTGGCCGCATTCACGACCAGCAGGAAAGACCCTCCCTGCAAGCGGTATAGAATGAGATCATCGATCACTCCCCCCTTCTCATTGAGCAGGAAAGTGTATTGTCCCTCACCCTCCTCCAGCTTATCCACATTATTTGTGAGCAAGCGGTTGAGCCACCCCGCGGCCTCATTGCCTTCCACGAAGAACTGCCCCATGTGAGAGATATCGAAGGCTCCCGCACCCTCCCGCACGGCCTGGTGCTCTTCCAGGATTGAACCGTAGCGAATGGGCATGTCCCATCCGGCAAAGCCTACCATCTTGGCCCCCAGCTCCAGATGGACCTCGCGCAGGGGCGTCTCTTTCAGCTCTCCGCTCACGCGGGGAATGCTGTGAGGCCGGATGAGGCTTGTCAATGAGTGCCTCCGGCCCTTTCTTCACCCCGTGAGCCTCGCCAACTCGCTGGAGCCAAAACTGAGATGGATGGCCTTTCCCGGTCTCATCCGGGGAATCGGCATTATTCATTTCTTCGTCTTTGTTCTCCTCGTCTTTAATCCCGACGCCCTCCCATCTTTTGTCTTTGACAAGACCTTGATTGCCAAGGGCGAATACTGGCGGGCGGTCTCCTTCATCGCCCTTCCACCCATCCTTCCCGGAGGCTGGCTCCTGCTCCAGACCCTCCTGATGTTCTTCATCCTGAGAATCACCTTCCTGGTCAATGATTCCCTTGAGCACGCCTGGGGGGAATTCCGCACCTCTCTCTACGTCTATGCAGTTCTCGGGTGCATGATCCTCGCCAACTTCTGGTCGGGCCCCCTCTTTCCAGGGGGCCTGATCCTCTATGCGTCTATCTTTATCGCCTTTGCCACCATTTTCCCCAACATCGAGTTTCGTCTCTTCCTGATTATCCCCGTTAAAATCGGCATCCTCGCAATCTTCCTGGGGGGAGGTATTATCATGCTGTGTTTCAGGGGACTGGAAATGACCGGGCACATCCTCCTCACCTTTTTCCCCTACCTCATCTGGGCCATCCCGCGTTTCCTCAAGTGGTATATCATGCGCGGCAGGACCGCGGCCCGCCGGAACGCCTTCCAACGGCAGGCCTTGCCGGAGGGAGAGGATTTTCATCGCTGCGAACAATGTGGCGCCACCGACTCCTCTCATCCCGAACGGGACTTTCGCGTGACCGGAGAAGACCGCGAACTCTGTAATGCCTGCCTGGGCGAACCCTCCTGAAAACGCCCTCAACCTCTGAAACCATGCCCGACTTCAGCCAACTCCCTTCCGT
The DNA here is from genome assembly GCA_022448985.1 of Roseibacillus sp. Classification (GTDB taxonomy): domain Bacteria; phylum Verrucomicrobiota; class Verrucomicrobiia; order Verrucomicrobiales; family Akkermansiaceae; genus Roseibacillus_B. The sequence goes on from JAKVCR010000038.1 coordinate 40,862, forward strand.
CGAGAAGCTCGCCCTCGCGCTGGCTGACGAAGTGAGCCTGCCCCGTCCCCTCGTCACCGGGTTCGTCAAACGCGCCCTCGCCCAGTGGCGGGAGCGCCTGGAGCAAGGTGAAAATGCCGATCGGGAGACGATCGAAGGGGATGTCCTTTCGGGCCTTCGGATCTTTGCCACCTCCCGCCTGCAGCCCGTCATCAACGCCACCGGCGTCCTCATCCACACCAACCTGGGACGTTCCCCCCTGGGGCAGAGGGCGTCCGACGCCCTGGCCCAGGTGGCCACTGGTTACTCCAATCTCGAATTCAACCTGCTCGATGGCAAACGGGGCAAACGCGCCGGCTACCTTGAGACAGCCCTCGCCGTCCTCCTCGAAACCGAGGCTGCCACCGCCGTCAACAACTGTGCCGCAGCCCTCGTCCTCTCCCTCCGCACCCTCATTTCCCCGGAAAAAAACGAAGTCATCGTGAGCCGGGGCGAACTGGTCGAAATCGGGGGCGGATTCCGCATCCCCGAGGTCCTCGAGACCTCCGGGGCCCGACTCGTCGAGGTTGGGGCCACCAACAAAACCCACCTTGAGGATTACGCCGGAGCCCTCACTGAGCGCACAGCCCTTATTCTCAAGGTCCATCGGTCTAATTTTTACCTCGGAGGCTTCACCGCGGAACCGTCCGTTCCCGAGCTCGCTTCCCTTGCCCGGGAGCACGGCATTCCCCTTGTGGAGGATCTCGGATCCGGCGCGGTGATGAATACCGATGACCTCGCCCCCATCGATCACGAGCCCACTCCCCAGGAGGCCCTGCGGAATGGGATCGACCTCGTCATCTTCTCCGGCGACAAGCTACTGGGGGGGCCCCAGGCCGGAATTATCGCCGGCGACGCCGGCCTCGTGGCCCGCATCAAGGACGAGCCCTTCTTCCGCGCCGTCCGTTGCGACAAGCTCATCCTCACCGTCCTTCAGGAATGCATCGACGACTACCTTCGCAGCAAGGGCGAGGCGCGCCCGGATATTCCGGTCCTGAATTTCCTTTCTGTGCCCCTTGAGCAGCTCCAGGCCCGGGCGGAGAGCATCGTGGCGGAACTCGGCGGTCTCCCGGCCCGGATCGCCATCGTGGAGACCTCCTCCCAAACCGGGGGCGGAACCATGCCCCGCGCCGAGTTTCCCTCCCTGGCCCTGGAAATCGTTCCTGAAGGAACAGGCCTCGAGAAACTGACAACAAGCCTCCGCTCGGCCAGTCCTGCCGTCATCGGCTACGTCCACGAGGACAGGTTCCTCCTCAACCTGCGCACTGTCTTCCCTTCCCAGGATAAAGCGCTCACCCGCGCCCTCCGGGAGACCCTGCAATGATCACGCGTCACCTCGCCATACTCCTTGCTCTCCTCCTGCTCGCCTCCTGCGGGGAATCCCGCAACAAGCAGCGCGCCGACGTTCGGAAATCCTTCCGGCAATTCAGCAAAGCCTTCTTCGACCGGGACGCCGGGACCGCAGCCGGCTATCTCAGCCAACGGACCTTTGCCTACTACGACGACCGCGTCATTCCGCTAGCCTGCAATGAGGACGACGCCGGCCTCAGCACCCTCCCTCCTCTCGATCTCTTCTCCTGCCTCGCCCTCCGGCACCGCTATCCTCCGGAGCAGCTCAGGGAGCTCGACAGTCTCAAACTTGTCCTCGACTCCTTTGAGAGGATGGTTTTCCCGGCAGGTGCTCCCCATTTCCTGGATATAGGAACAATCAGGATCACCACCCCGGGTGAAGAAGCCACCGCTTCCGTCCTTCTCGCCCCGGGCGAATGGCACGAGGATATTCTCGTTACCTTCCGACGGGAAAACGGAGAATGGAAGATGGACCTGACGTCCGTTTTCGATGCCCTCGCCAGGAAGATTGAACCCCACTTGCACGACTCCTCCTTAAGTCGCGCCGAGAGAGCGCTCTACTACCTCCAGATGCACGAAAACGAGCAAATAGGAAGCGAACTGCTCAAGCCCCGCAACTAGGCATCCGCCTCAACGGGCCTGCCTTCACCGTTACCAAGCTGTAATCTACTCAAAATCGCCAAAAAAGAGGAAAATCTCCCTTGAATTCCCTACATTGACGGATAGCCTCCGCGCCCCATGGCTCGCGCTGCAGGAAAAGCCAAAACCCGGAAGGCGGTCGCCAAGCGTTTCAAGGTGACCGGCACTGGCAAGGTATTGCGGCGGAAACAAGGCAAGCGGCACATTCTCCAGAAGAAAAACCGCAAGCGTAAGCGCAACCTCGGCAAGGTCACGCTCGTTTCCAAAGCAGATCTCAGGAACGTGAAGGAAAGCCTCCCCTTCTCATAGAGATTCACTCCCGCACGCACGCCGGAAAACATAACGCGCCACCCCGGTGCGGCCTCTTACACAGCCTGCCCGCCTCGCGCGGGATACGAACGGATGAGACTGTGGGGGGACTACTGAAACAGTCCGTTCCAGAAAGACAAGAACATGCCACGCGCCACCAACGGCCCCGCCAGTCGCAAACGACGCAAACGCGTCCTCCTCCGGGCCAAAGGCTTCCGGGGATTCCGCTCCAAGCTCTATCGCTACGCCAAGGACGCGGTCTATAAGGCCCGGCAACACGAATACTACGACCGCAAGAAGCGCAAGGGACAGTTCCGGCGCCTCTGGATCCAACGCATCAGTGCTGCGGTCCGCGACCGTGGCCTGAGCTACTCACGATTTATCGAGGGCCTCAACGCTGCCGGTGTCGAGGTCGACCGCAAGATCCTCGCCGATCTCTCGGTCAACGATTCCGCGGCCTTTGATGCCATCTTCGACGCAGCTAAGTCGGCCCTTGAGAACAAAGCGGCCTGAGCCGGAAATAACTTCCCGTGCTCTCCAGGGTCGCCATGAGCGACCCTTTTTCGTTTCTGGCACGATCATCCTCCAATTTCCCGATACGCCTCATGTCCCGAATCTCAGGAGTCCCAGGAAAACTCGACCCCTGACTCTGGATATTGGTTGTCTGGTTTGGGATTTATTTGGAGCTTGGTTCGTGAGACCTTCAACATATCCGATCGCTCACCGCAGCCCTCTCCCATGAAAGAAGAGATTTCCCAAATCCAATCCGAGGCCCTGGGCGCTATCGAGGCAGCCGCTGGTGAACAGGAACTCGATGAGGCCCGTATTGCCTTTCTCGGCAAAAAGGGCCGCCTTACCGCAGCTTCAGCGGGCATGAAGGATCTTTCCAAGGAAGAGAAACCCGTGGTGGGGCAAATCCTCAATGCCGCCCGCAACGCGATCACGCAAGCCCTCGAGGGCAAGGGTAATGCCCTGCAGGACGAAGCAGATCGCACCTCCCTGGAAGGTCTCGACCTCACCCTGCCGGGACGCCCGCTCCACCCGGGCAACCTCCATCCCCTGACCCAGCTCAAGGACCGTGCTATCAGTATCCTGCGCCGCCTCGGTTTCGCACTGGCAGAGGGCCCTGAAATCGAAACCGAGTTCCACTGTTTCGATGCCCTCAACACACCTCCCGAACACCCAGCCCGCAACGAAAAGGATACCTTTTATTTTGACACCGGGAAACTCCTGCGCACTCACACATCCACGGTCCAGATTCGCACCATGGAAACAGAAGCCCCTCCCGTGCGCGTCATCGCGCCTGGCTCCTGCTACCGCCGCGACGAAGTGGATAAAACTCACCTGCCAGCTTTCAACCAGCTTGAAGGTCTTTATGTCGACACTGACGTGCAGGTCGGAGACCTCAAGGGCGCCTTGGAGTTCTTTTACCGGGCCATGTTCGGGGAAGATACCGAAGTGCGATTTCGCCCCCATTTTTTCCCCTTCACCGAGCCAAGTTTCGAAATAGATGCTCGTCTCCAGCTGGAAGGCCACGATCCGGAATGGATAGAGGTCGCTGGTTGCGGAATGGTGGACCCCGCCGTTTTTGAGGAGATCTGCAAATCCCGTGGCGACGATCTTTACCACCCTGACAAGGTCACTGGATACGCCTTCGGCATGGGACTGGACCGCCTTGCCATGATCAAGTGGGGCATCAAGGACATCCGACTGCTCGTTGAGAATGATGCGAGGTTCCTGACCCAATTTGCCTGAATACTGCGCATGACCCTTCAAAACGAATGATC
>JAKVCR010000039.1 GCA_022448985.1 Roseibacillus sp.
CCATCCGCAGTCGGCAAGCGGGGAGAGGCTCGCCACGCAGATCAGGAAATCTTTGTGGACTAGATCGAGTCAGACACCCTCAAGCGTGCCAGTGCAACCGGCGAAGGTATCAGTCTCCACTCCAAGCCGCTGGAGAATGGTGACAAACAGGTGCCCGAGCGGGCGATCCTCCTCCTTGGCGGTGCCCTGCCAACCGGAGTCACTCACAACACCCGCGCCAGGCAGGCTGCCATCTCCCAGAAGCTTCACGTACTGGAGGTAGCGGCCATTCTCGAATCCAAGGTTCTTCCCTCCGGCAGAAACAATCGGATAGTTCCGGGAAAGATGAAAACTACTCGAGGCTGATCCGTGCATCGCCAGCGTATTGTCGAGCATGGTACCGTTCCCAGTGGACTCTTGTGTATTCTTCAGCTTATTCACAAAACGCCCGAACTCCTCCATCTGGTAACGATTGTAGGTGCCAAGATTCTGCCAGCCGTTCTCCTTCTTGACTGAATGAGTGAGACCATGAGCCCCACCCAGCCCTACCGCCTTCGAAAGCAAATCGTGCGGCCCCTCCCCGTTTTCCCGACCAAGCTGAAACGTAGCAACCCGGGTAGAATCACTCAGGAAGGCGAGGTAGATGAGATCATACATGGTCTGGAAATAGTGCCGGGCTTCTTTCGGGTCAGCTTCCAGGTGCAGATGAGAGGACTCGACCTCGGGAAGGGGCTTGTCCAGCCAACGCCGGGCCTTGGCCAGTTTGACCTCGGTATCCCGCACTGAATCAAGATACTGCTGCAAGGTCTCCTTATCACCCTTGGAGAGTTTACGCCCCAGCGAACGGGTGTCTTCCATCAGGAGATCAAGCGCACTCTTGCTCCGGGCGAGGCGGTCAGCTGCTTCCTTGCCATCGGCAACGAACAACATATCAAAAATCTCCTTCGGCTTGCTCATTGCCGGGACCGGACGTCCCTCACGATTGAAGGATTGGGTCTGTGCCCCACGTGGTCCTCCAACCCCGCCGTTGGTGGACATGACCATCGATGCGTGCCGGGTGGCCGCGCCCACATGCCCGGCATACAACTGATCCAGCGAAATGGAGTTTTTATAAGGTCCGTGACCCTTGGTATCTGCCCCGGTCAGATACTGGTCTGCATTGGAGTGGCCGTGAACGCGACGCACCGCCGGATGAGACAGACCGGAATAAATGGTGATATCGCTCCGCAAGGGCTCCAGGACATCGAGAACCTTGGTCAGCTGAAAATCCTTTTCCCCACCATGCGGAAACCAGCTCCAGTCCTTCCACGCAGGATCCTCCCGAAGCGGAACGCCCACTCCATCAGGATGATAGATACTGACAAAGCGCTTTGGGACATTGCCGGTTTTTCTGCCTTCTCCCGCGAAGGTCTCCAGCCACGGCAGGGCCAGTGCAACACCTGTTCCACGCAGGAATTTTCTACGGGTAACCACTTTTTTACCGGACCCAGTCATCCCGATAATTCTACTTCTTTCCGCTTCCTAATCAGAGTTAAAAATACGGCTTTGGACCAGTAAATGCACAAGATCACGGAGACGGTCACCCTTTCTCCTGAACTGCAGGGTCAGTTCACTGACATCCGCGTGATCAGCAAAGGTCAAGTGGCGCCCCAGGGCGTAGGCGGTAAGCTTATGTGTCATCGCACGGGCGAATTGATCCTGCCTCTCCGCGAGAAGATATTCCTTCAATCCATCGATCCCAGCCAGGGTCTTCTTGTTAAAGAGCTCAGAAGTGGCATCGACCGGTTTACCCTTGATGGAAGTACGAAAGACCCCCATCGCGTCATAGTTTTCAAGGGCGACCCCCCATGGATCGATCCGCGCGTGACAGGAATAGCATGCGGGATCATCACGATGGTCCGCAATGCGCTCCTTCAGGGTCATCCTGGCAATTTCGGGATCAGCAAGGTCTACCTCCGGCACATTAGGCGGAGGGGGCGGCGGCGGATCGTGAAGCAGACGCTCCAGCATCCACACCCCCCGCTTGAGCGGGTGCGAGTCCTTACCATCAGAATTCATCGCCAGAACCCCGGCACCGGTAAGAAGCCCTCCCCGGTTGTGCCCGCTTTCAAGGGGAACCCGGCGGAACTCAACGCCATGAACGTCCGGGATCCGATAATGCCTGGCCAACCTGGAATTCACGACCGCGTAGTCTGAGTCGATAAAATCCATCACGCTCGCATTGCGGGACAGGACATCCTGGAAAAATGCCACCGACTCCTCCTCCATGGCTGCCTTCAGCTCTTCATCAGTGATATGATCCACGCTCTGGAGCCCATCGAGCCCGAGCCATTGCCTCACGAAGTGATGCGAAAACCGGTGCGCGCGGGGGTCCGCCAGCATGCGCTCGACTTGGGCTGCTAAAATTGAAGGGTCGCGAAGCGAGCCAGCTTTCGCCAGTCCCAGCAATTCTGCATCGGGAATGCTGGACCAAAGAAAAACCGCCAGTCGGTTTGCCAGTTCATAATGGCTGACCTCCTGCCGTGTCCTGGTGGATTCTCCCTGGCGCAGGTAAAGGAATTCCGGGTGAGCCAGCACCGTGGCCAGCACTTCGACCATTGCCCCCTCCATCGACTCAAACTGAGGCCGGTATTCCGCAAACAAATTCAAGAAACGATCCACTTCCGGGCCCTTGACCGGCCGGCGCCAGGCCCGCTCCATGAACTGCTTCAGAACTTCGCTCGCATAGACTGGCTCATTTGCCCGGTTCCTGCTGTCGAAGAAAATCACCCTGTGCCCCGGTGGTGGCCATTGCTCATGGAACGGCGCCGTTATTTCCACGTGATCGAATTGAACGTGCAACCCTTCGACCGCAGTGACGTTCCGGATATGCAGGAACTCGTCTCGTCGCGGGAACTTGGTTTCCAGCTTTCTGAAAGGATTGCGCTGGATGTCGGCCAGTTGGATGTCGAAATGAATGAACTCCGGCGCGCTTGCCGGCGCCTTGACGATCCTGTCCCTCTCGCTAATCACGTTCGAGAAGTTCGCATTGTTGCTTGTATGGGCACTGAAGCCCAGCCGGAGGGCAACATCTCCCGGCAACTCTTCGCTAGAACGCGCCGCCCGGATACTGACGCGCATTGTGCCCTCGTCCGGCAGAAAGCGGTCCAGACCTACTTTCCATTCTCCGTTCCGCGGAAGCTCCATGTAGACCGCAGGTGAAGGAGCTTCCGGGTCGGCTGCAGGATTGGAAAGCGGCTGATAGCTCCCACCCGAAAAAGGGACTCCTGACCCCGTCTCACGCTTGAACAGGTGCTGACGCCTCCGTTCTTTCGAATAATTGTCCGAGTCCCTGTGAAAGACCTGCCCTTTTTTGGACGACGATGCCTTGTTAAACAGATTCTCGAGGGGGAGAACGTATCTCACCGGCGTGGGTTTCTCGCCAGTCACAACAACCCGTCGCAGCGCCTTCAGACTGATCTCGCGATACAACTGGAACTGCATGGCGGACATCTGTAACAGTTCAGAGCTATTCTTGAACCCATCCTCCGAAGCTGTCTCGGGTGGCAGTCGGTCGATCAGCGAATAATCCAATCCCAGCAGATCTCGAAGGGCATAGTCATACTCATAGCGAGTCAGGCGCCGAAACGAGGACCGCCCCTTTGCCGAGCGCTTCAACAGGGAGGCCTGGTGAAGTTCTCCCGAGAGCCAATCCACAACGGAGGCCCGTTCATGACCTTCAAGATGCGCATCCGCATCTTCCGGCGGCATCTCGCCGTTGCTGACCACATCGAATACCTCCAACCACCACTCCAGGTCCTCCCCCTTCAGCATATCCGGATTCAGAGTATCTACCCGAAACTTCCCCTTTTGCTTATCCGGACCATGACAATGCACACAGGCCCGCTTCAGCACTGGTGCAATTTCCTCGTGAAAGGCCTGTAAATTCGCCACCGGCAGCTCAGCTGCCATGAGTTGAAACGGAACCCAGACCAGGACAGGGAAGACGCGTAGCCCGCAAACAAGGCGTTTCAGCCATACCTGGAGCCTCCTGCCCTCGGGTCCCTTTGCTGCGTCCATCCAGAGGGAACAGTCTGACAATATTTCAATCAGGGCCATTCGAATTTAGGATCAGGTGTCCTCAGGACGTGCAGG
>JAKVCR010000004.1 GCA_022448985.1 Roseibacillus sp.
CATTCTCTACGTGCTGATGGTCTCCGTCGGCCTCCTTCTCCTCATCGTGCCGGGCATCTACCTCGCGATCCGATTCGGACAATTCCAGTCCGCTATCGTCGATCGTGACTTGGGCGTCCTCGATTCGTTGGCATACAGCTCTGACATCACCAACAACAACCGGATGAGCCTCTTCGGCTTGGCTGTTCTCAACATGCTGATCGTCCTCGCCGGCGCCATCGCCCTGTGCATCGGCATGATCTTCGCCATCCCGATCGTCTGGCTCGCGGGCCTGACCGCTTACCGCTCGTTGCAGTATGGCCCGATCGCTACTCAGGACCGGGTTGCGTAATCTCCTTCCTCCCGCGCCCGCGTTTTTCACACTACCCACTCCTCCCAAGTCCCTGCTAACTGTTGTGCGATGCACAGCATAACTGGATTTGGCCGTGGTTCCCACGCTGCCAACAAGGTCGTCGCCTGCGTCGAGGCGTCCTCCGCAACCCACAATCAGGGCGAGGTCTTGCACCCCGTAGTGTCCAGAAACTCGATTACAACAGGATACACTGATTTCCTAGAGGCCCAGGAACCGGGGGGTTAATCTGGTTGGCGCTGCACTCCGAGGAACGTTGGCCGGCCACTATTCATCCACAACGCAAAGGCCAAGGGATCTTGGGATCGAAGGGTGTAATCTATCGGAGGGATTCCCGGTATCTCCGGCCAGCCCACGAGCCAATGGGCACCCTACCCGAAATCGGGATAGCAATTCTCCCGATTGGTCTGATAGTAGTATCCCATGAAGATTCAGTTCCCCGCTTCTTCCCTCCTTTCCCTTCTGGCCCTCGCCCCGCCCCTCTTCGCCGCTGAAACGGTCCTCGTAGCCGACAATCCGGCTGCCACGGCCTCCGCCCTCGTCCCCACCGCCGGGAATGGCGGCAACACCCTCCCGGTCGCGGACTGGACCAACGTGGCCGCTCCGCCCAACTCGGCGAACTGGACCACGGGAACGACTGGAGTCGGCTATGAAGCGAGTCCTGGCTCAGGGACCAGCTACTCCGCCCTCCTCGGACTGGACCTGCTCGCATCGATGCGGAACCTCACCACCTCCGCCTACATCCGCGTTCCATTCACCATCGACCAGCCCACCCTCAGTTCCGCCCGGGGTCTCTTCCTCGAGATGAAGTATGACGACGGCTTCATCGCCTACCTCAACGGGGTGCAGGTCACCTCCGCCAATGCTCCCGGCCAACCCGGCCCGTCCTCCGCCGCCAGCGCCAACAATTCCGACTCCCGGGCCCTCCAGTACGAGCAGTTCGACCTGAGCGCCTTCCTCCCCCTGCTTAATCCCGGCACCAACATGCTCGCCATCCACGGGCTCAATGACGGGGCCAACAGCAGCGACTTCCTCATCGTTCCCCGGTTGACTGCCAGCGACGCCACTCCCCCCGTCTGGCCCAACCTCCAACTGGGGAGTCCCGTCACCAGCGCCAACAGCCCGGTCGATCTCATCAACGCCGGGGATGGCAGCGGACGACTCTTCATCGCGGAGCGCGGGGGTCGCATCCGGATCTGGGATGGCGGGGCCCTCCGCACCTTCCTCGATATCCGCTCCCGCGTGAACACCAACGACAGCGGGGGCGATGAACGCGGCCTGCTCGGGCTCGCCTTCTCACCCGACTATGCCACCACGGGACACTTCTACGTCAACTACATCAGCAGCAACGCATCCCGCCGCGGCGACACCGTGATCTCCCGCTTCTCGGTGAACACGGCCAATCCCGACGATGCCCTCGAGACCAGCGAGGAAATTCTCCTCGTCATCGACCAGCCCCAGTCAAACCACAACGGTGGCCAGATCCACTTCGGTCCGGATGGCTACCTCTATATCGGGATGGGTGACGGAGGCGGGGCCGGGGACACCGGAAGCGGCCATGGCTCAATCGGGAACGGACAGGCCACCAACACCTTCCTGGGAAAGATGCTGCGCATCGACGTGGAGGGCACTCCCGACCCGGGCTCCAATTACGCCATCCCGCCCGACAATCCCTTCCTCCTCGACCCCCAGGTCCCCAACGAGATCTGGGCCTTTGGCCTGCGCAACCCGTGGCGCTGGTCGTTCGACCGCAAGACCGGTGATATGTATATTGCCGACGTGGGACAATACGACTGGGAGGAGGTCAACTTCGTCCCGGCCGCCAGCACGGGCGGCGAGAACTTCCAGTGGCGGCGCATCGAGGGCTTCAACATCTTCAACTCCGGCACCGCCCTCACCAAGGGAACCTCCACCGACCCGGTATTTGAATACGATCACAACGCCGGAAGCTCCATCACCGGGGGCTATGTCTACCGGGGTGATGCCTTTGCCCGCATGGAGGGCATCTATTTCTTCGGGGACTACAACTCGGGACGGATCTGGGGACTCCAGCGGGACCCATCCGGAAACTGGATCGACCGCGAGTTCCTCGACACCTCGCTGCGCATCTCGGCCTTTGGCGAAGACGAGGAGGGCAATCTCTACGTGGCCTCCCTCTTCACCGGCGACATCCACCAGCTCAGCGACACCCGCGGCTCGAACTACCTGCAGGTCATCGCCGCCTCCTTCACTCCGCAGGGCCGCGCCCGGATCAGCTTCGGCACGGAGACCGGCAGACGCTACCAGCTCCAGTGGTCCACCGACCTGCAAAACTGGACCAACCTCGGGGCGTCCAGGCGAGCCTCCGGCTTCGAGCTTGAACTCACTGGCATTCTCCCGGCCCTCAATCTCCCGGAAGCGGCCTACTTCCGGGCCCTTGAGCTGGCCAATTGAGCGCTAGCGGCTTCTTTCCAGCGCCCCAGCAAAGGCAGACTGTTGAGTCGGCGAAGGCCCAGGAATAGACGCAATAGTGCTAACGCCGCTGCAAATTCCATAGTTTCGTACGTATTTGGAGTTTGAGCGGACGGACGATTGCATTCAGCCTCCTTCTCAGTCCCCGGATACTTCATCACGATCCTCATGAACACCAAGTCCATTGCAACATTCGCCGCCATTGGCCTGCTGGCCGCCCTTCCTGCTGCTGCCAGCCCCCGGGTCTGGAAGGATGCCACCTCGGGCAGGACCCTCACGGCCGAGTTCGTGGAACTCACCAAGGACGCGGTCAAGGTGCGCCGGGCCGACGGCAAGGTGGTCGCTCTCCCTCTCTCACGCCTCACCGGGGAGGATATCGCCTTTGCGAAGAAGGCTGCGGAAAGCGGAGGGGGCCTGGCCAACGACTGGCCGAGTTGGCGCGGCACAGATCGTAATGGGCACTCTCCCGACAAGGGCGTGCTTGCCAAATGGCCTGACGGAGGGCCCAAACTTATCTGGGCCTTTGAGGATTGCGGCAAGGGATACAGCTCCCCCTCCGTGGTGGGGAACCGCCTCTACTATACCGGCAGCAGGAAAGGGAAGGCCGAGATCATCTGTCTGGATGCTGGCAGCGGAGAAGAAGTCTGGTCCACCATCATTGGGATCGATCCTGAGAAGGGCTACAACACAGGCTGGGGTGCGGGAACCCGCGGTGCTCCCACCGTTGATGACGGCCTCGTCTACGCCATGAACGCCAATGGCGACCTCATCTGTGTAACCGCCGGGAAGGGAGAAAAAAAATGGGCGCTCAGCCTGGTCGACGATTTCGGCGGTGGTATCCCCGGCTGGGGATACTCTGAATCCCCCCTCATCGACGGAAACAAGCTCGTCGTTACTCCGGGAGGCGGTCAAGGGGCCATCCTGGCCCTCGACAAGAAAACCGGAAAGGCCATCTGGCAGAGCAAAGATCTCAAGGATGGCGCACAGTATTCCTCCGTGATCGCGGCAGACGTGAATGGCAAGCGGCAGTACATCCAGCTCTTCATGAAAACGCTGGCTGGCGTGGATGCCGGGACCGGGGATGTCCTCTGGACCTCAAAGTGGCCTGGGCGGACCGCGGTGATCCCCACTCCCATCTACTCCGATGGCCACGTCTACATCAGCTCGGGCTACGGAGTCGGCTCCAAGCTGGTGGATATCAGCAGCGGTGAGGCCAAGGACGTCTGGAGCAACAAGGTGATGAAGAATCATCACGGAGGCGTGATCAAGGTGGGCGATCATCTCTATGGATTTTCGGATGGCCCGGGACTGGTCTGCCAGGACTTCAAGACCGGGGAACAGGTCTGGAATGAGCGTGGCGAGGGCAAGAGCAAGGGTGCAGTCCACTACGTCGACGGCATGCTGGTCTGCATCGATGAATCCGAAGGGTCCTGCTTTCTTGCCAAGGCTTCTCCCGATGGCTTTGAGGAACTCGGCCGCTTCCCAATGCCCCGTAAAACCAAGCTGCGCGATGGAAATGGAGGCAAGGTCTGGACCCACCCCGTAATCGTCAATGGCAAGCTCTATCTCCGCGACCAGGACCTTGTCTTCTGTTTCGATGTGAAGGGGTAGCCTTCAGGTTCAGGACCCCGTTGGCTGCACCTCGGAAGCCAGTTCTGGCTATCACCGAAAGGCCCACGGCCTGCGGAGACGCTGTTCTCAACCCGGCTTTCGGTAGCCTGCGCCATCCCTGCGGGGTCTCGAACTTGTCATTGCCTGGTATTACAGGCTATTGTTCTTCAACGCCCCGAGCTCTCTGTGCCCAAGCTCTCTCCCAATCCTCCCTCCTGGCTACGCACCATCCTGATTGCTCTCGCCATGGGACTGGGGGCGGTGCTCATCCTCTTCCCTGCCTGGCTCCCCGACAAGAAGAGTGTGCCGCTGGAGGACAGCGTGGTGGAACTCCTGCAATCCGCATTGCTTGCCTTCTCAGCTGCCCTGATGTTTGCCACGGCTCCCCACGCGGGGCCTTTTCGCGCGGTCTACCGCTCGTTCGGGTTCGTGACCATTGCCGCCCTCATCGCCGAAATTGGTGGCGCCATCGATGACGTCATCAACCCGCTCCGCCACGAGTATCTTGTGATTCCCCTCCTCGTCTGGACGGGGCTCACCTTGCTGCGACGGAGAAGAGAGACCCTTCACTTCATTGGCTTCGCCTCTCGCCACCCGGCCTCCGGATTTGTCCTGGCAGCCCTCATCCTCAACTATGCCTTCTCCCGCCTCTTCGGCTCGACCGTATTCTGGCGAGCCTCCCTGGGAGCAGAATACAATTCGGACATTCCGCCCATATGCCGTGGCTACCTTGAACTGCTGGCCTGCTATTTCATTCTCCTCGCTACCATTGGCTACTGTCTGCCTCTTATTCGCCGCCGCTATAAGATGTTCACGGAACCATGAGGCACCAAAAGAAAAAGGGACCTCTCAAGCGACTCCAGTGGCGGGTTGAGTGCGTGGCCTTCCTCGTCGTCGAGCGCTTGATCGGTTTCTTCAGCATAACCTCCCTCTGGCGCATGGGCGCAAGGCTCTCCGGGCTCTCCCACCTCTTCCGCTCACGCTGGCCCATAGTTGGAAACAATCTCCGCACCGTCATGGGCCCAACGACCAGCGAAGAAGAGCTCTCCGCCCTCACCCGCACAGTCTTCCGTCACACCACGGCCAATCTCCTCACCGCCCTGAAGGGGGCCAGACTGTCTTCTGCGCACGTCCGATCCTCAATCGCGCTCAAGCGGATTGAAATTCTCGAACGCGCGATCAAGAAAAGGAAAGGAGTCGTTCTCATCTCCGCACACATGGGCAACTTCGAATTGCTGACCCAGGGGCTGGGTGCCTTCCGTCCCGAACTCCGGATCGCTGGAATTTACCGGCCACTCAATAATATCTACCTCGACCCGATTATCCACAAGAGACGGGCCCACCATGGCATGAAATTGTTTTCCAAGTTCACTTCCTATCACGCCCCTATCAAATGGGTGCGCAATGAAGGGATCCTGGGAATCGTCGGTGACCAGCGGGCCGGACGCTCTGGATCAGTCACTCCCTTCTTTGGGCGTCTTATGTCCATGTCTCCCCTCCCTGCCTTTATTCACAAACATACTGGCGCACCCATCATCGGGATCTCCATGAAAACAACCTCTCCTGGAAAGTGGGAGGTCGTTTTCCATGAGCTCGAACTGGAGAAGGAAGGGCAAATTACAACCGCGCATATCGCCGCCCTCCTTGAAACGATAACCAGTCAGTCTGTCGTCGACGTTTTCTGGATGCAGGATCTCTGGCGTATGAATATGAAGCTTCCTCTCCAAATTGCAGGTCGGGAAGGGCCCCTTCGCCTCAAACGGGACCGCGACAAACCGCTCCACCCATTTTCCGTCCTCATCCGTGTCCCCGATGACCCACAGGAATTCGCGCAGACAATCCCGGCCCTTACCGCCCTGTCGAACTCCCGGCCCGACTTCGACCTGCATCTTCTCGCCCCGGAACTGCTCCGAGGCGAGGCGAATCGCACCGGGATCGCGCATACCTTCCACTCCATCGAAGATGGTCAACTCCCCTCCAATCTGCCCCTGGCGATTGCCTTAACCGACCATGAGCGATCCACTCGCGAACTCGCCTATCTCTATGAGGGGCCTGTCTACAGCTTGCCTGCTACCTCACAATCGAGGAAGAATTGGTATTCCGTCGTGATTGAGGAGGGCCTGCCCCCGGAAGCCCGATGGCTTGCGGTGGCTAAATCGCTTGGCATGCACGATCCCCCATTGAGGTGGACCTACGTCTGAAACCCACTACAACATCGAGAAGAAAAAGACGCCTTTATGTCCTCCGGGATCCGGCCTCCTCCATGGATATTTGCAACCCCTGCCCCCGGGCTTTTCGCAAGATCTTGTGCGGATATTCCGACGAAGCTATTCGAACTTCTGCCGTTGCCGAAGTTCACGGTAGAGCGCACAGCTTTTCTCCAGCTCTTCATTGGTCCCATCGCCAACCACCTCCCCATTGTCGAAAACCAGAATACGGTTCACCACACTCAGGGTGCTGAAACGATGGGCAATGATAAAAACGGTCTTATCCCGTGCCAGTTCCATGATGGCCTGTTGCACGAGTTCTTCATTCTCAGAATCTAATGCCGATGCCGCTTCATCGAGAACAAGGATGGGAGCCTGACGCAGGAAAGCACGGGCCAGGGCCAGACGCTGCCGTTGACCCCCGGAAAGACGCATCCCCTTCTCGCCAATGACCGTCTCGTAGCCTTTTTCCATCGAAGTGATGAAATCATGCGCCCGTGCCTGGCGCGCAGCCTCATTGACCTCATCGTCGGTAGCGTCTGCTCGCCCTATCAGGATGTTTTCCTTAACGGTGGCATTGAAGAGGAGTGGCTCCTGGGGGACAATGGAAATCGCATCACGGAGATCCTTCTGCCTCAACAACCGGAGGTCATGGCCATCCAGCAGAACGGCTCCCTCGGTGGGATCATAGAAGCGCAGGATCAGGTTGATAAAGGACGTCTTACCTGCTCCGCTCGGACCCACGATTCCGACCACTTCCCCCGGGTCAATCTTGACACTCACCCTCTTGAGCACGGAATCCTCTGCATAGGCAAAACAGACCTCATTGAAGGCAATCTCTCCATCCACCTCTTCTATTTCGACTGGCAGCTCCGGATCAAGGACCTCGGGCTCAATTTTCGAGATTCCCTCCAACCGATCAAGCGAGGCCTCCATGCTCTTGAGGTGGGCCGCGATCTTTCCTAGCCGCTTGACGGGCTCGTAAGAAAAATAAAGGGCCCCCAGGAGGGGTACGAGTTGCTGGATACCGACTCCGTTCAGCCCGGAATACACAATGACGCCCGCTATGCAGATGGTAGCAACGAACTCTACCAGAGGGGCGACCGAGCGCTCGTACTTGAGAACCTTAAGCTGCCATTTCATCAGTTCCCGTATGCGTCGCTTCATCCCGGCGATCTGCCTCTCCTGCAGATTGAAGGCACGAATCTCCCGCGGGGCCTGAATGCTGTCCGTCACGTAGGCTGAGACATCCCCCACCTGCGCCTGCAGCTTCTTGGCCTTCTCTTTCAACCTTCCGGCCAACCACCGGATCGGAAAGACGCACACAGGCACACTCATTAAAAAGGCCAAAATAAAAATGAACTCACTGTTCTCAATGGAAAGATATATGATGACGCCCGCCGCCCCGATCAGAGTGAATGGCTGCTTGATGATATCGTTGGTGACAGTGACGATGCCGACTCGGAGAACCTCCGTATCCGTGATGAGCCTGCTCACTGTGTCACCGCTGCGACGCTGCCCGAAAAACGAAAGGGACAGCTTCTGCAGGTGGGCAAAGGTATCGGTCCTCAGGCCTTCCAGGACACGCTGACCGCAATAGGCCATGCCGTACATGTTCGCGAACTCGGATGCGCACCGGATTCCCATCCCTCCGATCATGATCGCTCCAATAATAAGCAGATCGGTAAGCGGAACTGTTTGTGCACCTTCCACCCAGATCCTGGGTAATACTTCCTTGATGATGAGCGGGATTCCGGCTCCACTGGCCAGTCCGTAAATCAGCCCAGCAAGAAGCGCGCCGGCAAACTGCCAGCGAACCGGTCGGAGGTACCGTATGTAGGGCCGAAGGCGCTTGAGCACGTGCGGATAGTGCAGGGTTCCCGGAGCAATGCGCAAGCTTTTGAAGTCCGTAATACTTACCGCAGCTCATAGCCCAGCGCACTGAGCCCATACATCACCGCGGTCTCCACCCGCAGGGTAAGGGGGCCGAAGCTAACCAACTGGAATCCACCTGCCACCGCAGATTCGGTCTCTCCGACAGAAAAATCTCCCTCAGGGCCAACCAGTAAATCTACTCCTTTCAATTCCTCGGGCAATCCCCCGAGAACCTCCTTCAGAGGAACCGCACCCTCACTAAGGGAGGCCAGCATCCCGACGCGACCATCCCGATCTCTCAACACTTCCTCCAGGGAAGCAACCGTCCGTACCTCCGGCACAAAGTTCCGCCCGCATTGCTTGCAGGCCTCCAGCGCGACCCGTTGCCCCTTCTCCCGCTTGTCAGCCCCACTTCCATCTTCCAAGCGCACCACGGTGTGCTCGGTAACCAATGGTTGAATTTGATCTACTCCCAATTCCACGGCCTTCTGCACTACAAGATCCATCATCTTCCCCTTCGGAATGGCAACGACCAGCCCAATCTCGGGAGACCCCCGCCTGTCTCTCCCTTCTTCCCCCACCATCACCACAACCGAACTGCCACTCTCATCGGCAATCACTCCCCTCCCCCAGCGTCCCACCCCATCAAAGATCTCCACCTTGTCACCCATCCGCTTGCGCATCACGCGTAGGCAATGGTGACTCTCCCCGTGTCCCAGCACGGCCCGGGATTCATCCCAGTCCTCGGCGCTTACAAAAAATCTGTCCATCCCCGTAGCCTGCAGGTCAGCACATTATTCCCCCTGCACATCTAGAGGTTGAAGAATCGCTTCGCTTTCTCAAGAAAGCTCTCGTGCATCGGAGAGTTCTCCTCGCCGATTGACTCCGTAAAGGCACCCAGTTTTTCCTTCTGCTCGCTACTCAGCCGGGTAGGCACCTCCACCCGAACCTCCACATGCAAGTCACCCTTGCGCCCCCTGCTGATGTCCTGGATCCCTCGGTTCCGGAGGCGAAAGATCGTCCCCCCCTGCGTTCCTGCGGGAATCTTGATCGAAGCTGCCCCTTCCAGGGTGGGAACATCCAGCTCCCCACCAAGGGCTGCTGTTCCGAAAGAAACCGGGACTTCACAGAAGAGATCCTCTCCGCGCCGATCAAAGACGTCGTGCTGCTTCACGTGCAGTACGATGTGCAGATCCCCGGACGGACCTCCCCGCAAACCGGCATCGCCGTTACCGCTCGAACGCAAGCGTGTGCCGTGGTCGACTCCAGCCGGAATCTCGATCTGGGTGCGATCCATCTTCTCGACCCGGCCCTGCCCACGACAATCGGGACACGGATCGGTAATCTCCTGTCCCGAGCCATCACAGGCAGGACATGCCACTTGCTTGCGAAATATGCTGCCAAATCCCTCCATCCTCTGCTCCACGATCCCATGCCCGTGACAGGTGGCGCAGGTCTGCGCGCCGCCCTCGTTCTTTGAACCGGATGCGCCGCAGGTCCCACACGCCACGTATTTTTCCAACTCGAGACCCTTAGAGACTCCGCTGGCGGTCTCTTCCAGCGTGATCTCAAGATTATAGCGCAGATCGCTACCGCGCTTGCGTCCGTCCCGGCTGCGTGCAGGGCCCCCTCCTCCGAAAAAATCGCCGAAGGCTCCTCCAAAGACCTGCGAGAAGATGTCCATCGGATCGTGAAATCCACCTGCCCCGAATCCGCCGCCGCTCCCTCCCGCCTTGAAGGCGGCATGCCCATAACGGTCATAAGCCGCTCGCTTTTCCTCATCGCTGAGAACTTCGTAGGCCTCACCCAGTTCCTTGAACCTTTCCTCCGCACCGGGATCATCAGCGTTCTGATCCGGATGGAACTTCATCGCGAGCTTGCGATAGGACTTCTTTATTTCCGACGCGCTGGCATCCTTCGAAACACCCAGTACCTCGTAGTAGTCGCGGGTGGATTCCATCTACTTGTTCTCCCCTTCTTCTGACGGTAACGACCTCTCGTCAGGTTCCGGCGCTCTGGCCACCACCACGTTTGCGGGACGCAGCAGACGATCGCTCATTCGGTATCCACGACGGATGACTCGCAGAATCATCCCCTCCTCCAGGTCCACACACTCCTCCTGGGAAACCGCTTCATGCACGGAAGGATCAAAAAGCTCTTCCTCCGCCGAAATCTCCTCGACTCCCTGGCTCACCAGGAATTCGTCGAGCTGCTTCTTCACCATTTCCATACCGCGATAGATCATGGAGTCCGGGTCGGAGGATGCGGCCTCCAGCCCCATCTGGAAATTATCGAGCACGGGAAGGAGTTCCTCGAGAAGTGACTGGTTGGCATAGCAACGCGCTTCACGTTTCTCACGCTCCATCCGCTTTCGAAAGTTTTCCAGATCCGCTGCAGCCCGGATCGCCCTCTCACGCCACTCTGCGATCTGCTCTTCCGCCGTGGGCTCAGCCTGGTCCTCCTCTTCACCCACGGCACCCTCCTCAGCATCTGCCCCGCCGGCTTTCTCCTGCTCCACCCCCAATTCAGCCTCCACAGGATCCACAGCCGGATCCTGCTCTTCGATATCTGCCTCACTGGATGGCTCGTGCTGCATGGGGAGACCAATACCCGTCACCTCTCTGCGGTCAACCCTGAGCATTCACCGCGCCTGTGACCCCCCATCCTTATTTGCCTACAGCTCGCTGCTCCAGGGCTTCGAGCACAGCGGAAAATTTCTCAGTATTCTCATCGGAGGCCTCGCACAACTTGCGATGAGCCTCAAGGAGATGGGCCGCGTCCAAGTTGTCCGGATCTTCATCCGAGAGCGGCTCCAGAGTCTCCCTCACATCTTCAATATGACCACGCCACTCGGTATTTACCGGATCGATCTCCAGCAAACCCTCCAACCCGAGGTCCTGCAACGACTGGCGATTACGCTCGCACACGCCGTTCAATTGCAGCTGCCCCTCCTCGGTCCTCGAGAGACGCATGGCCAACCCGGCCAAAGTCCCCATGAAGGTAGAATCCATTGCCGGGCAGTCTCCCAGGTCGATCACGAACCGCGTCTCACCGCTTTCCATACTGCGCTCGATAAAGCCCTTCAGCGGTGGGCTGGTCGAAAACAAACCCTTCCCCTTGATGCGGACCCATACGAATCCGTCAGTTTTGCCGACATCGAGAGCGTCGTTGTCTGTCAAAGGGTGATTGGCAGGGGGTTCAGCGTCGGACCATACCCTGATGCTGACAATCCGTCAACCACGCAAGGAGGTCACTCCCATAAATAGGATTGCCTGGTCCCTATCAATTGGTCACCACGATAGTAACCAAGGTGCCATGAGATTACCCGTCCTCCTTTCAGGTAGGCCGGTCCGGTGATACGAAATTCGGTCTTCCCATCGCTCCCGGACGGGGCCGGGACCACAAGGCGCCGAATCTCACTCCCGGTCGCAGTCTGCCGATAACGGAACACCAGTCGGACCGGTTTCTCCTCCTGCCCCTCTGGCCCGTGCCACTCAACCGTATAATAGTGGCCTAGGCGATTTTGCCGCTCTTGAGCAGTAACCGCTCCATGAAAACGATGCAGTTGCTCCGCCCGGGGGGCGTCTGCTCCCCTGACCACCTCCATCGAGCGGAGATGGTAATGCCGGACCTCCAGAAAACTCCGGGGAGCTGAACACGAGATCAACCCAAGGACAGCAGGAATTGCCAGCCAACGCACCTCAGCAGACCAACATGGCGATCCCCCCCCAGCAAGAACACGTTTTATGACAAAACCCAATAATCGGATTCACCCGGGCGCTTGTACTGCCATACTAGCTCCATGACGCCGGAAATCCGCAAGCGGCTCGACGCCTTCATCCAAATGAAGGGCCTCCGGCACACCCCGCAGCGCAATGCAATCGTGGAGATCATCTTTGCCAGTGACGAGCACTTCACTCCAGACGACCTCTGGGAGAAATTGCGGGGTCCCGGTGCCCGGACATCCCGGGCCACTCTTTACCGGACCCTTTCCCTCCTGACCGAGGCCGGACTGCTGCAGGAGATTGATCTGGGAGACGGCCAGACGACCTACGACCCCAACTTCCTTGAAAAACCCGCCCATAATCACCTCGTCTGTATCGATTGCGGCAAGGTAATCGAGTTTGAGGACGATCACCTTGAAGTTCTCAATGAGTGTGTCACCCGGCGGCTTGGCTTCCGTCCTGTCAAACAATCCCTGCGTATCGAAGCCTGCTGCGAGGAAATCCGCTCCAAAGGACAGTGTCCCAACCTGATCCAGGCCCGCCTGAAAGGTCAGCGCTTCCCGGGTAAGAAACGCTGAGAATTGTAGCAATTCGCAATATCAGCTCTCCTCCTGTCCGCCCTGTTGCGGGGACCCAGTCTTTCTGGATTTTTCCCTCCATATTTTGACGTCGTCCCTTACTCCTGTTAGCGGATGTCGGAACAATCATGAATTCCAGCTACGGTGCATCCTCTTTTCAGCTGAAATCCGACTGCGTCGAACTCTCCGTCACACAAACTGCAGGGATGCTGGCCCCCGTCCTCTTCCGTTCCGGAGGATCGGAATTCTCTCCTTACGCGCTCGCCCCCTGGAGGCCGGACGACCTTGATTGCAGCCTTCCCGACCTGCTCAGGTACCTGCGGGGAGACTTCTTCTGCCTACCCTTCGGTCCCCAAGACAACGGTGAGCCTCATGGTGACACCGCCAACGCAGAATGGTCCCTGGTGAAACAGGGAGAGGATTTCCTTCACCTGGCCATCGAGCCGGGTGACGTAGGTGGGCGGGTCGAAAAGATCCTCCGGCTGAAGCCGGGCCACGCGGCCACCTACTGCGAACACCGTATCTCGGGAGTCGAGGGACACTACAGTTACGGAAGCCATCCCATCCTCGATTTCTCCAACCTGGCAGAAGGCCAGGGTCGGGTCACGACCTCCCCCTTCCGGTGGGGATCTGTCAATCCGGGACTCTTTTCCGACCCCGCCAACGACGAATACCAGGCTCTTGTTCCGGGTGCGAAGTTTACCAGCTTGCGCAAAGTCCCCCTCGCAACGGAACCTCCTTCCTCCCCGGACCAGGTGTCTGCCGCGGGAACCACCGACCTGACACGCTACCCGACCCGCGAGGGATTTGAGGATCTCATCATGCTCGTCAACGAAGCCGCGAGCGAAGAACAGCCATTTGCATGGACCGCCGCCGTCCTCGACGGCTGCCTGTGGTTTTCTCTCAAGAATCCTGCTGACTTTCCCTCTACCCTGTTCTGGATTTCCAACGGTGGCCGGCGGGGGGCTCCCTGGAACGGCCGGCACCTCGGACGACTCGGCCTGGAAGAGGTGTGCTCACACTTTGCCGACAATGTGACCAGTTCACGGGAGGACAAGCTGAGCAGAGACAATATTCCCACCACCCGGTCATTTTCAAAGGACGAGGTGGTCTCCCTGCGCATCGTGCAGGCTGTCACCTCCATCCCCTCCGACTTCGGGGCAGTGTCCTCCCTTGTGCCCAGCGGACCCGAAGGTGTCATCATTACTTCTGATACCGGGACTACCGTGAAAGCGGCAGTGGACTGGAACTTCGTGGTCTAGGCTCCGTGAGTCCCAATGGGCCCGGGTCCCGGATCTGGGTCCATTCCAGACCTTGCAAGCTGTGCCAGAAACCCAACTTCGATCGAAAATTCGTGCATCCGTCATCGCCCTCCCCTTCACTCTCGGGCGCGGCGCAGTCCATTCCCATCGACAACGCGTGTTTCTCCCATTCGCCCACGAATTCAATCCCTTCATATCATGAGTCATCCCCGCACAACCGAAGACCTCACCACTGTCACCAGCAATGTTCGCAACCTGGTGGACGGTCACCTCGAAGACACTGGCGGCCTCCTCCGTCTCGCGCCGACCTGGGTGCCCCGCTCCTTCCTCCAGCCTGGCCTGCGAATCAAGCTCCACCCCGACGACACCTACGCCTACGGCCTGAGCCGGGGAGGGATTGACGAACGCTGGTTCGCCTCCACAACCGAATGCGCCAACGAAGGTCGTGTCCCTGACGAAGGCCTCTCCTACGTGGTGGTGGGCAAGGAACGCTTCACCCTGCGCGATGCAGTGTCCGAATGCGGTGCCGACCTCATCGGTTCCACCATCTGGGACAAGTATGGCAAGTGGCCGGTGTATTCCAAGTTCTTCGACAACATGGGTCCCATTCCCCACCACATGCACCAGAATGCCGAGCAGGCCGCCCTGGTCGGCCAGGAGGGCAAACCCGAGAGCTACTATTTCCCGCCCCAGCATAATAACGTGGGCAACAACTTCCCCTACACCTTCATGGGCTTTGAACCGGGCACCACCCGGCAGCAGGTCTACGACTGCATTGCCAACTGGCACAAGGGCGACAACAAGATCCTCGAACTGTCGAAGGCCTACAAGCTGCAACCCGGAACCGGGTGGCTCATCGACCCCTGTGTCCTCCACGCGCCGGGCTCCCTCTGCACCTATGAACCGCAATGGGGGTCCGACGTCTTTGGCATGTATCAGAACCTCGTGGAGGGCCGGGAAGTTCCCTGGTCTCTCCTCGTCAAGGACATGCCCGGGGACAAGCACGAGGACATCGACTTCATCATCGACCAGCTCGACTGGGAAAAGAACGTCGATCCAAACTTCAAGGACAACCACTACCTTGAACCCGTCACTTCCGAACAGGGAGACGGTTACCACGACAAATGGATTGTCTACGGGAAGATTGACGGGGAACAGCTCTTCACCGCCAAGGAGCTCACGGTGGAACCCGGCCAGGCGTGCACCATCCGTGACGGTGGCGCCTACGGCCTGACCGTGGTGCAGGGTGAGGGCAGCGCCAACAGGCTGCGGCTGAACTGCCCGAAGCTTCTCCGCTTCAACGAACTTTCCCAGGATGAATTCTTCGCCACCGAAGAAGCAGCCAGGGAAGGTGTCACCTTTGAGAATACCTCCGACACCGAACCCCTCGTCTGCCTCCGCTACTTCGGCCCCGAAGCCCAGCCGGATGCTCCGGATATGGGTGCTCACAAGGCGGAATAGGCAGGC
>JAKVCR010000040.1 GCA_022448985.1 Roseibacillus sp.
CAGTGGCCTGAGCGATGAGGAGATCGAGAAGGCCAAGCAGGAGGCAGAGGCTCATTCCGAGGAGGACAAGAAGCGTGCCGAGGAAATCGACGAAAGAAACAAGGCCGAGAATCTTGTTTATCAGGTCGAAAAGCAGGTCGAGGAACTGGGAGACCAGGTTCCTTCTGAATTGAAGAGCAGCCTGGAGGCAAAGACCGGCGCGGTGAAGGAGGCCCTCAAGTCAGATGACACCGAAGCGGTGCGGGCCGCCATGAGTGACCTTGAAAAGACCATGGGAGAACTTATGGCAGCAGCCCAGCAGGCCGCGGGGGCTGCGGGAATGGATCCTGCCGCGGCCGCGGCTGCGGCTGCGGGGGCCGGGGCAGGTCCGGTGGCTTCCGAGGATGCCCCGGAAGAGCCCCGGGAGGCAAAAGGCAAGGTTGTCGATGCGGAAGTCGTTGACGCCGAGAAGTAATCTGTCAGTTTCCCGCCCCGCTCTTCTCCGGAAGGCGGAGCGGCTACTCAACCAAAACAAAACAAAACGAACCAAAACCACAACGGAATCATGGCTAGTATTAAACCACTCGGACAGCGCGTGCTCGTAAAGCGGCTCGATGCTGAAGAAGTCAGTGCCGGCGGCATTGTGCTTCCCGACACAGCCCAGGAGAAGCCGCAGGAAGCCGAAGTCGTCGCACTTGGCACCGGCGGAAAAGACGAAAACGGAAACGACATCCAATTCTCGGTCGAGGAGGGCAACAAAGTCCTCATCTCGAAATACGGGGGAACGGACGTTAAAGTAGATGGCGAAGATCTCCTCATCATCAATGAAGGTGACATCCTCGGCGTGATTGCGGACTAGCATCCGCGGTCGGGAGTAATCCGCTATCGGAGCTCCCAGCTGACAACCGATAATTATTAACCGACAACCGAAAGAAACACAATGTCTGCCAAGCAACTGAAGTTTGACGAATCCGCCCGGCACGCGCTCCTGCGCGGGGTGGAAAAACTGGCCGCCGCGGTGAAAGCCACCCTGGGACCGGCCGGACGCAACGTGATCCTCGACAAGAAATTCGGCTCCCCCACCATCACCAAGGACGGTGTCTCGGTGGCCAAGGAGATCGAGCTTGAGGATCCGTATGAGAATATGGGCGCCCAGCTCATTCGTGAGGTCTCCAGCAAGACCTCCGATGTAGCGGGGGACGGAACTACCACCGCAACTGTGCTGGCTGAGGCCGTTTACAAGGAAGGCCTCCGCAACGTGACCGCGGGTGCCAACCCCATCAGCCTCCAGCGCGGAATCCTCAAGGCTTCCGAAGCCATCGTGAACAAGCTGGCTGAGATCTCGAAAGAGGTTTCCGACAGCGACCAGATCGCGCAGGTCGCGACCGTTTCGGCTAACTGGGACCAGGAAATCGGCAATATCATTGCCGAGGCCATGGACAAGGTTGGCAAGGACGGGACCATCACGGTGGAAGAAGCCAAGGGCATCGAGACCACCCTTGACGTGGTGGAGGGCATGCAGTTCGACAAGGGCTATCTTTCCCCCTACTTCGTGACGGATGCGGAGAGCATGGAGGCCAATCTCGATAGTGCCTACATCCTCATCCACGAGAAGAAGATCTCGAATCTCAAGGATATGCTTCCGCTGCTTGAGAAAGTGGCCAAGACCAGCCGTCCACTCCTGATTATCGCAGAGGACGTCGAGGGCGAGGCCCTCGCCACCTTGGTGGTGAACAAGCTTCGTGGGACGCTCAACATCGCAGCCGTGAAAGCTCCCGGCTTTGGTGATCGTCGCAAGGCCATGCTGGAGGACATTGCGATCCTCACCGGTGGGCGTTGCATTACCGAGGATCTCGGCATCAAGCTTGAGAACATCGAGCTCTCCGACCTCGGGGAATCCAAGACCGTTAAGATCGGAAAGGAAGACACCACCCTTGTGGAAGGCGGCGGTGGCAGCGAGGCCATCAGCGGTCGCGTGAACCAGATCCGCAAGCAGATTGAGGACACCACCTCGGACTACGACCGGGAGAAGCTCCAGGAGCGTCTCGCCAAGCTCGCCGGCGGAGTGGCTGTCATCAATGTTGGTGCGGCTACCGAGACCGAGATGAAGGAGAAGAAGGCTCGCGTGGAAGATGCCCTGCACGCTACTCGCGCCGCAGTGGAGGAAGGAATTGTTCCCGGAGGGGGCACGGCCTTCATTCGGGCCCAGTCCGCTCTCGATAGTGTTGAGCTGGAGGGCGACGAAGCCACTGGCGTGGAGCTGGTGCGCAGCGCTGTGGAAGCTCCTCTCCGCCAGTTGGCCGCCAACGCCGGGCGCGAGGGCGCGCTCATCGTCGAGCACGTCAAGAACTCAGATGGGAATACTGGTTACGATGTGGCCAAGGACGACTACGTGGACCTGATTGACCAGGGCGTGGTAGACCCCACCAAGGTGACTCGTAGTGCGCTGCAGAATGCAGCATCCATCGCCGGTCTCCTGCTCACCACCGAGTGTGTCGTCACTGACATTCCCGAGGAGGAAGCCCCCGAGCCGCACGGACATGATCACGGCGGCGGCGGTGGTATGGGATTCTAAGGGAAGGCGGGACTCTTTAATCCTCCAAGTCTCAAGATCAATCAAAGCCGGGCGGGAAACCGCCCGGCTTTTTGTTGCTGATAAATATGGAGGGACGAGCAGTTTCTGGATCTGCTCCCCGCCCTGCAGCCAGAATGCAAGAAAGCTGGCCGGAGCCAGCTTTTGTCATGGGTAATGAGGCGGGGGCCTCTCCTTAGTTCTTGCCTCTCCAGGAATAAACGTTGTCGCGGTTCTTCGTCGCTGCGGCCTGACCGGTAGTGTACTGACCATCGGGGCCGCTACTCCAGGCGATGGCCATGCGCCCACCATAGAGGGGCTTCGCGGCGTCGAAGGGATCAACTATCTCTTCGTCCAGGTCGTAATCCATGAGGACAAAGTAGTGGCGGTTGGTAGCTGCATTACCGGATTTCTTCCAGGCGTCAAAAAGCTCCACCGAGCGTTCGGTATAGAAGAGTCCCCCGTAAGCACCATTCTGGGTCTTGCCCTTGGCATCCTTGCCTTGGAAGTAGCGTACTTCCTTGGGATTGCTGTCCTTGTCGAAGCCCACCAGCTGGTCCATCAGGCTGTTCGTGGTAGGAGCGCCCGGAGCGGTAGCGGATTCCGCGGCCTCGGGCAGGTAGTTGTAGTCGTCGTAGTAGGCCTGGATGGATTGGACGAGGTTGGTGCAGTCCTGGGTGGCGACGGTCTTTTTGGCGGCGTTCATCACGGCAGCGCCGGCACCGAAGCCCATGGCGGCAAGGATCACGATGATGGCGATCACGACGAGTAGTTCGATGAGGGTAAAGCCGTGGTTGCCGGAGGGGTTGGAGGTTATCTTCATAGCTGATCAGGGATTAGGGAATCTACTTCCCGCGGAAAGGTGGAGGGATGGCCGGACTTTGGCAATCCCCCGGTTGGGGAAATTACAATGTCAATACTAAGCTGGCCTTGTCCCGGGCGGGATGCAACCCAATTTTTGCACGCCTTCCGCATTGCTGCCGGGGCTGCAACTATCCAGAGTCTGTCCATGGCAGAGGCCGGGGGCTTGAGGGAGAAGGTCTTGGAGCTCATGCGCCAACCGGGATATCGTCCGCGGAACAAGGGAGAATTGGCCCGTGCTTTGGAACTCCATCCCGATCTGCGGGCTGATTTGCGAGCTGAGTTGGCGCTTCTTGAGAGGGAAGGGGTGATTGTGCGCGGGAAAAAGGCCCGCTACCGCCTGCGTGCACAGGAGGGCAACCTGCTCTCCGGGATTCTCCGTTTTCAACCTAAAGGCGCGGCCTGGTTTTATCCCGACCCTCGCGATCCTGCCAACCTGGCGAGCGGAATTGACCTTGAGCGCTTCAGCCGCATTTACGTGGGAGCGCGAAAGACTTCGGTAGCGCTCGATGGTGATCGGGTGGCACTTCGCATTGAGCGACTCGGCCCGCCAGTGTGGTGGAAGCATGCCAGGCACAAGCGGGCATCCCTTGAGGCCCCGGGAGCAGAGGACCAGGCCAGTGGCCGTGTGGAGCGCATTCTACAGCGTCGCAGCGGGGTGGTGGTGGGAACCCTGATTGAGCGCAAGGGGTTTGTCTACGTCCAGCCCGACGACGGGAGCCTGCCTCCAACAATCGAGTTGGAGAGCGCGGGGGGTGGAAGGTCAGGCCAGAAGGTCGCGGTGCGTTTGCTGGAATGGAACAGCCGTCAGGTGGTGCCTCGCGGAGAGATTACCGAGGTGCTGGGCTGGCCGGATGAAGGAGGGGTAGATATTCGTGGAATCATTCTTCGCCATGGGTTGCGGGAGGGATTTCCCGAGGAGGTCCAGAACGAGGCGGGGGAAGTTCCCTCCACCGTTCAACCAGAAGCGCTGGAGGGACGAGTGGACTGGCGAGAGAAACTGGTTATCACGATCGATCCGGCGGATGCGCGTGATTTTGATGATGCTATCTGCGTGCGGGAGCTTGAGAACGGATGGGAGCTGGCGGTACATATTGCGGATGTTGCGCACTATGTGAAGCCGGGTACCGCTCTGGACCGGGAAGCACGGGAGCGAGGCAACTCGACCTACCTGGTGGACCGGGTTCTTCCGATGCTTCCCGAGGAATTGAGTAATGGGATATGTTCGCTGGTGCCTGCGAAGGACCGTCTTACTCGGTGCGTGACCATGAGCTTCGACAGGAAGGGGAGCATGACCTTGGCACGTTTTGAACAGGCGGTCATCTGTTCCAGGTCCCGGCTGACCTACGAGGAAGCACAGGAGATGCTGGAGAAGGGAACGGATGGGCTTGATCCGTCACGTTCCGAGATCGCGGGGGCCCTCACGAGGTGCTGGGAGCTGGCCAAGCTCCTGCGCCAGCGCCGGTTTGCACAGGGAGCGTTGGATCTGGATTTCCCGGAGATCCGCATGGAGCTTGATGAATTCGGCCGGCCCTCCGGGTATCGGCGCGAGGACTACAATGAAAGTCACCAGCTGATCGAGGAGTTCATGCTGGCAGCCAATGAGGCGGTGGCGCGTGCGGTCAAGAATGCCGAGAGCCCTGGGATTTATCGTGCGCACGAGGAACCGGATCACGACAAGCTTTTCGAATTTGCTGAACTTGCACGAAGTCACGGGTATGAGCCGGGCGATCTCGTCAACAAGAAGCACATTCAGAACCTTTTGCGGGACTGTCGGGGTCAACCGGAGGAGCATGCGATCAAGCTGGGATTGCTCAAGAGCCTGAAGCGGGCAAGTTATAGCGAGGAGCCTTTGGGGCATTACGGCCTTTCCAAGACGGACTATTGTCATTTCACGAGCCCCATCCGTCGCTACGCCGACCTCATCATGCATCGGCTGCTTGAGCCCCTTCTTGAGACCCCGCTCACTCGCACCTCAAAGGTGCCTGCCCGGGTTCAATGTGCCGAGATTTCGGATCATATTTCCACTACTGAGCGGACGAGTGCGAGTGCAGAGACGGAATCGCATCGCCTCAAGATGCTCGAGTGGCTGGACCTCAGTGCACACGAGGCCGATCCTCCGGTCTTTGAGGCTGTTATCACGGATGTGCGGAAGATCGGTCTCATGGTGGAGGCCCTTGAGATCCTGCAACGTGGGCTCGTCAAGCGGGATGATTTCCCGGCCGGGGACTGGCGCCTGGAGTCCCACCGGATGCGGTATGTCACGATGCGGGGTACCGAGTTGGCGCTTGGACAGGTCGTCGGGGTGCGGGTGGCGCGGGTCAACATGGAACGCCAGCTGGTGGATTTCCTGCTGGTCGGAGACTGAATTTGAGCGAGGGAAGGGGGACTTGCGTTTTTATCCCTTTGTGCGATAGGAACGAGGCCGTGCCACAGATTAGTGCACGAATTAAAAGAATACTGCCACGCGCACAACCCACCGATGAAAAACACATTAAAGCTTATAGCGGCGATCACGATCGCCGGTGTAGGGCTGGTCGCAGCCGACGACAAGGATGGTGACAAGCCCAAGGAAAAGCCCGCCAAGAAAGCGAAGGGGGGCAGGGGACTGATGTCCGCCGACAAGAACAAGGATGGCAAGATTACCCTGGATGAAATGAAATCCTGGGGAGCGGCCAAATCCAAGCCTGTTCCCGCCGAGAAAATCGAGGCACTTTTCAAGAAGCGGGACAAGAATGGCGATGGAACCCTGACTGCCGACGAAGTGAAGGGCGGCAAGAAGAAAGCCAAGCCGGAGGGCGAAGGGAAAAAGAAGAAGCCCGGGGCCAAGGACGGAGCTGCCAGCTAGCATCCTACCTTTCCCTCAGCTTCGTTAAGTTAATCAAGGCCGTGGGAGACCACGGCCTTTCTTGTCGTTTGCCGGTTCCCAGTGCTAAAACGGCACGAAGATTTTTGGGGGCCAAAAGTTCTTTTCCTGTCCGCGGGAAGCAGCCATATCTGGCCCGTCATGAAACGCATCCTGCTGCTTGCTGCGGCTTCCACATTGCCGGGTGTCCTATCGGCGCATCCCCATAAGGGGATTGCCCCGCAGGGCGAAGTTCTCACCGTTGCGGTTGCCACCGGCTCCGGTGATCATACCTATAAGAACGTTCCCTGGTGGGGGACGACGGAAAACAAGGGCGTCGGCAGCACCAATGGCGGGGTCGCCATCGACAAGGCCGGGAAAATTTACTTCAGCACGGATACACCGAACGGGATTCTCATCTACGATGCAAAGGGAAAGCAGGTGGGGAAAGCAGGACCGGGCAACATTCATGATCTCTTCATCCGGGAAGAGGGAGGAACTGAATACATCTGGGCCTCTCATACCGCAGGGAAGCGCCTGGTGAAGATGACCCTGGACGGCAAGGAAGTATTCCAGATCCCGAACGACAAGACCGCTGAGGTCAAGGGTGGGTGGGGCGGAGTGACCGCTGCCGATATTGCGCCTGATGGCTCGATCTTCATTGCCCTTGGATACGGCTCCAACTTCATTCACAAGTTTGACGCAGAGGGGAAACTCATCAAGACCTTCGGGGGACGGGGCAAGGGCGAAGGCCAGTGTAACACCGCACATGGCATGGCTCTTGATTACCGCTTTGATCCACCGCGAATCATGGTGGCGGACCGCGAGAATGGTCGCCTGACCCACTGGGATCTGGAGGGGAACTGGATTGGAGTAGTCGCTGATGGGCTGCGCCGGCCGACCGATCTGGCCTTCCGGGGAGAGGTAGTTGCGGTCACCGAGCTGGCGGGTGGAGTCAAGATTCTCGACAAGGCCGGCAAGGTGATTGCCCTCCTTGGTGAAAATCCGAATCCAAGGCAGAGGGGGCAGAACGGGGTGGCTCCCAACCAGGCCAAGCCCGCCCACTTCACTGCGCCGCATGGATTGGCCTACGATCCATCAGGAAATCTCTATGTGCAGGACTGGAATCGGTTCGGGCGCATTACCAAACTTGTTCAAGTGGAGTCGTCGAAGCAATGACCAGCATCCCCCTGGAAGACAATTTCGAGGATATTCTCGGGAAAGCGCTGCGCGGGACCGGGATCGCAGACGGCATTCTCGAGTTCCTTACGGGTGTACCCGAGGAGACCATCGTGAAATTGAAGGATGGTGAGTTCGAGGAGGATGCCCTGCGCAAGGTTGCCTCTCCCCTCGGACTTGATGCGGACACCCTCGTGGAGCGCGCAAAGGAGGCCTGGGTGCCGGAGCCGATCGACCTGGAGGGCCTGCGCCAGTACAACACCGTCTACGATGATATGACGGTGAACAACTATCTGGTGTGGGATCCGACGTCCAAGGAGGCAGCACTTTTCGATACCGGAACGGATGTGAGCAGGGCAATCGAGTGCGTTAACGAACTTGGCTTGGAACTCAGGCAACTCTTCCTCACCCACACCCATCTGGATCACATCATGGACCGGGCTGCGGTGGAGGCGCATAATCCCGAGGTCAAAACCTTCGTGAGCGCCCTTGAACCAGCGGCAGCAGCAACCCGGTTTCATCCGGGAGATGCGTTCTCGGTGGGAACATTGCGTATCTCCACGCTCCTCACCAAGGGCCATTCCCCGGGGGGCACGACTTATGTAATCAACGGGCTGACCCGTCCGGTGGCGATTGTGGGGGATGCACTTTTTGCGCAGTCCATGGGAGGTGGGATGATTTCTTACCAGGATGCCCTGGCGACCAACCGGGCCGAACTATTTACCCTGCAGGACGAGACGATTATTTGTCCGGGACACGGACCAATGACGACGGTGGGCGAGGAAAAGGCCCACAATCCCTTCTACCCAGAATTCAAGTAACAAAGAATAACACACCATGAGCCAAAAAGTAGCATTTGTCGGAGTGGGAAGGATGGGCGCCAACATGGCCCGTCACCTGCAACTCGATTGTGGGCACGATGTGACCGCGGTTTACGATATCAACAAGGAGATTGCCGCCTCGCTTGCGGAAGAACTGAGCGCCGCAAACTGTGAGAAACTTGCTGAGGTGACCGCCGCCGCGGATGTCATCATCACCGTGATCACGAATGACGATGCCATGCGTGCGATTTACTTCACGGAGGGAGACAATCTTTTACAGGATGCAGACGGCAAGACCTTCATCAACTGTGCTACCCTATCTCCCGGGGCGCATCGCGAGGTCTACGAGGCGGGCAAGGGGGTCGGAGCCGCGGTGCTTGAAGGGGCCATGGCCTCAAGCATAAGCCATGCACGGGAAGGCAACCTCTACCTCATGATCGGGGGCGAGGAGGAAGTGTTCAACAGCCACCGGGCGCTTCTTGATGATCTCTCTCTGAACCTGCGTCACTGCGGAGAAGCGGGAGAGGCCGCCAAGGTGAAGGCACTGGTGAACATGGTGATGAACATCAACACGGCGGGTCTGGCGGAAGGTCTCGGCCTTGCCTCGGCCCTGGGACTCGATCTCGGGATGATCTGTGAAATCTTCTCGCAGACCGGTGCCAACTCACGCGTGCTGGAGACGGATTCGGAGGACATGATTGACCGCGATCATGAGTGTTGGTTTTCGTCCGAGCACGCCGCCAAGGACTCCGGGATCGCGCAGGCCCTGGCGCAGGATGCAGGCCTGAGTCTGCCGGTCAATGATGCGACCAAGGCTCAGTATGACAGGATGACGGCGGAAGGGCTTGGCGAGCTGGACAAATCCGGGATCGCCGAACTGACCTTCCCGGGACGGCACGGATCCTGAGAGAGCAGGAGAGCTCCCCAAGAGAAAGAGCCCCGCATGGCGGGGCTCTTTGACATTAATCTTTAAACTTGGGGAATTGAACTATCCGGCGATTTCAGCGCCGTGGAAGTCGTTCCAGTCTTCAAGGTTGTTGAGATTTACCGCGTCAAGGATACCAGCATCGGCGGGAAGGCCGACTGCGCCGAGAATCCCATTACGGGTGTCGTCGTCGTGGTTATAGCCGTCAACCGCCGCGTTGTGAGCGGCAATCTTGTCGGCATCGAAGCTTCCGTTGGCCTGGCACCAGGCCTCACAGGCTACGTAGTTCGGCTTTTCAGCTGCGACGTGATCGAGGAATGCCTGACGATCGATGCCCAGCGCGTCGAGGGTCATTTGGTCAAAGCCGGCCCCAGCCGCGGGGTAGTCGGGATGAAGCTTGCCGGCTGCGTCGAGCGAAGCTTTTTGCCAGAGGCGCGGGAGATGCTGTACACCGAGAGGACCTGCGGTGCCTGAACTGATGGTTGGAATAATGCTCATGGTCTAAATATAGCGTTGAACAGATGCACGCATAGCGCCCGGTGAGGTTTCTTGGCAATAGCAATCCGAACAGAGTGGATAATTTTCCGGACCCTAGAGGCTAAATTCTAAAGCTGTTGAACTAATGTGCGGGCGGCAGGATAGGGGAGAACGGGCGAGGGAGGCCGCCTCATTGAGCCCTCCGACAGGATATTTTTTTCGTGAGCTATGGGTTCTCCGTTGAAGAGGGTTGGTGGGTAAAACTGCGTCTTTTAAGGGCGGAACTGGCTGATTGACAGCCTTCAAACGGTTGCTAAGGTGCGCGCCCGTTCGCGCCGGGCAGTTTGATGCCCTCCCAATGGCGCACGCCTTTTGCAACCAGATAGACCCCTTCCTGACGATGGCAACCAAACGTAAGGCAGCCCGTAAGAAAGCTCCGACCCGCCGCAGAACCGCCGCCCGTAAAAAGAACCAGAATGTCTACTTCTTCGGCGGCAAGAAGTCCGACGGTGACGGTTCGCAGAAAGCCCTCCTCGGGGGCAAGGGTGCAAATCTCGCCGAGATGGTGAACATCGGTATTCCGGTGCCAGCCGGTTTCACGATCACAACCGGGGTCTGCACCTATTACTACGCCAACAGGAAGTCCTACCCGAAGACGCTCGACGCTGAGATCAGGGCGAACATCGCCAAGGTGGAGCGTGCGATGGGCAAGAAGTTCGGCGATCTCGGGAATCCGCTCCTCCTCTCGGTCCGTTCCGGTGCGCGTGAATCGATGCCCGGGATGATGGACACGATCCTCAACCTCGGGATCAACGACGAGGTTGTCGAAGCGCTATCGGCCAGAACCAATAACCCGAAATTCGCCTGGGACTCCTACCGCCGCTTTCTGCAGATGTACGGCTCGGTCGTCATGGGCGTGGAGAAGGAAGATGGTGAACACCACGACCCCTACGAGGTGATTCTCGACAAGGCCAAGGCCAAGGCAAAAGTCAAGGACGACTCCGGTCTAGAAGAGAGCGATCTCCGCGGGGTTGTTGCCGAGTTCAAGAAGCTCATCAAGAAACGGTCCGGCAAGTCCTTTCCCGAAGACCCGATGGAACAGCTCTACGGTGCCGTGGATGCTGTATTCAATTCCTGGAACAACGATCGCGCCAAGGTCTATCGTGCCAAGTACGGCATTCCCGCGGAGTGGGGGACTGCCGTGAACGTGCAGGCCATGGTCTTCGGCAACACCGGGAAGGGTTCCGGGACGGGAGTTGCGTTCACCCGCGATCCTGCCACCGGGGAGAATGTATTCTATGGCGAGTATCTCATCGACGCACAGGGTGAGGATGTTGTTGCTGGCGTGCGTACCCCAAAGCCGGTCGCCAAGATGGCAAAGGACCTGCCAAACTCGTTCAAGGAACTCCTCAAGATTCGCAAAATCCTTGAGAAGCATTTCCGCGATGTTCAGGATGTTGAATTCACCATTGAGGCGGGACGTCTCTGGATGCTGCAGACCCGCAATGGGAAACGCACCGGCTTTGCGGCGGTGAATATTGCCCTGGACATGGTGAAAGAGCGTCTCATTTCAAAGGAAGAGGCGATCCTCCGAATTCCTGCCGAAGATCTGAGCCACCTTCTTGCTCCGATCTTCGACTCGGCGGCTGAGCGCAAGGCGACCAAGATAGGGAGTGGTCTTCCTGCTGGGCCCGGGGCAGCAAGCGGACACATTTACTTCACTGCGGATGCCGCGGTGTCGGCTGCCTCCAAAGGCCAGAAGGTGATTCTCACCCGCCAGGAGACATCTCCCGAGGATTTGCGTGGCATGATTGCGGCAGAGGGGATCCTGACGACCCGTGGGGGGGCATCCTCGCATGCGGCCCTGGTGGCTCGCCAGATGGGCAAGGTCTGCGTCTGTGGTGCCCATGACATGGATATTGACTACGCGAGGAAGACTCTCAGTGGACACGGTGTGACGCTGAAGGAGGGAGACTATCTCTCCCTCAATGGCTTCGTGGGGAATGTTTATGCTGGAGAGCTCAAGACCTCGCCATCGCAGGTCATTCAGGGACTTCTTGAGAACAAGGCGGCAGCCAAGCGGAGCGCGACCTATAAGAAATTCGAACAGCTCATGGGCTGGGCTGACAGGCTGCGCAAACTTGGAGTACGTACGAATTCC
Source organism: Roseibacillus sp. (assembly GCA_022448985.1). Taxonomy (GTDB): domain Bacteria; phylum Verrucomicrobiota; class Verrucomicrobiia; order Verrucomicrobiales; family Akkermansiaceae; genus Roseibacillus_B. The sequence goes on from JAKVCR010000040.1 coordinate 11,821, forward strand.
GATACCCCCGGTCAGGTTGAGAATGCGATCAAGTTTGGGGCGGAAGGGATTGGCCTCACCCGGACCGAGCACATGTTCTTTGAGGGCAATCGCATCGATGCAGTGCGGCAGATGATTCTGGCGGAGGATGATGCCGGACGCGCGAAGGCACTCAGGAAACTGCTACCCTACCAGAAAAAGGATTTCGTGGGCATCTTCAGTGCGCTCCAGGGCCGTCCCGCGACCATTCGTCTTCTCGATCCGCCGCTTCACGAGTTCATCGGGACCATGACGCCAGCCCAGATCAAGGCCCTGGCCAAGAAAATCAAGGTCACCCCTGCCGCGATCAAGAGTCGCATCAAGGCTCTCCACGAGGAAAACCCGATGCTCGGACACCGCGGTTGTCGTCTTGGGATTGTCTACCCGGAAATCACGAGGATGCAGGCTACTGCGATCCTGGAAGCCGCTGCTGAGGTGCAGGCCAGGGGAATCAAGGTTCTGCCTGAGATCATGGTTCCGCTGGTGAGTTACGAGAAGGAGCTTGAGCTCCAGAAGGCCGTGATTGACGAGGCGGCCGCCGAGGTGCGCAGGAAACACGGCCTCAAGGCCAGTCAGCTGAAATACCAGGTGGGGACCATGATTGAAATTCCCCGGGCGGCGCTGACGGCTGTCGATGTGGCTCAGCACGCAGCATTCTTCAGCTTTGGAACGAACGATCTGACCCAGACCTGTCTCGGTCTCAGCCGCGATGATTCCAGTTCCTTCCTGCCCGATTACCAGGATGCCGAGGTGGTAAGCACCAACCCCTTCGCCAGTCTGGACCAGACCGGAGTGGGACAGCTTGTGGAAATGGGGGTCCAAGGTGGCCGACAGGCCAAGGCCAACCTCAAGATCGGCATCTGTGGGGAGCATGGGGGAGATCCCGCCTCGGTGAAATTCTTCCACCGTACCGGGCTTAACTATGTGAGCTGTAGCCCATTCCGCATCCCGATCGCCAAGCTGGCGGCAGCCCAGGCCGTGCTGGAGGAGCGCGGCCTAGCCCGCGGTGAAATTTCCTAGTTTGGTTGCGAAGACATATTTTCGGCTCTCGCCATCGGCGGGAGCCGATTTTTTTGCCCTGTTACGCGTCTGAAGCGGGTTGATTCTGAAATTCGCGGGAAATAGAAAGTCCAGGCGGCGGGCTATATTTTATATAATATTCTAACTGTGAATATTTTACGGCCCTTTCTGGGAGGGCAGAGAGCAAATTTTGGGATATCAAAGGTCATAAATACGGAAAAAATAAAAAAGGTTGAATATTTAGTTAAGTTCAATTAGAAAATGGCAACGGATGAGTATTTGTGACCCCAAATCATCTGGAATTTTTGGCACCGGCCTCCTGCAGGAGCCGGGTGCCTTTCCGTCCTGTGATTTTGGGTGTCCCAGATCAGTTCAGCCGGGTTCGCACTACTACCACCAGGTCTACTCAGGACCGTCACAAATCTAACAGACTGGAGATGGCTTGCGCCCACCCTGCCATAAGGGGGCCATCTACCAGCAGCAGCGGCGCAGTAAGGCAAGTAATATAGCGATACTCAACAGAACTGACAACTAGCTGATGCAGCCCCTCTGGTCTCACCCTTACCCAGACGGCGGAGCGCAGATCCCGAACAATCATCCGGGTCGTCGTTTCCGCTCGTTGAAGGTCGTGCTCTAACTCTCCATGAGTGCGGTCGAACAATCCCCGGTCCTGCCGGAGGCCCCGCAATTGCGGGTCTTCGAGCCTGGCATGTCTGGTGACGAATTTCTCGCGGTTTCCCTTGAGGCCTGCGAGGGGCGTGGTGTTTCCGATATTCAGTTCCGCGCCAAGCGTCCTGTCTACGTTGAGACTAATCATGGTATGGAATGCCTCGACTTCCTGGGATTCCTTTCTGATCGCGATCTTATAGAGGTTTACAAGGCACTGGTTCACCGGCAGGAAGAATCGGGTCATGGCTTTGGCGGAAACGATTCCGCCAGTTGTCCGGAGGATAAGGTTGCACGCGCGCTCCAGCGCTTTCAGGAAACCCGGGTAGACGATTTTTCGGCCGATGGGGTAGAGTATGCTAATGGCAGCAAGGTTTCTGGACGCCTGCGAATCCAGGCACATCTCTCTGCCTCGGGACTTGGTATTACCTGCCGGATACTGAGCGATACGATACCTCCCCTCGATGGGTTGGGGATTGATCCTGATACCTCCTCTTCATTGCGACAGGGTGTTTGTCGCCGGGCGGGCCTTTGTCTGGTCACGGGACCGACCGGTTCCGGAAAATCGACGACTTTGGCCTCCCTGATGGACTGGCTTCGCCAGTCTTCTCCCAAGCACATTGTCACGATCGAGGATCCGGTTGAATACCGTTATCAGGCTGACATGGAACATCCCAACTATCCCGGCCATCGTGCCATGTCACCGAGTATCATTACCCAGCAGGAAGTGGGTCGGGACGTGGCAAGCTATCGTCAGGGACTCAAGGACGTTTTGCGGAAGGCCCCTCACATTATTCTCCTTGGGGAGATCCGGGACCGCGATGCCATGGACACCTGCCTGGAAGCTGCCCAGACCGGGCACCTTGTCCTCTCGACCCTCCACACCACTGGAGCGGTTAAGACCATGGGACGGATTTTGGAGATGTATCCGCACGAGAAATATCAATCTGTCCTCAGCCGCCTTAGCGAGATGCTGATCTTCATTCACTCCCAGGGACTTCTGAAGGGACTGAACGGGAAGAGGGTTCTGACCTACGAATTTCTTCAAAACAACAATGATGCGGTGTCCAGTGCGATCGCGAACTACTCCTCCGGTTCGAATTCGCTGGAAGACGTGATTCGCCGGGCTGGCAACATCTCCTGGGATGACAGCCTCCGCGACCTGCTTAAGCGCGGTGTCATTGATGAACAGACTTATGAGAGTGCTCGAATGAACCGGAATGATGAAGATGAAATCTGACCGGTGATTTTGGGGACCTCAATAACATGCGCCTTGTGCGCATCATCAACCAGAACAGACAACAAACCATGACACTGACACACACCCAAAAGACCAAGAAGTCCGGGATGACCCTCATTGAGTTGACGGTCGTGATCCTCGTCCTTCTTTCACTGATCAGTATCCTTTTCGTCGGCGCTCGCGCGTGGAAGAGGGGTTCTGACCGAGCAGGATGCATTATGAACATCCGTAACGTCCAACAAGGAATGCGTTCCTTCCAGAACATGAACGGCCACAGTGCTGGCGAAACCGTTCCCGGTGCCCTGAGAGAGATCGTCGGCCCCGGAAAATTCGTGGAAAGCCAGCCTACGTGTCCCGGCACTGGCAGCTACAGCTATATGGACGATGAGCTTCCCTTGTCGGGCGCTCTCTACATGAGTTGCTCGCTGTCCGCCCAGGAGAAGCACATCCCCACCGATTTTGGCGATTGGTAAGATATTAATCTCCGGAGACTGGCGCCGCATAGACCCGGCGCTGGTCCCGGTGATATGTCCCTGACTCTCAGGCTGAGTCACTTGAGGTCCGATCCCTCTGGCTTTGCCGGGAGCAGTTGCTCCACCCATCCCCAGTATGGACGCCCTGGTTCCCCCGGCTCAACTTTCTGCCTGGCAACGGTTTCTCCAGGCCCGCCGTCTCCATCGCGAGACCACCCGATCGAAGAATGTCGATTGGTATCGCGATGCCCTAGAACTGGAGTGTCAACTTCACCTGTTCCTTGAAGGGGAGGAAATTTCAGAGGCCCATATTTGTTTCGGGAAGGAGGGTAGAAAGAACTGGGTCCGGGTGAGTACGCCTTCCCTGCAGGCAAGTGAGGAAGAAATAGGGGAGTACATTTCGGAAATTCGTGGAGAGTTCAATGGGAAGCCCCGTTCCCTTGCCGTGATTCTCCATCTGGCGGACGAGTTCGCCATCTCGGAGCTCGCTCGTGCCAACGAGTGTCCCGAGGACCTGAAAGCCCTGAGTAATCAACTCATCAATACGCCCCAGGAAGTTCTGGAGGATCACAGTATCTCGGTGGATGAGTTGTCTTTCCGGCTCTTGCCTTATCCGGGTGCCCAGTCGGGTCAGCTATTCGGATGTGCCATTACGATTTCCCGCAAATGCCAGGCCTATCTGCGCCAGATCCGGACGATTAGTGAAACGCTTAACTTTCCCATTCGGACCTGTGCCTTGAGTGCTCCCTTGGTGGCCCTGGCTGCGCTGCCGCAATTAGCCTCCCAGTTGCCTTCCCAGCCTTTCAGTATCTTCTTCTCTTATTCGGCCTTTTCTGTAATCGCCTTTTTCACTGCGGAGGGAGAGCTCGTCATGCTTCGCTCCGTGCGGCATCATGCGGGTGGAGCTCCTCCACACGTTGGGCGGATCATGCAGACCATGGCGGCTGCACTCGAATTGCCTGAGCCACTGGTCTACATTCTGCCGCTTTCCCGTGAGGAGACGAATCATGGTCTTCCCGAACTGCCCGGCGCTGCAATTCTCAACTGGCGTGAGAGCTCTTGGTTTGATCCCGAGGTGCCACTTGAGTTTCAAGGACCCTCCAGCCTCCTGATCGGTGAAGAGGGCGAAGGATTGGCGGCTTCCGAGACGTTCAGGGGTATGGCTGAGCAGAAGTGGGTGACCCAGGATTTCCTCCCGGCCACTCCGGAAGAGACGGAGCTCTATCCCTCTCAAACTGAGATGAAGATTCTCCGCTATGGGTCGGCGGCCCTGCGGGTTGGTGTCGCAGCCCTGGTTCTTTTCCTGGGTTGGACCGGGATTCGCGCCATCAGGATTATCAATGACGAAGCCTGGCACCAGACCGGCGAGGTTTCCCGCGAAGGCAACAAGATCCTCTCTTCCGAGATCCGCCGCTACGAGCAATGGAGCTCCCTGCTCGCCGACCGTTCCAAGGCATGGGTGTCCATGGAGCTCGTAAACCAGATCTTTCCGGATCCGGAGAGTGTAATTCTTTCAGAAGCAAACCACCGGGTGCGCCCGGAAGTAGTCAACGAAAAGGACAAGAAGGCGGGCGTGGTCAAGGAGTGGACGATTAACGGAGTCTCCAACGCGGAAGCTCTGAATCACCTCACTGTGATCAGTACGACCGAGGGTATGGGCAAGGTCTTTGAGGTTGTTCGAAAGCATACTGGTGACGAGTCCCTCCGGACGGATCTCCCCTCCCGCACCCTGCTGGTGAACCTTCTGACCTCTGAGAACAAGCGCTTCAAGCTGGATGGGGGAACAAAGCCGGAGGAACGGTTTGCCCACAATTTCAGACTGACCATCACTCAGCGGATTACTGCTGAAGACCCCATTGCCATTCCCATTACTGCCGTGCCATGAACCCCTATTATAAAGAGTCCGTCTTCGTCTTCGGTCTGGTAGCCCCGGTGCTGTTTGTAGTGGTCGGCCTGGGCATGGGATTACACTTCCGGGGAAAGCTGGAGAGCACCTACGAGGCGCGACGGAACCACCACCGGACCTATAAAACCGTGGAAAAGGAACGTGGGGCTCTGGAAGAGAAAGTTCAGTCGCAGGCTCCACACATGCATCGTTGGATGTCTCTTTTTGAGCAGCCTGCGGCGACGTCCGTCAATACCTTCTTCCGTGAGTTTCAGAAAGAGTTCGATGCCACCCATTTTCAGCAAACTGCTTTCCGTCCGACTTCCACCGCAGGGGGCATCGGCGGCGCAAGCAAGCAACCGTCTATTCAGCTGAACTTCGCCTTCCGCGGAACTTTCCGGGCTCTGCAGACCGCTTTCCTCGAACTCGAGACGAGAATGCCACAACTGCAAGTCGATAGCATCAAGCTCTCCAGAGCATCCAACCAGAATGTGCTCAATGCGAACGTGGTCTACACCACATGGCAAAAGTAATGAAGGCGACTCTCCTTACTCTCTTCCTCGCTGTCTCCTTGCTGGCTGCCAAGGAACCCGTTGCGGTCGCCTCCTCGAGCGGGTCTGGGAGCATCCCCGCGAGGTTCCTTGCTCAAGATCTGGATGACCGGATCGCAAGCATGAAAAAGCGACTCTCCATTGTCGGCAGTGAGCGTGGGCCATTTGGCCTCTATCAAAATCCAGGGAGGACTCCGGTGATCAGTCATGTCGCCAAGGAGGTTCGCAAGACATCCTTCAGTGAATTCATCAATGGAATTCAAATTTCCGTGATCAATTCGAGAGAGAAGGAGTTTCTTGTCGGTGCCCGAATATTCCGATTGGGCCAGGTTTTTCCCATTATTCGTGGGGGTGAACGCCTTTCTGTCCGCGTCGAGGCGGTTGGGTCCTCCCGGGTCACTTTCAGAAACCTGCAGACCGGAGAAATCGCTCTTCGCCGTCTTGACGTCCTCCCCAATGGCGTCACCGCCAATGCAGGACAGTTCCGGGTGCAGGGTGTTACGCCCAGGACCCGGGGAGAGGCGGAGCCTCTCCGACTCGAGTCCAACCCTTCCGCTCCCGTGCCCTAGGGAGTCCATCCCCTGACAAGAAGATCCTTATGAAATTGAACAAGTTACTGTTTCCCCTGCTGCTGCTGAGCGTTGCACTCGCTCGCGGGCAGCAGGTGCCGGTCCCGCTTTTTCCGGAAGAACCGGTTGAGTTTCCGCCGATAGTGAGTCCTCCTGAATTTGATCCGTCGGCGCCGGGTGTGGCGGACCCGTCTGCTCCACCAGTCGATGCGGCCATTGAGAGTGTGCCCATCGGAGTTCCGGCCCTGCCTGGTGCCGGAGACCTTTCCGAATTGCCGCCTCCGCCTCCGCCTCCGGATTCGGATGGGAAGAATGGTGGATCCGATGTTCCAGGAAATGATGTCGGCCAGGTTGAAGAAAGCAACGGGGAATACCTGATTAGGGATGCCGCGATCAACGACATCTTCCAGATGTTGGCCAGGCGCGCCAACAAGCAGTATTTTCACAACGTCAGTATTGCAGGTCCCGACTTCAATGTGAGCGGTCACCTCAATAGCGGGAATCCCTTGGAGCAGATGGAGGAACTCGCATTCCAGTACGGGCTGACACTTTATACGAAGGGGAATACAGTTTATGCTCTTAATGCCGAGCAACTCAACCGATTGCCCGCTGAGGAATGGCATTACCAGCTGCGCTATCTGCGCCCTACCGACATTGAGCAGATCAAGGGATTGATCGCACCCATGCTGTCTCCTACCGGGATAGCCAACTATGAGCCCAAGACCAACACGATCATTGTCGTTGATACGGCTCACCAGGTTGAACGTGCGAAGAATCTTCTCAGCATGATTGACAAGGCCAAGGGCCAGGTTGTCATTGAGGTCAAGATTCTCAGCGTAAACAGCAGCGCTGGTGAGCGCAAGGGAGTCGACTGGACTTCCAACCTCGGGGTAAACGGGATTCCCCTTGAGACGATTGCCAGCCTGAATTCCCTCTTTGGCATCGATAATGCCCTTTCTGCCACCGGGACACTCGGCTCAGGGTCTGTTCTCCGGGGGACCGATTCTCCCAGTAGCAACACGATCGTTCTTTCGCCGATTCAGATGGGTGGAGTCCTCCGTGCGCTGCAGAAGGGTGGGCTGGTAACTCAGACGTCAAATCCGACCCTGATAACGGAGGATAATGAGCAAGCCACGCTCTCGCTCATTGATCGTGTTCCGATCATTACCACGACAATTAGCGAGACCGAGGTAAGCAACCAGGTCACGGAAGAGGTTCGCTATTCGGTTGACTCGAAGGATCCGGTGGGAGACCCCTCCACTACCCGCGAGATTGGTGTGACAGTGGCGGTCACCCCGACTCTTCTGCCGGATGGCACGATTCGGATGAAGATGCGCCCGCGTTCCGCTCAGGTCGTGGAGGAGGTCCTTGGGCAGAGTGGCAACAAGTATCCCCGTGTGTCCGAGTCCATGATCGAGAGTGTCGCGAGAATCCCTGACGGGCACTCTCTCGTGGTGGGCGGCTTTTACGGACAGGTCAAGTCGAAGGACAAGAACAAGGTGCCGTTTTTTGGGGATATTCCTGGGGTCAACTTCTTCTTCAAGAGCAAGGAGGCCGCCAAGGAAACCTCAAGCCTCGTCTTTGTAGTGACTCCGACTTCCTACAACCCGGGAAGCTTTGCGGAGAACTGTGCTACAAGCAAGGCGATCCGTGACAACTTGAGCCTGAAGCCTGGACACGACTGGATTGAACCCGCGCTTCCGGGACCGGCCCATGAACCGGACATGAAGCGAGCCCTGCAGGATCTCCGTCCGAGTCAGCGGGATCACCAGCCTTCGGTGGAAGAGTTGAAAGCAGACCTCGACGAATGTTGTGAAGGCCGTGCCAAGAGCGTTATCCGGCATGGACGTCTGAAGTTCCTCCGGAAGCGATAGTTCAATATGCAGACCCAAGCTGGAAATACGGTTGTGCTGGAGAGTGCCTCTTTCCCCGGGGGAACGCCCACAGCCACCGACCCTGTCTGCCTGGATCAGACCACCAAGCTTCTTCAGGAGCACGGCCTGGCGACGCCAGCTGAACTGCATCAGCTTCGGGAGCATGGTCTGGCGCCGCCACAGGGACCAAGGCCGTGGGACCCCCTTGAGTTTCTCGCAGCCCTGCGTGCGCCTGATCCTGATGTCCGTTCCCTGGAAGTGGAACAATTGGGGCGGGCTCTCTCGCAGGTAATGGGCCAGCAACTGGCGTTGGTGCCCTTTGCCAGCAGGCTGCCCACGCCCTCCGCTTTTTATGATCTCAATGAAAGTCTCCTGGCGGAATGCAAGAGGATGATGACTCCAGTTCTCTATGCTGAGGAATCGGAGGTGATAGGAGTTGGCTCGATCAATCCCGTCGCCCTCAGGATTACCGCCCAGATCATCATGCATACCCTCGCGGAGAGAACGGGAACTACTCCGATCGTTTCCCGGATACTGCTCCACCACGATGGCTGGATGTCACTCTGTCAGCAACAGTTTGGGATATGATCGAGTTTGATGGCATCCAGTTCAACGATTTGATCAGTAATCGGGTCATGGATGCACTCGCTGAGCACGATGCAGCCTTGGCCGAGCTGGGCCACGACCAGGTTCCCAATAGGGTTTCCCGGCCCCTGTTCATGTCCGCTATCGCGCAGGTGAACGGGTTGCCATTCCTGCCCAAGATCGCAGAATTCTGCGATCCCTCGCTTCTGGATGCCTGTGACCCGGCTCTGCTCACCCGGGGAGGATTTACCCCTCTCTGCACCCACGGGGGGCGGCTTCTTGTTGCAGTATCTAATCCGTGGAGCTCCCTGCCGGACGAATACCTTCCCCCTCGCTTCCCTGATCTTCAACTCGAGAAGGTTGTCACGCTGAGCAGTGAGATCAGCCGTGCCATCGAGCGCGTGGTGACCACGCAGGGTCCCAATCATTCCCAGTTGGAGTCCATCGATGTCGAGGACCTCGATGAAGGTCTGCAGGATTTCGATGTGACCGCGGAATACGATGAGCCGATTGCCCAGCTCGCCGCCACCATCCTTGCGACGGCCACCAAGCTTCGTGCTTCTGATGTCCATTTCAAGGTGGAGAAGGAATCGTTCTATTACACATTCCGGATTGATGGAGACCTTGGAGACAAGGTCGAGATGCCAATGAAGCTCAAGGATCGCATTGATGCCTTCTTTCTCAATCTGATGAAGTTGGCCGCCGAAACCCGTAATACAAAACCGGGGATCTCGGGCCGTTTTACCATCGCTTATTACCACCGCCCCATTGACATCCGTTACGAGCGCCACCGGACCTACCGGGGCTATCATGTCACGATGCGACTTCTCGACAAGAGTCACATTAACGTAAAGCTTGGAAAGGGTTCACTGGCCTTCGATGACGAGACTCTTTTCGAGCTGAGTCGTGTGATGAAGATCCCGGCAGGGATTATCGTGATGAGCGGTCCGACCGGATCGGGGAAATCGACGACCTTGAACGCGATGTTGCGGGAGCTCAACCGCCCCGAGGTCAATATTCTTACCTTGGAGAACCCGGTGGAGGATGAAATCCCGGGAGTGACTCACTGTGACCTCAAGAGCGCTGCGGAGTTCAAACCGATGATCACCAGCTTCATGCGGAGTGATCCTGATATTATCTTGATGGGGGAGGTGCGCGATACCGAGTCGGCTGAACTGGCCATTGAGGCCGCGGTTACGGGCCACAAGGTCTTGACCACCATTCACACTCCAAGGGCGTCCCAGATTATCGAGCGTTTTGAGCAACTGAAGATCGAGCGCTGGAAAATTGCACAGACTCTCAAGGCGGCCTGTGCGCAGCGTCTGATCAAGGTTCTCTGCCCAGACTGCAAGGTTCAGATAGATGGGGTGGAGGAGACCGATCGTCGACTCTTCAATCTTGGGGATGAATGGGCGGAGCGGGCCCTCTTTGTTGCCCGGCCGGGCGGATGCTCGGAGTGCCGGGAAACTGGTTACAGCGGCCGGACCGCGATTCTCGAGATTATTCCGATCACTCCGCGTGTCTCTGACCAACTCTCCAAGGGAGAGATCAGTCCCTACGATCTCGAAATGATGGTACTCAATGATGGAACGCTTCCCAATCTCCGGAGAAGCGGATTACGACTTCTGGCGGATGGTCAGACCGACCTGAAGGCAGTCAGCAAAACAATCGACATGACCTATTCCGATGAATAACGCCAGTGCTACTACAACTCCTGCCCCGTTGCCTCAGGCATCTGCCCAGCATGCTTCCAAGGCAGGGAAGAAGGTGAAGATACAGCGCTTCAAGAAGAAGGATCTGATTCACCTCTTCAGGGGTCTGGCCTCGATGCTCAAGGCCCAGATCAATACGTCTGACGCGCTCAAGTACTACGGGCAGGGCCTGCCCAACAAGGTGATGGCCTCCACTCTGGACCAGATCCGCTTTGATACAGAATCCGGGATGTCAATTCATGAGGCTTTCCGCAGGACCGGCCGTTTTGATGACATGACGATCGGGTTGATCCAGGCCGGTGGAGATTCTGGCCAGCTTAACCGGGCCTTTCGAGAGCTTGCTGACCGCCTGAAGGCGGATGTCTATTTCAGGAAGCAGATACGCAAGGCAGTTCTTCTTCCCGGCATTGTGATCTCAGTACTCGTCGGGGCCTTCATTGTTTCTCAGGTGAAGATTGTGCCTCAGGTGGAGGGCATGCTGGAACAGGTGCGCCAGAAACCTGATGGGCTCACTGCCATCGCCTTCAAGGTAAGTCATGCCACCCGAGCCTTATGGCCCTTCGTGGTCCTTGGGCTGATGGTCATGGGAGCTCTCATCTGGAGATCCGAGGGGATTCGAAATACCATTACCTCGATCGCGATGTCGAAGTGGCGTCTCCTCAGCCAGCTGGTCATGAGTCTGCGCCAGATGACCTTCCTCTCCACGATGGAGCTTCTTTATTCGAATGGAATCAACCTTTCCAAGTCCATGCGGGTCGCAGCTAATTCCGTCAAAACAACGCCCCTGTATCCTGAAATCCGGCATGCAGCGGATCAATATGAGCACTCCGGGGTTCCTCTCTCGCTTGCCTTCAGCAAGTTCACGTCCGTGGACGAACAGGTGGTTCACATGATGTCGATTGGTGAGCGATCAGCCTCGATTGATAACCAATTGAAGATGCTCGCCGACATGTACGAAGAAGAAGCCGAGAATTACATGAACGACTTTACCCAGGTTTTGAACTTCATCGTTCTCATGATGGCGGTCTCTCTGATTGCCGCAGTATTCATTGGGACGTTCCTGCCGATCTTCCTGATGGGACCGAAGATGATGCAGAGTGGGATTTAACTCCGGAGAACAATGCAACTGACCAAATTCGACCGCTGGCTCCGAGAGAAGTTCATTTACCGGACCCACATCTACACGATGCGGCTCCCGGAATCGGCATTACCCGCGCAGGTGCTGATCGAAGAACTGGAGGAGGCGCCTGCCCGCCGCTACCGCTATCGACTGGTCGTCAACGCAAAGCAGGATCTGGAAACCCTTCTGGCGGCCCTTCGCGAAGGAAATCAGACGTTTACCACCAGGATCGTGGAGGCCAATCCCTGGTACAAGCCGATTATTGCGCCCAAGGGGAAGAGCTTCTTTTTCCGGATCTTCTGGTGGGCGGTGATAGTAGTACTCGTATCCGCCGCGCTTCTCCTGGGCTACATGGTCCTCTCCAATGAAGAACTCAAGGCCGAGATTATCGAGTCCTTGAGAGTCATGATGGACGGGTAGCTTAAATCGGCAAAGGAACTCAGACGAACCATGAATTACCATTCTCATCAAACACCGGATCGAGCAGGAGTAACTCTTATCGAGTTGACGGTTGTCATCTTTATCATCCTCAGCATCATGGGAGCTACAATGTACTTCGCTGGCAATATCGGCGAGTGGAACAAGGGAAAGAAGGCCTCAGCGGCTCTGCGGGAAGTATACGTGGCTCAACGCTCCTACCTTGCTGACAATCCAAGGAAGGCAGTTGCCGCACTAACATCGAATGACTTGATTCAATATCTTCCGAGTGGTGGAGCCACTCTTCCCAGAGTGGAGGATCTCAATGGTAACAGCCTTTCATTTGATGTGACCAAGTCCCCACCGGTTCTGACGGAATCGAGTGGTGGAGTGTACGATCCTTCCGGATCTTCTACCGATTCCCTGTGGGACGTAGGCGAATGATGAAAGTGGTTACCCATCTGACGTTGGCTCTGGCATCGCTTCTTTGCCTGATGCCGGGGACTGGCGTGGCTCAGGAGGACCCTCTTCCGAAGGGGTTCCGCTTTGTCGGGAACTACAAATTCGATAAGCGGGTGAAAATCCGTGATGGCGTACCCTTCAGCGTAAAGAGCAAGGCCTTCTTCTGCCGCGTCTATACAGATGGAATCACGGTTCGCGTTTATGGTGAAAGCGCATCAGAGAGTTACACGTCCCTTACGATCCATCGCAATGACGGCATCCTGCTCGGGGCCGGAACATCCAGGATGGAGACTGTTCCGGGATTGCAGGCATATTCCCTGGTTGGGAACGTTCTTCGTCAACTGTCGCTGACGGAGAGGAAGTTGGTCCTGACCAAGTTTCCTGCCCTCTCGGACGTCGTGGAGATCACTTACGCGGACCGTCGTATTACGGTTAGTCGCAACAAATAAATTTTTCCCGCGGATCCAGGATGAGTGAAAACATTTCCAGGTTAAATGCTGCTGAGAGTGGCTCATCAGAGACAAAGTCTGGAACGGAAGAATCTAACCGGGCGGGGAGTTGTAGCTGCCAGAGTTGTGGACTGTATCGCTGGTATCCCCCCATGATGCTCCTCACCACTGCCCTGGCAGCAGTCTTTTGCTGGATGTACATTACCAAGCCGGTCTTTCTGACGACGCCTGAGGATCAACTCATGGATGTCCGCCCTGCAATTCAGGAAAAGCGACCAGCCCAGGAAGATACACCCGCTCCTCATACCGCAGGAGGTGGGAATCTGGACCCGGCTCTGGGGAGGCTACCGGGAGATCCGGCAACGGGCGACGAGGGATCTCCAGCGGCTGAGATTCCGGGAGAAGAACTAAAACCGCTGATCGTGAAGCGGCGGGGTCCGTCCCTCTTCCGTCCGATTCCATCCGACGAGATGCCTGCGCGGAAAGGAATTGCGGCGGAGATCCTGGAACTGGGGGTTGATGAGGAAGGAGGTAGCGGACAGGATGAGAACCGGGTTTCGGAAGAAGACGATGTGAGATCAGTGGCCCGTGGGCAGGGAGGGCAGGACAGTAGCTCTGAGCAATTCCGCGTTCACGCATCCTTCATGGCCGAGTTTTCTTCCGTGGAACAGAAAGGCGGCAGTCAGCCGGATCTCAAGCCATGAAAAACCCTCTCCTTCAACTGGTGACCAGCGGTGTGGCACTTGGCCTCATGTGTGGAGCGGTCACGATCCATGCGATCCATGTGATGGGGGCAAGGGAATTGAGCGGAAATGGCCCGGGAGCTGAGGGAGACAGGTTTGTCCCTGACCCCGATGGAGGAGCGGAGATTGTTTCTGCCTCTGTCAGGGGGACGAAGAATCGCTTGCCGGTCTCTCGCTCCCGTGATGAGGATGCGGTCAACCTTCAGGCTTTGCGGGAAATTGTGGCACGGTTGCAGGAATTGAAGTCCGCGAATCTGGAGTTGCAGGGAGTCAACAGGGACCTTCAGGACCAGCTGGAGGAGACCAATCGGGATTTAAGTGAACTTCAGTTTCGCGTGGACACGCATAGCGAGTCTTTCCGGCCGCTGAGAACCTCTTCGGGGACCGGGTCGATCATTCGGAATTCAATCAGTCCCGGCAGGACACGCCATCCCCTCCTTCCTCCCAAAGAGTAGAGCGTTCTTTCGCCGTACCGTGAATTTTGGTCCTCCGGATTTCGGTCCTTGTGGGGCTGAAAGTTGGCCAAGCCCTGGTGCGTTCCAGAAAAGGTGTCCCCGGTCGTCCTCAGTCAATCTGTTCGATGACTACAAGCCAGTTCATCTGTGTGATGGGGGGCAACTGATCAGGATTGGTAATGGAATAAAGGTCGGCCTCGATCTTGTTGGCGACCACTTCGTCATCGGCACCGGAGCGGAGATCAAGCGGCCGTACGGTGCGGCTTCCGTCTTTTCCAACATGATTGACCTGTCCCCTGAGGGTTATGTTCATTGCCTCGTTACGAATTCCGAAACGCTTTTCAGGTGCGAAGAGCGAAATTGGAGGGAACACTTTTTTCCCGTGTTCATCGATGCTGCTGGGCGTGACGTTGACATCATTGGTGACATACATCCGGAAGGGAGTAACGAGGGAGAATCCCCTCGTGAAGGAGGTGAAATCCTTCGAGTCCCGAAGCATGAGGGAGATGTCGGTGGCCAGGGTGGGGATATTCGGTTTGTTAATCCTGATGTTGTCCCGGTAGTTCGCGTTGACCATGAGGGAGTTATTCACTGCCGGGGGATCGGCTCCAATAGACTCGAGATAGGCGGCCAGCCTTCCGATGTAGACCGCCAGGGTCCGGCGTTCAACCCGGGTGGTCTCGAGGTGGAAGGGAAAGGTCAGGCCATTAGGGCTGCCCTGAGTTGGCCAGTTGTTGCCTCGTGTGAAAAGGACCTTTCTTTCGATCCCACCAGCGAGGTAAGTGAAGGAGATTGAGGTCGGGGTCTGATCCTCGGGGGAGATCACATCTTCGACTCGCAGCTTCATTATGGTCTGCATAGCGGGCCGGCTGTAGTAGTTCCACCCTGTGGGAGAGGCCGAGTTGTGATCGGTGGCATCCTCCAGGTCATCAAAGGCGTCCCGACCGCGCGAGATGGGCAGGAAGGCTACAAGACCTGAGTCCGAGGAGTTGGAGATAGGAAAGAAGTTGGCGTTATCCGCCTCGTATTGTTCACGAGAGGGGAGGTCGCCTGTAAAGTTGTCGAGCCCGACACCGCCGACCGAGGAGTTGTCGGCAAGGGAGATGCCCCGGCGGGCTGCGAGGCGGTCAAGTCGGACACTTCCTTCAGTCGAGGCTCGGTTCGCGAACACGCCGCCGGAGATACGGATGTTGTCCCAGTCCGTGCCATCCGCATGTTTGCCAAGCGCGGTGGTAGCGGTGCTGCCGAGAGCCAGCTGTGAAGGCACTTCGTAAATTGAAAGAACGTAGTTTTTCTTTGCGGTGACCACACCGGTTGAGGCCCCGGAAGCTGCTCCGTAGACAAGAGAGAAGGCCCACCAGTTCCGTTTGGCCACGAAATTCTCGTGTTGTGAGACATAGCCAAAGTGTACGTTGGGGTAGGGGATGATTTTGTACTGTTCTCCGCTCGAATACGCCTTGTCCATCGTGATGATGGGGCGATCGCGGTCCAGTCTCTCGACGTCGCCGTTGGCAATCCTCAGAGTTTCGGGGTAGTCGGATCCGAGGATGTTGTCCGTGTTGTTTGTGCCGGCATTTATATAGAACCAGTTCATGGATGACTGAGTCCTGATACTGTCTACAGAGTTTTTTATGTGTCCCTGGGAGCCGTCACCCGTGTTGCCGGAAATGGATTGACCGTTGATTCCAAGAACTTCCGCGATGTCTTTTTCGAGCGCAGTTTCGCCGTTGGCCTTACTGCGGGCCCGCTCAAAGATCCAGCGCCAGCGGGACGGAACCTCTCCACTTGAGGAGTTCGAATTGGCCATCATGTTTTTGATGGCGCTATTGGAGGTCTCGGTAAGAACTGCACGAAGCAGAGCTTGTTCACGGTTTGTATAATCGACCCGGATCTGGGTCTTCTTCTGAGTCTCCTGATTCTGGATGCTGTAACGGAATGATGCAGTGAGCATCAACAGCATGATTGAGGACAGGGTGACGACGGCCAGGATGGAGATATAGCCGGATCGGAGGTTTTTTTTCATGAGGTTGGAGCGTTGAGCGAGGGCTAGAGCCTCGGAGTGCCGGAGTAGGTGACGATCTCTCCGGCAGGGCCGGTAAGCTGCATGCGAAAGACGCCGTTCTGGATGAAGAATTCCGCGTTGTCCACCTGACGGGAAATGAGCCAATCGGGGTTTCCAGCCTTGGTGAACGGAGTAGCCGGGTCCATGGTATAGTAGGCGAGCGCGTCCTTTCCGTTGTCGGATTCAAAGGAGATGATTCCAAAGTCCTCCGACCCATCCGGATTGAGGAAGCCGAGGACGAGCACTTTACCTTCCGCTGTTATCGCGTTGGTTCCAGCTACTGCATCACTGAGATTCGAATGAATGCGGTAGGCATCCGCGCGCGAGAGAATCTGTGTGATCGTGTTGTTGATCTGGGGGGCGTCATCCACCAGGAATCCCTGAGTCTTGACGATTCGGTGGAAGGTGACCTGCTGCTGGAGCAGGGTCATCATTATGGCTGCGATCGCGAGGGCGAGGCCGATTGCGGTAGCGAGCTCCGGCAGGGTAAATCCACGGCGGGGTGGTGGAACCTGCCGACTGTCTGTGGGGGGAATGATCATTGGGTCCGCACTATGGTTCGGGATTTGACGTATTCCCTGCCGCTGATGGTGTAGGTGACATGGCTCTGTAGTCTCCAGGTTTGCATCTCGGCGGGATTTGTAGATGCCGTTCCGCTCCCGCCATGGGACGGAAGATTATTTTCGTCCGGGATCCTGGTGCGAATCACATTCCCGCTTAGAGTTCTTCCTCCAGGAAGGGTGCCAAGTGTTACCGCTGCTTCTGACCTGGCAGGGTAGACAGGCCAGGGAGAGGACGAGTTGGTAAGTTCTTCAAAGGGAATACGCTGAGCGTAGGCCTTTTCGAATGTCAGGTAGGCGTCGGACACATTTTGAACCATGGTCCATTGTCGGGGCGCGAGGATGTTCATCGTGCCCTTCAGGACTACCAGGCTGGCTACCGAGAGAAGAGTGAGGGCTACAATCGCCTCAATGAGAACACTGCCTCGTTGTGCTCGGAGGGGGGCATCTCGTCTGGAACCGCTCTTGAGTTGACTGCGATATGGGATAGAATCACCGTAAGGGTGAGAGCTTTCCTGATCTGCGGATTTCTGGTGTTTCACGCGGCATCCGTTCTGTGTGCGGCAGATCCTTTGCAACCGCCCTTTGGGCTGAGTTGGGGGGATTCGCCTACTCGTCTGGTGGACTGGGCCACGAGAACGAAACTGGACCAGACGGTGAAGGCTCCCGCTGATCAGCCCCGATTGAAAATTCTGCTGGTATCCCCGGCCAAGGGAACTCTCCCGGGGCATGATGCCACTACGCTGGAAGCACGTTTCATGGACGGGAAGCTCTTTGAGGTTGCTCTTCACTACACCTATCCCGGGAGAACAAGCACGTTCGTCCGCGCTCAGTTCGCAGAGTTGAAGAAGATTCTCTCGCATCGGCACGGCCCGCTCCAGTTGGGAGCGAAGACACGCGAGGAGCCACTGGATGGAGTGGTCACCCGGTCGACAGCCTACCAGGTTGCCCCTGCACCGGGCAGCAACCTCATGCTTGTCATGACGGAGGTTTCTGACGCCAAGCGTGGTGACCAGTCGGCCAGATTCTCGGTGGTGTATCATAATGATAGTGTCCTGCAGCAGGAGGGCCCCCGGGTAATTATACGGAGAGATGGATTAGACCTCCCCGGGAAGCCGTAGATTTCAGCGGTCGGCCAGTCCTGAAAGGGCGATGTTTGTTTGCGGGTGAATTCATGGAGAAAGGCTGATTACAATCAGGGGAGTTGCCGGCCCCAGGACCGGGTAGATAGTCTCACTTCTGCCGGAAGCCATTTCGCCCAGGGTCCCCCGGGGACTTCGGATTCTTCAACGAATCGCCAGTCCACGTCGGCGTTCCCCCGGACCGCTAGAAAATCACGGACGGCGGGGCTGATATCGATACCGGCATTCTGGTTGGCGGTCGCACGGGGGCGTTTCCCCTCAAAGAGGTAGGGCCAATCATCGATTGTGAAGGGGCCGACATCTTTCCATTGGGCGTAGGCGATACGACCCTTGTGGTGGATAGCTACCCATCGATTGTGGCAGACAGAGACCCCCGGGCCGCGATAGCTACGCCAGAACCAGGGAATAACCTCGGAGGCTTCAGGGCGATGCTCCTTGCCGTGGAGGAGATCGTTGTAGGGAAGTGCGATGTAAAAGGGGTTCAGCTTTGGCTCAAAGCCAATGGGGAGGTAACCTCGTCGTTTAAAGGGATGATCGTAGCCGCCAAAGCTCTCTTCCCAGTTGGGGTCCCAGGAACTGGCGGTGTTTGAAACAGGGTTTCGGACGGTGGGTTGCTCACCCACCCAAAAGACGGTGGCCCGGATTTGGTAGTGCCAGGAATTACGCCTGACCTTCCAGGTCGGGGGGAGCTCTCCCACAACTTGCGCGAGAGCCGGGCTACGGTAGGGATTCACCAGTCTGGTGATACTGGCTCGCCGGTCCTCAAGAAACTTCCCGTGTAGCAGCGCGGTGCGCTCTGCAGTGGTGAGCACAGAGGCTGCGACAGGCAGAACCGTTCCTGTTCCGACCAACATCCCTGCGAGAATCACGGCTCCACGGCGGGAGCCGGAAATCACATCACAATGGATTCCAGCGAGGCGCATCTTGTAAGGGGAAACTTATAATCAGTATCATAAAATTTTTTAATAGAGTCAACCATATGGACCACCTAGGAGGAAAAAACCTCTAAGTGCGTAAGAATAGGCAATCGGCGACTCTGATAACCCGGGCGTACTTCCAGGAATACTGGGAGCAAATCTCCCTCCGCTACTTCCCAAGCGGCCTTTCGATCTACTTTCCTTGGGCAGAAAGGCAGGGAATGAAGGATCCGAGTCACGAAGCCAGCAAGCCCCATGGTCTCGCATATGGCTGGCTCGGGAGAGGCCAGAGAATGAGGTGAGGCCCTGCGGAACCTTTGCAGGGACCCGGGCACAAGGCCGTTCTCGCCTCCTTTTCGGTGACGGAAGCCTATAATTTCTCCACAAATCACATTATTATCAGGATATTTTAATATTTTTGTTGCTCAAGAGATCAGGTTCTGCAATTTTATTGGAAATTCGAAAGAATTCTCCGACACAACTCCATCTAACCTCATGAAATTGAACCCCACTCAGCTGGCCCTTCTTGGGCTTTTGGTCCTTGGAAGCTCTCTTTCCGGCCAAATCACCAGATCCACCTCCAGTGGCTCCCATAAAGATCCCTACACACCGGTTGGCGGAATTTCAGTGACCCCCACCGTGGTGCAACCGGGGGTCCGCCCCAAGATGGTATGGAGGATTGAGTATCCGGAGGCTGTTGCTGATTTGAGTGAGATCGATCCAAACGGCACACTTACTCCGAAACAGAGAGTTGACCTGAAAATCCGGGTGATGGGGGTCGCCCTGCAGGCGGGCAGCACCCAGCTTCCTGCCGCCCTCTGGGTCCGGGTAGGAGCCACCTCTGAGTGGGAACTGGTCTTTTACGGCCGGGAGAATGATGTGAAACCGGATGAGATTATTTTTGAGAAGAGAGATGTCGTACCCGGTACGCCAATCGACTTCTCTGCCCGGGGTCAATCGGCAAGCGGGAGCTGGTACAACACGCACTCAACGGCAGGTTCGGACCTTTCTGTTATCGGAATGGTC
Organism: Roseibacillus sp.; assembly: GCA_022448985.1. Taxonomy (GTDB): domain Bacteria; phylum Verrucomicrobiota; class Verrucomicrobiia; order Verrucomicrobiales; family Akkermansiaceae; genus Roseibacillus_B. The sequence continues at coordinate 31,767 of JAKVCR010000040.1, forward strand.
AGTGGGGACAAGGTGCCGGATTATGCCCCGGCGTACGAACAGGGCCGGATCGAAAGCTTCATGACCCAGTTCCTCGATGAAGAGAATCATGTGGTCCTGGGACCGCGCGATATCATTCATACATTTGAACTTGGCTCCAGCAATCCGGGAGACTGGTGGTTTGATATGCAGGACATCGTCTGCATGACGACGCTCAGTCAGCCCCGGCGCAACAATGAGAATCGCACTCGCCTGGAATTGAGGGGATCTTCCAGTAGCCAGACCGGTTCGTCCGCGACGGTGGACGACAAGGGAAAAATCCACCGGGGACGGAGAGACGAAAGTGGTCGCTGAGGATAAGTCCTCAGGGATTCTCTCCTGAAACCTTCACCCAACACACACCACACGTAATCATGAAGAAGCATATACTATTACTGGTCGCGGCAATGCCGTGCATGGTATCCGCGGATCCGGCCGACTACGTCAATTTTGTCCGGCAGATCCAGCAGGACAGCGGGGTCGAATGGGATATGGGCGTTGGACCGAACGGAACCAAGATTTCCCCAACGGGGGTGAGTGCACAGGGTTCGTTCTTCGAGCTCTGGGCGATCCACAGCCTCACCGTATCGGAGTTTCTACTCGATGAGCAGTATGTGACGGCTTATACGCCCAACGCCACTATCAGCATTATCAGCCAGGATCCCTATGAGGCGATCCCCAGGACGCGGGCGGATCAACCGTTCCAAGTGCAGATTGCGGTAAGAGGGCTGATCGACAGAAGCGACCCCAACTACGCGACCGCGCCAGCGGCTGCCAAGTGGGTGGATTATACTCATTCCACATTCGAATATCCTGAGAGTGCGTTCAGCTTCGAGGACGTGGAAAATCCGGTCGGAACAGTCGCGACAGAAGGTTACATGGAGGAGACGGCCAGTACGACCATCACGTTCTCCACGACTAATCTGATCGGGGCGGATCTGACCCAGATGAAGGGCGAAGAGATTTTCACGATCACCGCACAGGCTGACTATGGGGTATCCGCAACCATTCTCGATTCGGAGAAAGTCCAGATCTGGCCTATTGCCACCGGGACGGTCAGCGGGGTCAACCCCACCAGGTATTACGAGCAGGTGCCTCCCGTTTCCGTGAATCTGGTCAATCTGTATCCGGATAGCACCACCTATCTGCGGATTTATCCCGGCGAGCCAAAGGCGTTGCCCAGTCGGACCAAGACCGTGAACTCAAGTTTCGTGATCATTGAAGATTCCATTCCGCAGGACCGGGATCTGACCGTCCATAACATGGACGATTATTTCACGGAAGAAGGGTTGCACACCATTGAATTGCTCCATCGGACACCCTTTGGAACTGATCTGTTGGATTCAGTGCAGGTCACCGTGGACCGGACGATCGAGGTTAATGGTGGCGTGATCGATCAGGAGTAGCATTCTCATTTTTTCACTATGAATAAAATCGTATTGTTCGTCTGGATCATCGGTATTGGGATGAGTTCCCTCGGTGCGGTGGAACCGGTTGTGCCCGGGGGCGGAATCAAGCAGGCCAAGGGGAAAGAGCTCAAGGTTCGTCCGCGAATGACTCATGAGCAACTCGCCAGACTTCAGCGGCCCCGTGACCCGAAATTGAGCGGACAGACTGTCAAACTTTCCGACTTGCAGCAGCGAAATCTGCGAAAGGATTCCGAAGCATCAGCCAGAGCGGCCAAGCGTCGGGAAAGTCTGGTCGCGCGTTCCACGATCGTTTCGGGAGCATCGAGCTGGACGATCGTCCCGCGAGGCGCAGTGTTAAGTATCCCATCCCGCTTTCAGCGCCTTGTGAACGGGCAGCGCCAGGGGAAGTTGGTAACATGGCACGATTTCCACGCGAAGAATTCCTCGTGGATTCGTCTCCTTCCGGTCACGCTTGAGCAGGCCACCGGTCAGGATCCGTTGTCGGAAGAGTACATTGCTTCCCTGAAGCGCACCGGCCTCCTGGTAGTGGCAACGTGCCAGGGAGGGCCCATCTCCGTACACCTCCCGGTGGAGGGTAAGGCCCCTCCCAAGGTGTCCAAGCCGATCAGGGCGGCGGACTGGAAATCACCCTCCCGGCGTTGATCCTGTTTTTCATCCAAATACCGGATTGCATAAAAACAAGCTGGGGTTTCCCCAGCTTGTTCTGTTCCGGGGCCTAGTGATCACGGTGGCGAAGGATGGGCCTCTGTTCTCGACCACGGAATTGATAAACTTACTTCGGAGGTTGCTCCGGTCTTGAGTTTAAGGCTTCTTTTCGAGATACTGCGGTAGTGGAACAAGCGGTCCTGCAATTGCAGTTTTCGTTTAGTGAAAGAGAGAGGCGCAAGGCGCAGAAGCCGTGCGTGCGCAGGGGGTGCGACTCCGAGATGACGATGAGGGCCAGGTCACTCTGCAATCAGTTGGGGTTGCCTGTTTTGGCGGCGAAGGTCACGGTGGAGTGGAACCCGCGAATGCGGTCGACGGCGGGGCGGGCCACCTGGCCGGATGCGGTAGTTGAAGTGAATCCCGCTCTGGAGGATATTTCTGAAAGTGAGACCGAGCGCACGTTCCTACACGAACTTGCGCACCTCGTGGCATATGAGCGAGCGGGAAACCGCCGGATTCGGCCGCATGGACCGGAGTGGCGGCGGGCCTGTTGTGATCTGGGCATTCCCGGGGAGCGGGCGGGACACAGCCTGCCCCTGCCTACGCGGACAATGCGCCGCAAGTGGCGCTATTTCTGCCCAGGATGCTGGGCGGTGTTTGATCGGGTACGGCGGATGCGAGGGGCCTCGGCCTGTTACACGTGCTGTCTCAAGCACAACCGGGGAGATTACGACGAGCGTTTCCGTTTCGTGGAAAAGCGGATCTCCTAGCGCGCGGGTTCAGTTGCCAGCGAGCTGGGGAAAGAGTCTGAGCACCTGGGGAGGGAAGGTGTTGGGCCATCCCTCGTTTTTAGCGGGTTGACCTGAGTTTGAGCGGCCCTGTTTGATGGCGTGATAAAGATCGTCAACCAGGTCTTTGACGATATCGGGGTGCTTGGCCTGCAGGTTCGTCTTCTCGGCAGGGTCGGATATGAGATTGTAGAGCTGGATTGGAGGGAGCGACTTATTCCGAAGCGCGTTATTGGGGCGGGGTGAAGACCAGCCTCCTGAGCCGGGACAGAGACAGAGTTTCCAGAAGCCCTTCCGGATGGCGAAGGATCCGTTGATTGAGTGGTGGATGGTGTAGGGCCGGAGGGGGGTCCGGCTATCCGGGTGATCAAGGGCCGAGAGAAAGGAGAAGGAGTCTTCGGCGGCATTTTTGGGAAACTGGCGTCCTCGCACCCCGAGGATCTCAGCCGCTGTTGCAAAGAAGTCCGTGGTGCAGATTGTGAGGTTGCAGGAGCTGTTTGGCTTCACCCGTTCGGGCCAGCGGACAAGGAAGGGAACACGGTGTCCACCTTCATAGATGTCGGCCTTGTGGCCGCGCCAGTCAGCGTTGGGCTTGTGTCCCTGGGAGACAAGCTTGGGAATACCGGCGGCGGGCGAACACCCATTGTCGGTGGTGAATAGGAAAATGGTGTTCGCGGCGACCTTTCGCTCGGCCAGTTCCTTCATGACCTCGCCCACTACCCAGTCAGTTTCCATGACAAAGTCGCCATACTTGCCGAGAGGGGACTTTCCCTGCCACTGCCTGGAGGGAACAATGGGAGTGTGTGGACTGGTGAGGGGAAGATAGAGGAAGAACGGGGACTTGCCCTCTACCGCGGATTTGATGAAGGCCCGTGACTCACGGGCGAAATCGATGAGACAGTTCTCTGCCTCAAAATCAGCGGTGGCAGGGCCTTGCCGGTTCCAACCCTTGCTCACGGTGGGAACTCCCACCGCCTTGTCGTTGCGCAGATAGAGATAGGGAGCCATGTCGAGGGAGGCGGGAAAGAGAAAGTCATCGGTGAAGCCCAGCTTGAGTGGTCCCTGCTGTGGAGGCTTGGAGAAGTCGATGTTCCAGCAGGTGCCCTTGGTTGGGCCATTGGCGGCCTTGGCGGGCTGTTCCAGCATGTGCCAGTTCAGTCCAAGGTGCCATTTGCCCACCACACAGGTGCGGTAGCCGCGCTCCTTGAGGAAGCTGGCGATTGTAGGACGTTTGGGATCCATGATGGACCGGTCGGGAGGAAAGAGAACGTGTTTTTTGAGGGAAGAACGCCAGTTATACCGACCGGTGAGAATTCCGTAGCGGGTCGGGGTGCAGACCGAGGATGTCGTGTGAGCATCGGTGAAGCGCATTCCTTCTGCCCGCAGCCTGTCCAGATTAGGAGTAGGGATCTTGCCGCCTGCGTGGGAGACATCGCCATAGCCCATGTCATCGGCGAGAATGAAGACGAAGTTGGGCTTGGCCAGGAGAGCAGGAGCAAGGAATGGGGAGCAAGCAACAATGAGGACAAACAGGGCTTTCATACGGATGGACAGGGGGCTCTATTTGACAATCATTTCACCCTTCATCAGGACCCAGTGTCCGGGGAAGGTGCAGAGGTAAGGATAGATACCGGGCTTCTCAGGGGCGAGAAAGCGTAATGTTTCCGAGGAGTGGGGTTCCAGGAGCTTGGTGGCGTGCAGGATGCGCTTGTCGTCGGGGATGAAGTGTTTCTTCACACCTTCCGGGCTTTTGGCCATTTCGTTGGCGGCGGTGCCAATAGTCTCGATGGAAGTGTTGTGTTTGAGAATGAGCAGATTGTGTGGAGTGGCATCGGGATTGGTGAAGATCAGTTTGACGGGTTGTCCTGCCTTCACCTCAAACCGATCCCGGGTGAAGAGGAGCCGCTCGGGAATACAGCCGATCTTCACTTTTATGAGGTTCTTCTGAGAATCGAATGCCGCTTCACGGGCGTTGCGGGGAGAGGTGCCCGCTTTTGTCTTGGAGCTGCGGTCGAAGGTCTTCATGAACTTCTCCACGACAGGAGGAGTATTCTCCCTCCAGAACGGGAGAATGGATTCTGCGCCAAAGGCGGTCCGGATGGCGTAGTTGAGATGCGTCTCCCGGGAGTGGGAGAGGGTGGCAAGGAGGGCCTGAAAAGCTGCCGGGGTAGCGAGGTAGGTGGATGCGGTGACGGCCTCCAGACGAACCAGGGCACTTTCGTCGTTGGCACTCTGAAGGAGGAGCTCTCCCCGGTCCTTTCCGCTCAGGCCGCAATCAGCGTAGCGTAACTGACGGGTGGCGGCGGCGCGCGCGTGGTGGATCTCACAGGAGAGCAGTTCCTTCAGTAGGCCGGGATTGGCGGCCTCGATACCGCGGTAGGTCCAGAGGGCTTCCAGCTGATGGTGGCGGAAGCGCTGATCCTTGGAATCGAGCTTGGCGACCCAGGCGTTCAGGGCGCTACCTACCTCGAGGGGGTCCCGATCTCGCAGTTCACGTTTGGCCCAGTAGCGGTAACGGTATTCCCTGCGCTTGAGCAGGTCGAGGAGGGCGGAGATCGATGCGCCGGCGATCTTGGGAGGGTCCTGCAACTTCGCGCCCTTGGGGACGATTCGCCAGATACGTCCCGACTTGCGGTCGCGGCGCGGATCGCGAAGGGAGTACTGGGCATGGCCTTTTACCGGATTGTACCAGTCGCAGACATACATGGCGCCCCGTGGTCCGTAGCGGAGGTCGACCGGGATAAAGGAGAGGTTGGTAGAGAAGATAATGTTGAATTGAAATTCCTCACGGAAGTGGTCGCCGTGTTCAATCCATCTGTGGAACTCGACCCGGTTGGTGGGCTTGTAACGAACTTTGACAAAGCCGCCCTGCAGGTCGCCCGGCCAGGAAGGGAAGTCGACAAACTCGTGACCGCAGACGCCGGAGTAGGCTGGTATTCCGTTAGCTCTCGGGTGCTGGGCCGGGTAGGGAGCGTTGGTGGCGTGGAACGCGCTCGCAAAGATGGGATGGCTGGCCACGTGTTGCCCCCAGTCATCAAAGGTCACGCCCCACGGGTTGGTATTGGGGTAGCCGCCGAATGCAGTGAGCCGCTGTGAACCGGGACGGAAGCGGAACCACGAGCTGTTTTTGGCACGGACTGGACCGTATGCGGTCTCGACCTGGGAGTTGTGGAAAATGGACTCCCGGAAAACGAGATCGCCATCGGGTGTCCATACGAAATCGTGCAATGCATGGTGTGAGTCCTCGCAACCAAAACCGGTCAGGACGATCTCGCGGTGATCTGCCCGGTCATCCCCATCGGTGTCCGCGAGGAAGACCAGATGTGGCTCCTCTGAGACGTAGACTCCACCCTTGCCGAGGACAAAGGAGAGAGGCACTTCCAGATTGTCTGCAAAGACAGTCGATTTATCGGCTTTCCCGTCTCTGTCGGTATCTTCCAGGATGATGATCTTGTCGCTGGGTTTGCGTCCGGGGTAGAGGTGCGGATAGGTGGTTGAGCAGGAGACCCAGAGTCGCCCACGGGCATCCCAGCGCATCTGGATGGGGCAGGCCAGGTCGGGGAAATCTTCCTCGGAGGCGAAGCAGTTGACTTCGAAGCGCTCATCGACCTGGAAGGCCGCAAGCTCATCCTTGGGGGAGAGCCACTTGTTAGCTCCGCGCCCCTGCGCAGTTTCTTCCAGCGGAGGGAGCTTGGAATCGTCCACCACGCCCTTCTTCCCCTGTGCGGTTTTCCAGATGGCCTTGTTGCGGTTGGCCACCATGAGGTCGAAGTTGCGCATGGCAGGAAGGAAGTCGAGATAGCCGTAATTCCTGTTGCGGCCCCCGGTGTAGTAGAAGGTGTTGAGGGGGCGGTAGCGGTGGAAGAACTGGAAGGACTTGTCCACCACGAGGGCGCGGATCGTTTCGTTCACATCCGGAGCAGTTTCGCCGAAGAGCTGGCGATAGAGGGCGTTGGCGAGGACCTGCTGGCCCGCTCCGTTTAGCTGCGCGCCGTTACTGGTGAGGGCGCTTCCTTTTTCCGCCATGGCGTTGGCAGTGGCAGGAAAGATGTCGGCAAAGGCAACCTTGTGCCTGCCAGCGCTCTCCTTGATGGCCTGGCCATAGAGCTTCAGGCTTTCATTGTTACGATCGGCAGCAGGAACACCCTTGATATTTTCGTTGGCGATGGGGGAGAGGACAATAATACGGGGTGCGCTCTTCCCATTGTAGGAGCGTGACTTGAGCTGGGAGAGAAAGGCGTCAAAGCGCGCCCGGAAGGCGGTGAGGCCGGGCTTTCCCGCGAAGGATTCATTATAACCAAAGGCTGCAACAATGACATCGGTGCGGTAGTAGGTGAGATGCTGGTCAAGGTCGCCGAAGTTGGCAGGTCTCGGTTGCAGGTCGATCTCGTCTGCCGGCCAGGAAAAGTTCCGGACGCTGAGTTCATGACGAGGGAAACGCTGATGGAGAAGCGTTTCGAAATAGCCGTAGTGCCGTGCGTTATCGAGAAGACCGCTCCCGATAAAGGCTATCTGGTCTCCCGGTTCCAGTTTCAGGGGGAGGGAGGTGGTGACTGGTTCGGCCTGTGGGGCGCGGGGGGAGGTCTTGAGGTTGATGTAGTACTGGGCCAGTTCGGGGGCTTTCTCCTGACCCTTTGGAGTAGCCGGCTTCTTTCGCTTCTGGGCCGCGAGGGGCTCGAGGAAAAGAGCAAGAAGCGGCAGGAGTGTGATGAATTTCATGGCAGGTATGAACGCTGGTGAAGGCTGCCAAAGCCCTGTATCCGCTGGCGAGGCGAATTTGCGGGGATTGCCTTTTCTCGATGCCTTGGAAGGCATAAACGGGTGGGGTGCAAATCATCTTACGTTTGTTTTCGCTGCTCTTCGCCATGATTCTTCTTCCGGTCTCGACTGCCGGCGCGACAGAGTGGGTGGACCTCTTTGACGGGAAAAGTACCAAGGGGTGGACCCCGCGTAGCAAGGTCTTGCGCTTTGAAGCCAAGAATGGGGTCCTGGAGCTGCACTCCAGGACCAATTGCTGGGTGACTACCGATATGGTGATGCGGGATTTCGAGGCGGAGCTGGAGGTGCTTCTGCCGGAGGATGCCCGGGAGGTGAATTTCAACTCCGGATTTGCCTACCGCTGTACGGGCAATCGTGGAAAGCCCAAGGGTTATCAGTGTGAGATAGACCTTCAAAAACCGGCCGGGGTCTATGGCATCGGTCTGGGAGGATGGCTCTATCCGGGCAGGGAGCAGAACGAGGCTTATCGGGAAAAGGTCAAAGGATTGCTGAAGGAAAAGGACTGGAATCATTTTCGAGTCGTGGCACAGGGATCATTAGTTCGAACATACCTCAACGGTACGCTGATCGCGGAACTGCACGAGAAACGGCAGCTTGCGGGCTACTTCGGGATTCAGCACCACGGCAAGGGAGGGACAGTCCGGTTTCGTAACATCCGGGCGCGGAGGATCTATCCCAATATCCTCTGGATCACTGCCGAGGATATGAGCCCCTATCTCGGATGTTATGGCGATGAGTTCGCGACTACTCCGCATCTGGACCGATTTGCGAAGGAGAGCGTTCGCTATACCCGGGCCTTTGCTGCGGCGCCGGTCTGTTCTCCTTCCCGGGCCTGTCTCATCACGGGAGTGAGCACGGTCAGCCTGGGGGCCCACCAGATGCGCTCGGCCTTTCCGATCCCGGACCGGGTGAAGGCTTTTCCCAGCTACCTGCGAAAGGCGGGTTACTTCACGAGTAATAATGTGAAGACGGATTACAACAACGGGGCGACGCAGCGCCTGATTACGGAAGCGTGGCACGAGTCCAGTGGCCAGGCGCACTGGCGCAGCGATGAGCGCAAGGATGGTCAGCCCTTCTTTGCAGTGTTCAACGACATGAGCACCCACCAGTCCCGGACCACGGTGTGGCCGCACGAGGTATTCATAAGGGAAGTGCAGTCCAAGCTTCCCAAGGAAGAAATCCATGACCCGGCGAAGGTGCCACTGCCTCCATACTACCCGGATACTCCGGTGATCCGCAGGGAGTGGGCGCGGATGTACGATTGTGTGTCCGTGATGGACAGGAACACCGGGCGTCTCCTGAGGGAGCTTGAGGAGGACGGTTTGGCCGACAATACCATTGTTTTCTTTTATTCGGATCATGGCACCGGGATGCCCCGGGGCAAAAGGATGCTGCATGATTCGGGGATGAGGGTGGCTCTCATGGTGCGCTTCCCCAAGCGCTACCAGCATCTTGCGCCTTCCCTGCCCGGGACGGTGAATGAGGAACTCGTCAGTTTTGTGGACTTTCCCTCTACGGCCCTGAATCTGGCTGGGCTGGCGAAACCGGGCTACATGCAGGGGCGTAGTTTTCTGGGACTGAATCGCGATCCGGAGCCCGCTTATGTCTATGGCTGTCGTGACCGGGTCGATGAGGTCTTCGAATGCGCCCGCTCGCTGCGCAGCAGGAATTACCTCTATATCCGGAACTACCATCCGCATCTGAGCCACAACCAGCCCAGTGTCTTTTCGGACCTGGGTGGGACCCGGCAGGAGATCAGCCGTCTTGCGAAGGACGATCCGCAGAGACTGAACAAGGTACAGATGGATTACGCGGGACCAGGCAAACCAGCCGAGGCCTTCTACGATTGTGATTCAGATCCGCACAATCTGGTCAATCTGCTGGAGGGCACGATGACTGCGGAGCAGCAGGAGGCTCTCCGGAAGCACCGCCGGGCTTATGAGGCCGAACGTACGCGCTTGCGGGATCCCGGAGCAATCCCGGAAAGCGAGATGTGGAAATGGGTCAGGAACGAGGGGAAACCCCTGCACGATATTCTTCTTGGGAAGAGCGATCACCAACCGAACCTGGAGGTGGCATGGAAAGCGGCAGACCTGGTTGGGCGGTCGAATTCTGCGGCCGCGCTCAAGCTGCTGCAGTCAGCCGATCCAAGTGAACGTTACTGGGCCATCCTGGCCCTGCGGGTCGGAGGCTACGAGGACAGGGGCCGCGTGGTGGACCATCTCGACGATATTTCTGCAGCGGTCAGGATCGAGGCGGCAGACTGGCTTGCTCAGGAGGGCAAGCACCGGGAGGTTGCCCTCGCTTGCCTGGCAAGAGAGCTCGTTCATGAGGATTGGTGGGTGGCCCTGCGGGCCTGTCGAGCGATCGAGTTGCTGGGCAAGGATGCCCGGGCGGCCCTGCCCTCCATGAAGAACCTCTACACGCGGAACCGGAACAAGAAAGGTGACGGCCCCTTCTATCTGGCATTTTCCGCGGGAGCCTTTCTGGACGGATTGGGGGAGGCCACCCAGCCGTGGGATTTTTCACCAGGTGCAGGGGCCTTCACGCCGGAACCAAAGAAAAAACAGGATCGCGACCGGGCACGGATAGGAAAGTGACTCCGGCTGTGCGACAAATCCAGCGAGGGCCTATTTCTCGGGGTAGGAAGGCTCGGCCCGGAAGGCCGCCAGTGGTTTTCCGGCGGACCACCCCATTGAGGCCACCAGCGTACCTGGGAGGGTAGTTCTGTCCTTCGGGCTGAACTCGGAGCGGGTTCCAGTAATGAGGTAGCTACCGTCCGGTTGGCGGATGGCCTTCTGGGCGGGTTCGGAGGTGATCTGACCGTCTTCGCTGAAGAAGTAAACCTCGCCGGGATTCCCCGAGGAACCTTTTGCAGGTCGCACCCGGATCACCACGGGAGTTTCGTTCGCTTGTGACTCGAGGGAGACTTTCCAAAGATCAGTTTTGCGGGCGAGAGCGTCGCGTTCCCTCGCGATGGCAGCGGCCCATCTGGGATGAGGCATGGTCTCCCTGGCCCGGTTGACCCGGAGTGTGAGGCTACGGGTAGCGAAACCCGGGTGGCATTCCTTGTGACAGGCCATCCAGGCCAGTTCCCCGGTGAGTGTGAGGGAATTACCCAGGAGCTTCTTCGGTGGGGTGATGACCACGGGAAGGAAAAGTTCACGGCGGAACCCATGAGCCGGGTGGCCTGCCATGTCGACGACCTCCGGGGTAGGCCAGGCGATTTCGCCTGCATGGAATCCCTCCGGTAGGCGCCATTTGACGGAGGTGGGCAGACCTACGATGCCCGGGTACTTCCAGTAGGTGTGGTAGTGCTTGTCCGGAAGGATATGGAGGGCGACTGTAAAGGGGACCCCGGGTTGGACGGACTCCACTTCGGAGACAAACTGGATATCCGCGCCCGCCGCCTGGACCGGCAGGGGCAGGGAGAGCAGCAGGGCTGCGAAGAGAGGAATCAGGGTCTTCATGGCTGAGAGACTGGCCGCTATTGCTCCCACTTGAATTTCCAGAGGGGAGATGGGGTGTGGGCTGCCTTGAAGATTTTCCGGACGCGGGTAATGAGTTCAGGATTCTGGGTCGCAAGGTTGTTGGTCTCAGCACGGTCGCTTTCCAGGTCGTAGATTTCGACGGGGGCATCCTGCCCCTTCCGGTTGACCTGGTTCTGAACGGCCTTCCACTTGCCGATCCGGGCGGCTCGCTTGCCCCCGCCTTCGAAGAACTCCCAGTAGAGATATTCGTGCTGTTTCTGTTTCTTACCCAGGAGAGTGGGAAGGAAACTGATGCCATCAAGATTTTGCGGTGTTTCCGTGCCTGCCAGTTCGCAGAAGGTAGGAAAGAGGTCCCAATGGGCTGAAATATGATCACTGGTCGATCCTGCCTTTACCATCCCCGGCCAGCGGACGAGAAGGGGACAGCGGATGCCTCCCTCGTAGAGGTCGCGTTTGTGTCCCCGCAGGCCTCCGCTGGAATTGAAGTAGTTGGGCATGTGGCCGCCCTCCTTGTGGGGACCATTGTCTGAGCTGAGAAGGACGATAGTGTTCTTTTCAATCCCGTGCTTTTCAAGGGATTCAAGGACGCGGCCAATCCCAACGTCAAGCGCAGTCATCATCCCCGCAAACTGAGCAGCCGGATTCTTGGCGAAGGGCTTGTTGTTGCCATAGCGCCCCACCTTGTTCTCGAATTCAGGGAATTTCTTGCGGAAGGGAGCGGCGTATTTCTCCGGAACATGCATGGCGGCGTGCGGGATGGTGACCGGGAGAAAGCAGAAAAACGGACCCTTGTGCTGGGCATCGATCCATTCCACGGCCCGGTCCATGATGAGATCATGCGCGTAGGTTTTTCCATCGAGCTTTATTTTCCGGAGGTCGTCAAAAAGCCAGGTGGGGTAATAGGTGTGAGCATTGCGCTGGCAGTTGTAGCCGAAGAAGCGGTCGAAGCCCTGGTGGATGGGATCGCCTTCCGAACCAGGATTGCCCAGGCCCCACTTTCCGAAGGCACTCGTGGCATAACCGGCCTTTTTCAGTGCCTCCGCGATGGTGAAGGTTGAGGCGGGAATAGGGAACTGTCCTACCGGTCGAATCTCTCTGTTCCCGCGACTGGCGGTGTGTCCGGTGTGGAGACCGGACATGATCACGCTCCGCGTGGGAGCGCAGACCGTCGACCCGGCGTAGTGGTTGGTGAACTTCATCCCCTCCCTGGCGAGGCGATCGATATTGGGGGTCTGGAACTTTTCCTGTCCGTAGCAGGAGAGGTCTCCGTAGCCGGCATCATCAAGGAGGATGTAGATGATGTTGGGCTGCTGGTTCGCTGCCGAGGGAGTTACCAGGAAGGTGGATGCCAGGGCGGCAAGGAAAAGGACAGGGAGGCGGGTGTGCATGGAGAGAGGGTTACGGTCGGGCCGGGATCATTCATTCACCATCCTCAAATGCAAGAAATCAAGGGGGATAAGATAGCTCGGACTTCTTTCGGCAGAAAACCGGAATACGGAGGCCGGACCGCCTCAGCCCTCGACGGTTATAAGTGATTTCTCAATCGTGTTGCGTCCGGATTTGCGGAACGGACGTGGCATTGGCTGGGCATTGCCCCTGTTGTCAATGGTGCGACAGGAGATGGTGTATTTTCCAGGAGCCATGCCCTTCAGCAGCGTTGCCCAATGGGCGATGGTGTAGCGCATTGGCCAGTGTGTCGGTTTGCCTTCCGCAGTAAAAAAACGCACATCCGCGGGCAATTTACCTTCGGGCAGACCGCCACCCCACTTGTCCGGTGGTGGCAGGATTGTGGCATCCTGCCACGGGGCTTTGGTATAGTAAGGGTCATCCTTGGGCCAGTCCTCGTCCGGCCGGGGGTTGATCCAGACCTGCACTTTTCCCAGTCCGCCCACGCCGACTTGCGCCAGGCCGGTCAGCGGAATCGGCGAGCCGGCCTTCACTCGGGTCGGGTTGTAGATGAATCGACACATGGTTTTCATCCAGCTGTCGATATCATTGTTACCACTGGCGTAGGTGTCATTGGCAGCAGGCGCGTTTGTCAGAACGACGGACTTCAGCCACTTGACTGATTTAAACCCGTAGGCGTCGGGCACGATCATTCTTACCGGTCCGCCGCGTTCACCGCTCAGCCATTCGCCGTTAAGCTTGTAGCACAGGATCACCGGGTGGTCGCCGGGGGGATCCTCCAGCACCCTGCCAATGGGAAGGGAACTACGGAAAATCTGCTTCGGATCCTCATTGTGGTGACCGTAATAGAAGACCCGGCGAATATTGGCGGAGGGCTTGGCTGCCCAGATCACGTCGCGCAGGGGCACCCCTTCCCACAGCCCCATTCCAAGGGGTGTCGCGAGATTGTTGCAGGTCATCACCTTGAGGAACCGTGTTGGGCATTCGCCGGCAAGTTTCAGGAGACTCTTGAAATCAAGTGCGGTACCTTTCTCTCTGGAGAGCGGGTTGTCCACCCGGGCCTTGGTTTCGCTGTCGGGGATCACATCGAGTTTCCAGCTGTTCCTCTCCATCCCGATTGCCAGCCGTTTTTCCGGGGGCAGTTTATATGGCGGAGGGTTTCCTCGCTCAACGGTCTCGAATTCCCCGGGATGAGTCAGGTACTCAAGGTCGGCAATGGTTTCTGCAAGGATGTCCCGGTCTGTGTCCCGGGCCTCCAGGAGGGAGGGGTAACCCATGGCGGCAAATCCAACTGTCCCGAGGCGCATGAAATAACGCCGGGTTACTTCCAGGTGCTGCTGGCAAATGTCGCGGGAGAGTGGCGGGTTCTGCATTGGAATGATCTCCTGAATGTTTTTCAGCTGCGTGTGCGCAGAGGGTGACGATCGTGCTCGGGCCAAGTTTGCTCATTCATCGTCCCTGCGTGCAATAAATGAAGAGAGGAGCAGAACAGGAACACCAGGATTGCTCCATTCCTCCTGCTGGTTCAAACTTGGGCATGGTGATCGAAATCGAATACTGCGCTCAGTGAAACTATCTTCCGGAAGCCGAGCGTGTCTCGGCCGAGATCAGGGAAAAGACCGGGGAAGAGGTGTCTCTCGTGGCGGGTGGTGGTGGTATCTTCGAGGTGCGGCGGGATGGGGAGCTGCTCTACACCAAGGCCCGGACCGGCGGATTTCCCAAACGAGGGGAAGCAGCATCGTTGTTCTGAGGCCTACCTGGGAACAGGGGACTTAGGGCGGCTGGGGTGGTCCTGGTTGCGGACACGGAGGTCGTTCAGAGCATTGCGCAGCTTGTTGAATGTCGTGTGAAATTCTTCGTCGCTCATTTTTTCCGAGTTCACCACCCACTCGGCAAGGCGGTCATCGAATTCCCCCGCTTCCCCACTCAGTGATTCGTTCTGGGCCACAAAGGAGTTCATGCGCCAGAGATTCTGGACCTGCATGAGAGCGATGAGACGTTTCTCCCGGGCCCGCTCGGGGAGCCCCTTCTGGGCCTCAGCCTTGTTGCGTGCTATGCGCTGTGCGGTAGTGCGTTCCCGGAGGAGGCGTTCGCGCTCCTTCGGGTCAGTGGTGTTTCGTAACGTATCGCTGAACTTCTTCCGGGACTCGGCGGAGTCGAACTCGGTCCTGTATAGTTCGCGCAGTCCCTTCAACTCGTTGCGGGCCTGAACCGAGATTGTAGTCATAAGTCCCTGCCGCTTGGACTTCTCAGGGACGGATCCAAATTCTCCATTCTCCTGAATCTCCTCCCCGGGCTTGCTCTTCGACTTGCGCGGACCCCCGGTAGCGTTGTCCCCGGAAGAGCTGGAGGGATGGCCGGAGGATTTCGCGATGTGAGTTGTGTTCTTTTTTCCGGATCCCACATCCTCTTTTTCGTCAGAGAGTACGAACTTCGTGATGCCGATGGCCAGCCCGCCAAGAAGAACGATGCCCAAGCCGGACAGGATGAAAGGGTTGAGGAGTATCTTTGAGGGCTGGGACATGGTTCTCAAAGAAAGAACGAATTTCAGGCAGGACAACTAATTTTTCGGCAGGAGGATGCCTCAGGAAGGTCCATTTTCCAGAGGAATGGGACCCCGGCGTGAATATTTGTGAAGGTCCCGGGCAGTGCGATGGGGCCTGTGTCGACGGAGGAGTCTATCGCTTGCGGGTCATTCCTGCCGCAAGCTCCAGCTCGGAAGCTTCATGAGCTCACCACCCTTGAGCGCGGACTCGTGGGCGAGGATTCCAGTGCAGGTGATATTGGCAGACTCCACTGCATTGGGATAGGCATCCTCCTCCGTGATGAGCATGTTGACAAACTGGTGGGCGAGGTGCGGGTGGGATCCGCCATGGCCGGCTCCCTGGGTGAAAGAGAGATGCTCCTCTCCCGAATCTCCGCCGTAAACACCACCGGTGGTGAAAGGAGCGACTTCGTCCGGAAGCAGGTGGCCGAAGTCCGGACACTCGACTTCCTCGGGGATCTCGGGCTCAGGTTTCTTAGCGGTGTGAACCACCAGCGGCTTGCCCTCGATGAGGGGCCATTCCACTGATTTTTTTTCTCCGTAGACTTCAAAGGATTCCCGGTATTGCCGGGCCACGTCAAAGAGGGAGCGATAGACGAATCCGGTGAGATCACTGTTTCGGAACCTGATGTGGCAGCTTTCCACTGCGAAGGGAGAGTTATAGCATTCGTGCATTTCTTCGCGGATGGTCCCAGAGGGGAAGCAGGAGACGTATTCGGCTTCTCCCCGGGTGAGACCTAGTACGGGCCCGACACAGTGAGTGGCATAGTGCATGGGAGGAAGACCGGGCCAGTAGCCGGGCCATCCATCCATATCCTGCTGATGGGAAGCCTTGAGGTATTGCACCTTGCCCAACTCCCCACTGTCGTAGAGATGCTTCATATAGAGGAACTCGCGGGCATAGACCACGGTCTCCATCATCATGTACTTCAGACCATTGGCCTTGGAAAGGCGGACGATCTCTTCGCATTCCTTCAGGCTGGTAGCCATGGGGACCGTGCAGGCCACGTGTTTACCGGCTTCGAGGGCGGCGATGGACTGCTCTCCGTGATTAGGAATGGGCGTATTGATATGTACTGCGGTGATCTCCGGATCGCGGAGGACATCATCGTAATCTTGATATCGCTTCTCCACTCCGTATTTGTCGCCGATCTCGTTGAGGCTTTCCTCCGTGCGCTGGCAGATGGCGTACATGTTCGCCTGTGGATGGCGCTGGTAGATGGGAATGAACTCGGCACCGAAACCGAGGCCGACAATAGCGATATTTACCTGAGACATGCGTGCGTTTGTTGAATTTCCTGCTGCCCGGCATCGAACAGGGAAGGGCTACTGGTGGCTAGAAAAAACGTAAGGCCTGGACCAGGGATGATTCAGCAAGTCCAACTGGCCCAGAGGGAAGGCGGCGCAGAGGTGCCGCCGATGAGGCAGGTCGCAGTGGGTCTCATGCTGGGCGGCCTTGGATAAAGTAGCATGATAGTATCCTGGCCTTTCGGGATCGAGGGCAGGCCATAAAATCCAGGCCGGAAGTTCGTGGCGGATGGAGAGTTGGATGATTCCTGTGCTGCCCTTCCGCGGTTCCTCCTGCCGGGTGTGGGAAAGCCTCAGGGGGTCACGACCCGGCAGGGGGTGGTATGAATGGCAGCTGTAATTTTCTGCGGGGAGGTCTTGGCAGGATTGAAAACCACGATGGCCTTGCCGCTCTTGTGGCAGACGGTTTCGATCCCTGTTACACCCGGATCCGTAAGGATTGCGGTCTCCACCGTGGCGGCTAGTTTCGCGGTGGTCAGGCCCCTGAGGGAGAAGGTCGCCTGCTCGCCAGTCACCTGGTAGCCGGAGCCAGTGATGATGTTTCGTAATTGCGCCCTTGTCACCTTGTCGGGGGCATGCCGCAGGGCGATCCGACCCGGCTCATGACGTGCATTTGTGATTTGCACGCCTTCCAAGCCAGCAAGGACACCAGTGATCTTGCGGGCGGCGGCGGTATCGGTAACTCCCTTTAGAACGAATACGACTTTCGTCCCCGTGCAGCAGAGTTTGGCACAACCGGCGGGGCAGGGCCTGACCGTGCCCGCAAAGAGGGAGGCCCGGCCGGGTAGCTTGCAGAGGGGACAGCTCTTTGTCTCGGTGATGGCAGTCTTCCCGGCAGGTGCGGACGCCGTTTCCTTCTCTTCTGCCACGGCGAGCGCCGCGACCAGAAGAGGGAGAGGAAGGCGGAGAAGTGTTCTCACGGTGGAGATGAGGGTGGGTGGAGGTTACGGGCAGACCAGTCGTGATCTTACCGGGGGGGTGAGGAAGGATGGACCAGCCTGGGGAGGATCTCAAGCTCCGCCTGCATCGATGTAATTTCCCCGGGAGAGCGAAAGTGAGGGAGCATGGTATTGATCTTGTCCTTGGGCATGTGATCCCTGATTGGAAAGGGACTGGGGTCTTGCCAAGTCACTGTGGAAGGCCACTCTGACCCGGTGATCTTTTCGGTGCGCTTGGGCCTCACGATGGTCTTTTGTGCTCTTTCCGTTGTTTCGGCGGCGGGACGCACCCTGAGCGCACAGGAGCTGGTCGACGAGATTGGAGATTCGCGGATGATCCTGAGAGAGCTTTTTGGGGAAGTTTCGAAATCCCTGAAGGGGACAATAGAATCGGGTAATCCCGGGCAGTTGGAGCAGTCGCTGGCACGTTATGTCCGCACACTGGATGAGCACCTTGCCGCCTTCGAGACCCTTTCGGATGCCTCCCCCGCCGAGAGAGCCCTCCGGTTGTATTTCATTGCCTTTCTTCAGTGGAAACGTGCGGAGCTTCCCGGGCGCATAAAGGCAGTTGTCGCGGTGGGGAGGAAGCCTTCTCTTGATCCGGTTCGCCGGCGCGCTGCCATTCAGGATCTCATGGAGCCATTTGCGAAGGAGGAACGGCAGTGGTTGAAACAACTCGACGAGGTGGGAAAGAACGCTCTCCTTCAGCAATCGGCGATTGCCGGCGGGGAGGTTGAGCGGCGTTCGCGGCTGCGCACCCTTGGGGGACTGTTGGTGGTGTTCTTTCTGTCGGTAGTGGGAGTAGCGGGCGGAATTTGGATCTTCCTCAAGGGTGCAGGTCGGAACTCCCCGGGGAAAGTTCCGCGGGAACCAGGGATGGGGAAGGGAACACCCGGGGATTTCGGCTGAGCCGGGCGCTATTCTCAAGGCCCGGTTTGCACAACCCTGATACGGAAATAGCGTTGGGCGGGTTGAGGAGCGGGCAGAAGCCAGCGGTAGCGTGCCCGACCCCCGGTGAGATGTTCGTCCAAGGCGGGCTCTGCGATTACTTCCTGCCAGGTTTTCAGGTCGGCACTGAATTCGATGGTGGGCATTTCGATGAAATGGGCGGCTAGGCTGAAGGCGAGGAGAAGCTCCGTCTCGCCGCCGGGGGTGTAGTTCCAGGTGAAGAAATCAGAAAGGCGGTCTCCCCGGATGTCCGAGGTTCCGAGCAGAAATTCGATCAGGGCGGGAATGCCGTCACGGTCACGGTCGCGAACGGGGTCCCCGGAGAAGGTCGTGCGGTCGTCGGTGCCCGGGTTGCCGTCGGTGGTGGTGCTGCTGCGCCAGTTTGAGAAGTCCCCATGATCGGGATTGGCCAGGGGATCGATCAGGACCAGAGAATCGCCATCGCCATCCGCCGACTCAGGCCAGGGCGGATCGTCGCCGTAGCTGAAGTCGAGGAGAATGCGACCATTGGTGTCAAGAAGGGTGAGGTGGTCGCCACTGTTATCGAGGGCTCCATCGAGTTGGAATTCGCCCACCACGTTGGGTGCCGGACCATGGACCGCTTCAAAGGCTGCCCGGTTGCGGACCACGATGATTCGTTCGCCCGGGGCGAGAGTGGCTCCTACCGGGAAGGTGAATTCCACCCCCGCGGCGAACCGGAGGAGGGCAAGGTCGAGTGACTTGACCGGATTGATGTTGAGCAGTTCGATGAACTCGGCTCCCGGATCCCCGAGAGGATGGTACATAATCTCGGAAAGAACGAGGTCCCCGGACCCTGGAGGCGTGCCGGTCACGTAGGAGGCCTCGTTGATGGCGGACCACTCACCTCTTGTTGAGAGCACGCGGGCCCTGACATGAGCGGTGGCATTCAGGGAAATGGGACGGTTGTAGATCGTTCCTCCACCATTGATGGGATCACTGCCATCCAGGGTAAAGAAGATGGTGCCCGCCTCCCCGGTATTGTTAGAGATGGTGAGGGCAAACTGCGTGCTCACCGTGCCACCGGGGTGACTGAAGGCCGGGGGCTGGAAGAACTGTGCGTCGATCCAGCGCGTCCGGGAGGAGAGGTAGGTCTTCATTTCGTTCAGTTCGGTCAACCATGCCTGTGAGCTCAGGCCCTGCCTGGCGGCCAGTTCGGAGGTGAATTGCCTGCGCTGCTTGTTGACAAGGTTGATCAGGTTGGCGGTGGCGAAGGGTCCGCGGCGCAGTTCGTACCAGCGATCGATGTATTCCCGCATGAACCCGGGATCTTCAAAGAAACGTGGGTACCAGATTCGATCATCACGGTAGAAGAGTTCGTCGGTAGGATCAGTCCAGTAGGCAGAAAGGTTGTAATCCCAGATCGGGCCGATGCGCAGCTTGCGATCCCTGGAGGAGACCCAGGGGAAGAGGCTCAACGCCATGCTGTCGCCCTGCTTGGCAAGATTGTGCAGGTGGAAATAGTCGATGAAGTCGCGGGTATCGACGTAACGTCGGTAGCCATCCACGGGATCGAGCCAACGGCGATCGTCATAGAGCACGTCCTCGAATTTTTCGAACCAGTTCTCGATGGCGTTGCGCTGGGCAGTATTGATTTCGTAACCGCCGGGATCCTCGAAGTTGAAGAATCCGTTGTACTGTCGCGGAATGTCATCGTCACCTTCACGGTTGAGCTGATTTGGAGGCGTTTGCAGGACACGATCGGGGCCAGCGGTGTGGAAGAACTGGGGTGTGAGGGCACCATTTTCAGCGGGGAAGCCTCCCACGGGAATGGGATCCATCCGGTTGATACTGAGGAGCCATCCTCCCGTGCTGCCATTCGTGGCGAGCGGCTCGAAGTCAATGCGGTCGTCGTCCCTTGTGACTTTCTCGGCGAATGCGTAGACTCCTACGCGGTCTGCGGGGGTAAGATCGCCACCGTCCTCGTTGATAAAGGTATCCACGAAGCGGAAGCGGGTGCCGTAGCGTCCGGTCTGCCGGGAGAGTTCCCAGGAGAAGGTGTTGGCGATGAGTTGACGGTCGTAGAGGGGATGCGGGTAGTAGAGAATCCAGTCGGACTCCCCGGGGAGCCCCAGGGGAGTGGCGGTCTTGTCGTCATCGTACTCATCCCATGTCTCAAGGGAGTAGGGCCTGGGGTTCCAGGTAGAGGAGAAGGAACCGCGCACCCGGATTCCAATGCGTTCGGTGAGGTCCTGGACCCCTGTGATGGAGGCCCTGCCGGACTCCGGATCGGTGTCGATGAGTTGAAGGCAGGCGGGTTGGCGCGGGAGTTGCTGAAGTCCTGCAGAAGTCTGGGTCGCGAAGGACCACCCCCTGTTTGGAATGGTGCCGCCCCCGAAATTGTCAATGATCGCGATGGGGATGGGGGAGGTGTAGGTTTCCAGCCCTCCGGAAAGGCGGAGATAACTGCTGGTCTGGGGCTTTGAAGCGCTTCCGGCCCAGACCACGGCAGCTCGCAATTGGGTGGAGGAGGTGATCCTGACCGGACCCGTATAGGGAATCCCATTGGCCGAGGTGGGGACGGACCCATCCATTGTGTAAACGATTACCCCCCCGTCCTCACTCGTGATGGTGACCTCGAAGGGGTCCACGAAGGTACCCTCTTCTGGCACGATCTCCGGCTGGGAAGGTGTATTCTGCACGCAGTCGTAGGCGCCCATCAGGGTGACGGGCACAATCGGGCGGTCCGGATCATTGGTGGCGAGTTCGAGGACCACAAGGTGACAGCCCGGGACCGGGGGCAGGTCGATGGTGAGTGAGCGCGTATCACCGGGGGGAATCTCAAGCGGTCCGCCCCTGACCACGAAGGGAGGAACGGGCGCAGGGGGGGCGATGGTCAGAGGCTGACTTCCGACGTTTTCGATGGCGATAGCTCGAGCTGGGATCGCTTCGCCGGGGGAAATGCTACCGAAATCGACGAGGGGACGGAGGGAAACGGATGGGTTGGGTCCGGCGGGTGGCTGGCCGAGGAACTTGACCTCGCCCAGTCCGACGCGCTCTCCCCCGACACCCCGGAATACGTAGTAGTTGTCTGTGATGGTAAGCCGTACCGCGTTGGCGTGGAATTTACGCGGCAGCGGGATAGTCTCACTCTCAGCGGCGGTCTTCCGGTGGGTGACGTTGGTCTGGCCCGCCCAGGTCCGGCCGCCATCGGTTGAGAACTCCAGGGTGAAATCCTTTGCTTCGGTGTTATTGGGCGAAGTGTAGTAGAACCCCCAGACCACGAGGTGGGTAATCTGGTAGAGGTCGGGGAGGGTGAAGGTGAGGACCGGGTCGGGGTTGGCGCCGGAGAAGTAGTCACGGCCCCCTCCACCTGGAGCCGCGGTGGCCCAGGCCCGGGAGGGATTGGCTGATCCATGCTGAGCGCTCTCGTAGCTCGTCAGGGTGGGGACCGGGTTGAGTCCGCTGTTGTTGATCAGATTGGAAGCGGAAAAGAGATCGGTTGCCGAGGAGTCCGAGGCCACCGAGATGGGGGTGAGGAGGAATCGTTCGGCGCCCTGGGAAGGAAGGGCCGGGATCAGCATTGCACAGAGTAAGGCAGCGCAAAGCGTGGATGTATTTCCTCTGTCCGGTGGAGACGCCGGAATCCTGATCTCGGTAAGCCGGTGCAGAGTCTTGGAGGTCAGTCGAGAGAAGCGCACGGGGTGCCCTGAATTTAGTCCGTTGCCCCCCCCGGGCAAGCGGGAAACCTTCCGGGTTTCTCGCTTCAGGAACGCCTAAAGTGGCCAGGGGTCAGAAGGGCAAAACCCAAAGGGGGTATGGAGGGAATCAGTCGCCCTGGAACTTGGGGTTCTTCTTCGTGGGGACGGGAGCCTTGGTGGACTGACGCCAGGACTTGAGAACGTCGTGGAGTTGTTCCCGGCGTTTCGTTTCCCTTTCGGCCAGATTGTTCTGCTCGGAGGGGTCTTGCTGGAGGTTATAGAGCTCAAGGGCGTTGTCCTCGAAGTACTCGATCAACTTCCAGGACCCTTGGCGGACCACGCCGCAGGGTGTAGTCCGGAAATGCTGGAATGGAGAGCCGAGGTCCTTGCCGTAGCCCTGGAGGTAGGCAGGGAAGTGCCAGAAGAGGGGACGGTCGGGCAGGGAGTCCCCGCGAAAGAGAGGGCTGAGGTCCAGGCCGTCCTGCAGTTCAGGGGCTTTGGTCCCGGCTACGGCTGCGAAGGTGGGGAGCAGGTCGATCTGGTGGATGGCTGTGTCCAATCGTGAGGCGGCCCTGATCCTGCCGGGCCAGCGTACGAGGAAGGGCTCACGGATGCCCCCTTCGTAGAACATTCCTTTCGAGCCACGCAGGGGTTTGGCATTGGAGACTGCTCCGTGGGGACCATTGTCGGAAGTGAACACCACGAGGGTATCCTTTGCCAGTTCGAGTTCATCCAGTAGGTCGAGAATTCGTCCTGCCGCGAGGTCCATGGCCTCGATCATGGCGGCGTACTTCGCGTTTCTATGATGGGTGCCTGATTTGCCCGCGTACTTGGCGGTGAGATCCGCGCGGGCCTGGATCGGCGTGTGGACGGAATAGAAAGGGAAGTAGACGAAGAAGGGCCTATCCTTCTTTTTCTGGGTCGAACGTATCCAGTTGCAGAGGTCGGCGGCGAGGCGGTCAGGAAGGTGTTCGCCCCTGGGTCCATCCTTCAGCTTGGGATTCCTGTAGGGAGAGAAGTAGGATTTCGGAGCCCCCCACGTCAGGCCGCCGAAATTGGCATCAAAACCATAGGCGGTGGGATCATCGGAGAGATGCCATTTGCCTGCCACCGCCGTGCGGTAGCCGGCTCCCTTGAGAACCTGGGCCATGGTGGGCAGTTTCCTGGTGAGTTCGGTTTTGTTGGAGATCGGGATGAGGCGGCGGTGGGCGGCTTTCCCACGAGCCGAATTCCCAACCGTGAAAACGCCGTGGCGGGGGGTGTAGAGTCCCGTCATGAGAGAAGCTCGCGAAGGAGCGCAATTGGCCGCCGCTGCATAAGCATTGGTGAAGGTCATCCCCTCTTTTGCAAGGCGGTCGATATTGGGGGTGCGATAGTAATCGGATCCCTGGCAGGAGAGATCGGTGTAGCCCAGGTCATCGGCGTAAAGAAGGACGATGTTGGGTTGTTTCTTCTCTCCGGATACAGCCGTTACGGAGAGGATTAGAAAGGCGCAAAGAAGGGTGGACAGGGTGGGATGTGACATGGCGCAGGATGTTCGGTCTCGATGAGTTCTACTATGCGAGGAGGTGCCCCGGCACTATTCACTCGATTCGGATGACATGGGAGGCGTCGTAAGTGCGGCCGTACATGTCTTCGGTCTGGACCCAGAGTCGATGAATGCCCTTCAGACCCTTGAGCGGGAGCGTCGCCTTCCAGAGATGGTGTGACGGCACGGCGCCGGGCAGGGTGATGCCTTCCAGTTTGTCTCGACGGCTCTCCTCCCGCTTCTTCAGGGCAAGAAAGTCCGGGTCAGGCTCCACGCTTTTGAGAAGGGTGATCCATTGGCCGTTTTTTCCCAGGCGCATCCGAACCTTGGAGTGGCGGGAACCATTGAAGACATTAGCGTAGACGGTAACCTGTTCAGTTCCCCTCTTGACGGACGAGGGGGCCTCGATGCGGAGCTGGTAATCAGCCGGACGCCGACTGGCCTTGAAGTCGACCACCGCCTGATTTCCGTCAAAAGTGATGGTGGAGTAACCGCGCGGGGCTCCGTCTCTACCGAGGGAGTGGGGGATGCCGAGTTCGTCCGGTTCGCCCCGCCACCAGCTTCCGCAGACCGTGACATTCACGACATGGTGGTGTGGTTTCTTGCCCTTCCATCCGTCCTTCTCGTCAAGGTACATATGCGCGTGCCAGTGGGTATGACCCGAGATGGACATGGTGTAGGGTCGATTTTCAATCAGGCGGAAGAGGCGGTTGCGTTCGGGGCTGGGATTGAGGGGTGACTCCGAGGTCTTGAGCGGAATGTGCATCATCAGCATGAGCAGTTCGTGTTCTGGAAGATGGGGGAGCAGGTTCTCGAGGAAGGTCAATTGCTCCTCGCCGAGTTCCCCGGTGTAGCTGCCCGTGCCCCCTGAGGCCTTTGAACCACCCCACATGACATTGTCCAGGACCACAAAGTTTACCGGTCCCCACGTAAAGGCGTGGTAGGGAGGACCATAGACTCGCTCAAAGGTTTCGTCCGAGGTCCTGTCATCAGGAGCATCGAAATTGAGGTCGTGGTTGCCGATCACGTTCCACCATGGCACGCCTACCAGGGCCACGATGCTGTTGTGTGCTTCAAACAGAGAGAGATCGTCAAAGAGAATGTCTCCCAGGGTCACCCCGAACTCGGCGTCGGTTCCGATCAGCTCCTGGATGGTATCGCGCGCCATGTAGTCGAGTTCCTTGGTATTGCGTGACTGGGTGTCGCCGAAGAAGTGGGCCTTGAACTTGAAGGGTTCTTTCCGGGGGGTAAGGGCAAAGTCGATCGAGGCGGGCAGGGGGCCGGTTGGTTTCACGCCGGGAAACTTGCTTTGTGGTGACCCCTTGGGTTTGTGCAGGTAGTAGAAACGGGGGAGTTGCTGGTCGCTGACAGGCGGCATCCAACCCCGTGGCTTGATTACGAAAAAGATGCAGTCGTCGCGGACGGGCAGTGTCCAGCGCCCCATCAGGTCAGTGCGAACTACCTCCCGCTGGTTGGAAACAAGGACGCCGCCCAGGCCCGGTTCTCCCGGATCCCGTTTTCCGTTGCGGTTGCGGTCGTCGAAAACAAAGCCGCGTGCATTCGGGGCCTCCTGCGCCGTAGCGGACAGGGGAAGGAGGGAGAGGGCGAGGACTGAGAGGGCGAGTTTCATTTGCAGGTGCTGGTTGATGTCTGAGGGCACAGGAGAGAACGGGGCGGGGAGCGGCCTGCGCTCAGAGTGCATCAGTTCCGGTGCCGTGCCACAGGGAAAAGTTCGTCGTTCGTGAAAGAATCTTCGTCGGAGTGGACTTATGCCCTCCTGGAGCCCGGCAGTTCTCCGGCTTGGAACGGTCGGGCCACCGGGTCCGGGCTTGCTCCGCTCCCGATCCCTGAAAGGATTCCGCCATGCAGCAGCGGCGACTGGGAACGAGCGGAATCGTGGTGAGCGAGATCTGCATGGGGACCATGACCTTCGGGACGCAGGCTGAAAAGGAGATGTCCTTCAGGATCATGGACCGGGCTTTTGAGAGGGGGATCGATTTCTATGATTGTGCGGAGCTTTATCCCGTTCCGCCCACTGCCGAGCTGGTGGGTTTGTCCGAGGACTGGGTGGGCGAATGGATGGAGGGTAAGCCTCGCGACGGAGTTATCATAGCAACCAAGGTGGCGGGTGCTGCTCATGGCTGGTTCAATCCGCCCGTGCGCAACGATAAGGCGGCCCTGGATCGCAATCACATCCGGAAGGCCGTGGAAGGTAGTCTGCAGCGCCTCCGGACGGACTACATAGATCTCTACCAGGTCCATTGGCCGGACCATGGCATGCGTCCGGAGGATACCCTGGAGGCCCTCGATGAACTCGTGCAGGAGGGGAAGGTGCGTGCGATCGGAGTAAGCAATGAGGACAGTTACGGTCTGATGAAGGCGCTCTGGACTAGCGATACTCACGGGCTGGCGCGCTACGATACGATTCAGAACAATTTTTCACTCAATAACCGTCGCTTCGAGGATGAACTGGCAGAGGTAAGCCGGCGTGAGCAGGTGAGCCTGCTTCCCTACAGTCCGCTTGCAGGGGGAGTTCTCAGCGGAAAGTACAATGGGGGGAAACGACCCGAGGGGGCCCGTTTCACGCATTACATGAACGCCACTGCGCCCCGGCAGCGGGCGATGGCGGAGCGCTTCGCCAACGAGCATTGCCTGGAATCAACGGCCCGCTTCATGGAGATTGCGGAGGAGGCGGGGCTTCATCCTGTCACCATGGCGGTGGCCTGGAGCAAGCAGCACGATTTCGTGGCTTCCACCATTGTAGGAGCCACCCATGAAGATCAACTCAACGTGATTTTTGATGCGGCCGGACTCGAACTTGAGCCCCTGGTTCTGGAGCGGATCAACGAGGTGAGCCGCGAGATCCGCTATCCGATGGGTTAATGGTGGTACGAGAACCTCTGCTTTTGCTTCTTGCGCGTTCCAAGGTGGGCGTCTTTTCTGGAAGTATCACCGACTGATGAGCGACGAAGAGCAGCCAGCGGAGGCCCCCCAAGACCCTCTTCTCAGCCTTAACTCCCTCGATCTTGGTCCTTCCTGGGCCCGGGGCGGGACGGAGCGGAAGGAGAGTGGGGAATCAAGAGGCAAGCGTCGGCGGCATGACGGCCGGGATCGCGATCGAGGCCGGGGCGATGAAAAGCGACAGGCCGGTCGGGATCGCGATCAGAAGCGGGGCCGCGGTGACGATCGGCGGCAGGGACGGAAGGATGATCGGCGGGGACGCAGAGATGATCGACGCGAAGGCCGGGGTGACCGGGGGAAGCGGTTTCAGAAAGGGGGGCGGGGGCGCCGTGATGGCGACCAGCGCGGACCGCGGGAGCGCGAAGAGGTTGCGCCGCCGAACGGGTTTACGGCAGAGGTCATGCCGGTAGAAGAAGGATTGGATGGCCTGGCCAAGGAGATTCTTGCCGGTGGACGTACCTACTCGGTTTTTGATCTCGCCAAGCTGGTTCTTGGTGCACGTGAACGTTTCAATGTGACCTTCCACAGTGGTCAGGAGACCGGCGGACTCGTCCGCTGCAAAAAAGATGGATCGCTCTGGTTAACCCGGGAGGAAGCGCTCCAGCATTTCTGGCGGGCGGACTGGCGGGGCGACTACTACGAGGAAGTGATTTCGGAGGCCGCCCCGCCGAAGGGGAACTTCCAGACCGTGGCCCGTTGTGGGATCAGCGGCGAGTGGCTGGGGCCACCCAACTACCACGGCTATCAACCGGCCCTGGTGCAACTTCACCGTGAGCGCTTCGGGAACATGTCGCTTGAGGCCTATAAGAAGAAGATCAAGATGGAGCGAAGCGAGGAGGCTGTGGCTGCCTGGCTGGAGAAAATGTCCAGGCGGGTAGCCTACCGTCCCACTGGAGGGGTAGCTCCGGAGGCGGAAGCGGAAACAGCGACCGAGGAGAAAACCGGGGACGGGAGCGTCGTGGTCGAGGAGAGTCTGGAGCAGACCGGAGAACCGAAGGGGGAGGGGGATGAGCCCGAGGAAGCAAAGGGATCCGAGGAGACCGCTGAGCCTGAGGGGACCGCTGAGCCTGAGGGGACCGTTGATCCCGAGGAGACCGCTGAGCCTGAGGAGACTGCCGAGCCTGAGGAGACTGCCGAGTCTGAGGAGACCGCCGATCCCGAGGAGGATCCTGGAACCGCGGAAGCATCTCCTGCAGAGCCTGTTGTTCCTGAGTTGGCGGATCTCCGGGAAGTGGAGCGCCACTTTGCTGAGCATCATTTCGAGGACGCCTTCCAGGAGACCAGCCGGGCCTGGGTGGGGGGTAACATTCATGGGAATCTTCTGTCCCCCGGATTACTGACCCTGCTGCGGCACGCCGTGGCCGAAGAACGGCGCTACCCTGGCAAGTTGACTCCGATTTTGTGTCGGCAGCTTTCGGGCCGTCATGTGGCAGTGTTCAAGTGGCGGCGCAAATTGAAGGCCGGTCCTTCCCGGCCCCATCCGGTGCCGGATGAGATTGCCATTGCGGATCGTCTGCTGTCGCTTTTGAACTGGATCACGGAGAACTCCGGCAGGAAGCTGGAACATCTCTGGGGTGATCTTCTCCCCAAGGAGCTCAGTGATACGGAGAAAACCGGTTGGTACCACGATCTGCACTGGCTGCTCAATCAGGGCTACGTTCTCCTGATGGCGGACAGCACGATTCACCGGGCCAAGAAGCCCGGGGCCGATGAGCCGAAGCGTGTCACGAAAAAGGCTGCGCGAAAGAAGGGCAAGCACCCCCCCAAGAGGGATAAGACGAGGGTGGAAACCAAGGCGACTCCAGCCCCGGCAGCGCCGATCGAGGAGCGTTCTCAGCCCTGTTCGGATAGCCGCACGTCGGGGCTCTATGCTCTGAGTGGCCGGAAGCTGGGCGGATCGCGGCAGGAGGCGGGCGACCTCGTTGCCCGGGGGTTGCGGCCACGCTGCAACCGGCCGATTGAAGACATGCCCGAGGGTGAGGATGACTCAGAGTTGCCCATCTAATAGGACAGAAATTGCCCACCTGCCCCCTGCGCCCGCTTCGCAATTGACTAAGACTGACTGAGTAGGCCACGTTTCTGGGCCAAAGCGTGAGTAATCGGCTCCCACATCCTGATGGCTGGTTTGGTCCGGAAAAGAGCAAGCCTGCAAACCTTAACCTCGTGGAGGGATCTCCCACCATTCCTTGCGAGCCACGTCTCTTTCCCTTCTGGCTTTCATCGGTAATTGCGGCCATCACCCTCTCGCTCGTGGCGATGAGTTTGCGTATCTGGATCCTGCCCGCCATCCTGGTGGAACCGGAGTTCGATGCGCCCGTTATTGGCCTCACTCATGCCCAGTTGGAGCGGGACGAGCGGGAGGTCGTGCCGCTTCTGCGTCGCCCCGCCAGGAAGGTGCTCCCGGTTGCTCCCCGCGCAAGGGCTCCCTTGGTGGTGCCTGCGCTACAGGCGCAGATTGTGCAGGCACCTCCCGTGCCTCCGGCGGTCGAACCCTACGATCCTACGGAGAGTCTGGAGGAGTCGGAGGTGCCTTTCCCGGTTCCGAGGACTGAACCGGAGAAAGTGGCGGACTCGCCGCCCAAGTCTGCTCCAGAGCAAAAGACCCGGCCGAACAATAAGCCCAGGTCCGTTCCCAGGGCGACTCGTTCCAAGGGACCCTCACGACCTGCGCGCGTCCTGCGGCGCTACGAGCCGAGCTACCCCGAAAGTGCCCGCCGGGATAAGGCAGAAGGTCGGGTCATGCTGGACGTTCAGATCAATAGTAACGGTCGAGTGGGTTCGGTCCGCGTGCTTAGTTCCTCCGGAAGCCCCGTCCTTGATTCCACCGCCATCTCCGCGGTCAAGCGCTGGTCGTTCTCACCTGCTCAGGAGAATGGTAAGCCGGTTAGTTCACAGGTGCATGTTCCCTTTCGCTTTTCCATCAGATAGAGGTGCTATAGTTGCGTAGCCTTGAGTTTGGAACGCATGGTTTCTACTTCGTTGGAGAGTTCCGACCAGTCGCTGTAGGCCTTTTCAAGTTGGTTGCTTACCGACTGGAAGGCGTCGCTGGTCTTGCGTAGTTCCTCCGTATCGCCAGCTACTTCCGGCTGGGACATGTGTTCGGTGAGCGTCTCCTTGGCAGACTCGAACTCCGTGATACTGGTCTCCAGTTTTTCGAGGCGCTCTTCAAGCGGCTTGAGGACCCGGTTGCGCTGCTGGCGGGCTTCGGCCTCACGACGCCGTTGTTCCCTGCGGTTGACGCCGACGTCCCCTGGTGTGTTCGTGCTGCTGGTTGAGCGGGGTGCTGTTTTCTGCTGGGACTGGAGGCGTTCTTCTTCAGCTACCTTGTCGAGGTAGTAACTGAGGTTGCCGTAGTAGAGCTTGGGCGGCTGTCCTTGGCGGAATTCGAGGGTGCGCTCCGCCACCGGATCGAGGAAGGCACGGTTGTGGGAGACGATGATGATTGTCCCGGTGTAGTGATTGAGTGCATTTTGCAGGACCTCCTGCGACTGCATGTCAAGGTGGTTGGTGGGTTCGTCGAGGATGAGGAAGTTGGCGGGACGCACCAGCATGCGGACCAGCGCGACCCGCGAGCGTTCGCCGCCGGAGAGGACGCCCACTTCCTTGAATACGTCATCATTACGGAAGAGGAAGCACCCGAGGAGATTGCGGACGTGAGCCATGTTTTCCCGGCTGGCGGCCTCCTCCACCGCCTGTAGGACGGTTTGCCTTGGGTTTAGTTCGTCGGCGTGAGTCTGTGAAAAGAAAGAGGGGAAAACCTTCGAGCCCAGCTCAAGGGCGCCCTCCGCGGGAGGCTCCTCACCGGTGACGAGCCGGCAGAAGGTCGACTTGCCTGCCCCATTGGGGCCCACCACCGCAATTTTCTGTCCGCGCGTGATTTCGAAGTCGAAATTCTCAAAGACGGTGAGCTTGCCGTAGCGTTGGGCGCTTCCTGCGAGCTTGGCCACGCAATGGGCGCTGGGAGGAGGAGGAGGGAAGGTGAAGTTCATGGTCGCCTCTTCCTCCTCCAGCTCGATACGCTCCATTTTCTCGAGCTGCTTGATCCGGCTCTGCACCTGCGAGGCCTTGGTATTCTTGGCACGGAAACGGTTGATCCAGCGTTCGGTCTTTTCGATCTCGCGCTGCTGTGCCCGGTATTGCTTTTCGAGTATCTCCCTGCGCAGGGCGGACTCCTTTAGAAAGAAGGAGTAATTACCGGAGTACTCGGAAGCCTGTCCGCGTTCAAAGGCAAGGGTGCGGTTGGTAAGATCGTCAAGGAGGGAACGGTCGTGTGAAATGATTGCGATTGCGCCCCTGTAGTCGCGCAGGAAGCCCTCCATCCAGCGCTGGGCATCGACATCGAGGTGGTTGGTAGGCTCATCCAGCAGAAGGATGTCGGGCTCCTTCAGGAAGAGCGTGGCCATTGCAATCCGCATCTGCCAGCCCCCGGAAAATTCACCGCAGTCGCGCTGAAAATCGTCCCGCTGAAAGCCCAGTCCCCCCAGGACGGACTCGATGCGTGGCTTGATGCGAGTGGGGTCGAAGTGCTCGAGCTTCAGTTCCAGTTCCCCGATCTCCTGCAGGAGATCGGAGTAGGGCGCGGAGCTCGGGGCGAGGGTCTCAAGCTCATTAGAACGTTGGTCGATCTCACGTTGGAGCTCCTTGGCTTCCGCGAAGGCGGACTCCGCCTCCTCCCAGAGGGAGTGGCCTGAAAGGTGAATGCCGTCCTGGGGCAGGTAGCCGATCCGGCACCCCCTGGGTTTGGTGATCCGGCCCGCATTTGGCTCGGTCACGCCCGCGATGCACTTCATGAGGGTCGATTTGCCCGCCCCGTTTGGACCCGCGAAGGAGATGCGGTCCTCCTTGGCGAGCACGAAGGAGAGCCCGTCAAACAGGACGCGGGCTCCGACCTCGACGCGGAGTTGCTGAATAGCCAGCACGGCGCGGAGGTTGCGGAAATGTCGGCGCTGGGCAAGGATTTTGCATGAAGTCGGGTTCAGGGCCACCGTCCCCTGATACAGGGCATGGGGGTTTCCTTGCCGGGGACCTGGCTGAGTCGTTGCTCGTCAATTCTCCTTATTTCGGTAACTTCCCGGTAAATTCGCCTCAGCCCCCGGTTGACGGCGGGGAGAATTGGAAATCTATTATCAACAGCTGCCGCCGTCCCGAACGCTAGGTAAGGGCGGATGTCTGTCCTGAAAGCGTAGAAGAATCACCACCTCAAACATGAAGAATCATTTGAAATCCCTCCTGACCATTTCGACTGCGGTCCTGTTCCTTGCCGGTCTTGCAGCCCCCTCTACTGCCCAGGAAATGAAGGACGCTCCGCTGGTGGAGGGACTGGGCGACCTGCGCAAGTTGAACAAGAAACTGGTTGCCCTTTCCAAGCCCAGTGCAGAAGCCACGGTTTCTCTGGTTTCCACCGGCGCCGGGGGAGCGGGCAGCGGGGTCATCGTGAGCAAGGAGGGCCTGATTCTGACCGCGGCCCATGTGGCCGCATCCCTCTCCGATGAGATCATCGTGATTTTCCCGGATGGCAAGCGAGTCAAGGCAGAGAAGCTTGGGGGCGACTACGACCGTGATGCGGCCATGGTAAGGATCACGGAAGAGGGCGACTATCCCTTTGTAAAGGTGGGTAAGAGCGAGAATTTGTTACGCAACGAATGGTGCGTGGCATTCGGTCATCCAGGCGGATTTGATCCCATGCGGACGCCTCCGGTGCGGCTGGGCCGGGTATTGAAAAACGGCCAATTCGTTACCACTGACTGCGCGGTGGTAGGGGGAGACTCCGGAGGACCACTCTTTGACATGAAGGGGGAGGTGATCGGCATCCACTCCAATATTGGAGCCACCCTGACGGAGAACCGGCATGTGCCCATCGGAGTATTCCTGAAGAGCTGGGACGACATGGTGGCGGGCAAGCGCACCGGTGCCCGTTTTGCCAACCGGGGAGAGCGCATCGATCCCGATCGTCCCGTTCTCGGAATCAACCTGGCTGGGCCTGGCGAGAACGGGGGAGTTATCCTGGAAGGGGTGATGGAGAATTCTCCCGCCCAGGAGGCAGGTCTGCAGGCTGGTGACGTAGTGACCGAGATCAATGGCGATGCGGTCAACAGTCCGCAGGAACTGGTGAGGGTCGTTGGTGAATTCAAGGCAGGGGAGAAATTGAGGATCTCCTACCAGCGCGGGGAAGGGGAAGAGGAAGTCGAGATCAAGTTGGCCCGGCTTGGGGATCTCCTTGAAGCTCCCCCTGAGCGCCCTGGCCGTGAACGTCGGGGACGGCGGAACCGGGAAGGGCCGCGCGATCCGGGGGAGGAGGAACCGAAGAACGATCCGGAGGAGGAAGAGCCGAAGGGGGAAGAGGCGCCGGACGAGGAGGGCGGAAAGGCCGAGCAGGCTCGCAAGGAAGTGGAGAAGCTCCTCAGGGAATCGCTCCGAAAAGGAGATCTCGACCTGGACGAAAAGCAGTTGGAGGAACTGGGAGGGATGGCCGAACTTGAGCGGGTGCTGCGGGAGCTGGCCGAGTCGATTGGCCCGGAAGCGCTGCGCGACTTGCTGGAGCTTGAGATTCAGAGCGGACCAGACGACTTTTTCGAGTCCACCATGAAGGCGCTCCAGCCCGTCACCAGCAAGGCCGCGAAGTCGGTGGTAGCGGTGCAGGTGGACGGAGCACTCGGTGCGCTGGGAACCGTAGTTTCAAAGAAGGGCCATATTCTCACCAAGAACTCCGAGACCCTCAAGGGGAAGATTTCCCGGCCGGGAGAGGAGGGGAAGGTGCCCCTGAAGCTGATCAAGCGATTCCCGAAGCGGGACCTTGCGTTGTACCAGGGCCCGTCCAGTGGCTTGGAACCGGTGCGATGGTCCGGGAAGAAGCAGAGTCCCATCGGAACGCTGCTGACCTCGCCTGATCCTGAGGGGGAACCTCTCGGGATCGGATTGGTCAGTGTGCTGACGCGTGCCCTGGGGGAGGTTGGATTTCTCGGGATCCAAGCCGGGGAGGGTGACGGAGGGGTGGTCATCGTGCGCACCGTAAACGGTAGTCCTGCGCAAAAGGCAGGCCTCCGTCCGGATGATGTGATCACCCACGTGGATGGGCTCGCCCTCATGGATCCGTTCGCCTTCGGAAGCAAGATCCGGACCTACCGGGCGGGCGAGGAAGTCGAGTTCACCTACCGCCGGGGGGAGGAGGAGGAAAAGATCAGGGTGAAACTGGCTGCGCGACCGGAGGAACAGAGCTCTGATCGCTTCCGGCGTATGAACGAGATGAGTGGTCCACTTTCCACTCGTCTGTCCGGTTTTCCGTTGGCCTTGCAGCACGATATCCCGCTGTCCCCTAAGTTCTGTGGCGGACCCCTCCTTGATCTGCAGGGACGCTGCG
The DNA here is from genome assembly GCA_022448985.1 of Roseibacillus sp. Classification (GTDB taxonomy): domain Bacteria; phylum Verrucomicrobiota; class Verrucomicrobiia; order Verrucomicrobiales; family Akkermansiaceae; genus Roseibacillus_B. The sequence goes on from JAKVCR010000040.1 coordinate 65,569, forward strand.
TGGGGATCAATGTTTCGCGTGCCGGCCGGGTGAAGACCCTGGCCATTCCAACCGAGGATCTCCTTGAGCTCCTCGCCGAGGTGGAGGAATCCGAGGGCAAGGAGTCGGAGGAATCTGCAGTGGCGGAGAACAAGCCCAAGCCTGCTCCCGCGCCTGATCCCGAGGCCAGGAGAAAAGAGCGGGAGCGCGTCCTGCAGGAACTTCGCCGGGTGGAGGAACAGCTCCGGCAGCTCGAGAAGGAGCTCGAAGGGTTGAAAAAGTAGAGCCCTTGCAGGGCTCCGATGCCGCGAGAGGGATCTCTATCCCAGAGCCGAGTTCCAGTCGTCGATCCGGCTCTGCTGGGCCGCAAAGAGATCGTCAGTGGAGTCGTGGATGGTGACCGAGTCGATGGTGATGTCCTCCACCGGACGATCACCGGGACCTGTTGCGGAAGTGGCGATTGAGTCGACCACTTCCTGTCCGCCAGCGACCTCTCCGAAGACGGTGTGTTTCCCGTCGAGGAACTGGGTTGCGGTGTGGGTGATAAAGAACTGGCTTCCATTTGTATCGGGCCCCGCGTTGGCCATGGAGAGCTTGCCTGCGCTGTCGTGACTGCGGTGGGGGAGGCATTCGTTCTCAAACTGATAGCCCGGGCCTCCGCGTCCGGATCCCTCGGGACAGCCTCCCTGGATCATGAAGTTCGGGATGACCCGGTGAAAGACCAGGCCATCGTAGTATCCCCGGCTGGCGAGATTGAGAAAGCTGGCACAGGTCACCGGGGTGTCGCCGGCGTAGAGGGAGATGTCGATGGCACCCTTGGAGGTGTTGAGCGTGATCTTGATGTCGTCCATGGGTCTCTTTTAAGGGGCCGGGCGCAGGATTCAAGTTCCACCGGTAAGCTTTCCGTGACAGGGCACGGACGGGAGGCGATCCAGCACGGCTTCCGCGCTCATGCCCGACTCCCGCAGGGTGGCGAGGGTGAGAGCGTGATCACGGGTGGCCAATCGTTTGCCGGTCTCGTCCCGGATTAGTTCGTGATGGAGATACTGGGGCTCGGGGTATTCGAGAAGGATCTGCAGGAGACGGTGCACGTGGGTGGAAGGAAGAAGATCCTCGCCCCGGGTGACCAGGGTGATGCCCTGCTCGGCATCGTCCACTACCACCGCGAGATGGTAGGAGGTGGCGATATCCCGGCGGGCGAGGACAACGTCGCCGAGCTCCCCGGGCATTACGGGCCGGGTTCCACAGCGGAGATCGTGGAAAGTGAGTTCTCCACAGCTTTGCGCTGCCCGGGTGGAATCGAGTCGCCAGGCATGAGGTTGTCCCTGGGCGATCCGGGCGGCTCGCTCGTCGTCGCTGAGGCCGCGGCAGGTCCCGGGGTAGAGGGGGCCTTCCGGTCCGTGGGGGGCGTTGGTCATGCGGGCGATCTCGTCTTCGATGGTGCGTCGGTTGCAGAAGCAGGGATAAATCATCTCACGGTCGCGGAGGCGATCGAGGGCCCGGGTGTAGTTCTCCAGCCGGTCTGACTGGCGGAGTGCCGCTCCCTCCCATGTGAGACCCAGCCACTGGAGGTCTTCCTCAATCAGGGCATAGAACTCGGGCCGGACCCGCGTGTGATCGATGTCCTCAAAGCGCAGGAGGCACGCCCCGTGGTTGCGATCCGCCAGCTCGCGGGCCACCAGGGCGGCATAGGCGTGGCCAAGGTGCAGCCGGCCGGTGGGGCTGGGCGCAAAGCGGGTGAGCATGGAAAAAGTCTCGGGGTTCAAGTTGGAGGTTTCAAGTTGTGCTTTGCCCGGGCATAATGGTCATGGCAGGTGTGATTTGCTACGACCTGTAATCTGAACCTTCAGATTCTTTGATGAGCGTACGAAAACTTGAGGCTCGCACTGGTGGCCAGGGAAGGAAGGGACATCCCGCCCTGGGGCTTCTGGCCGGCCTGATCGTCATTGCGTGGATCGTCGAGCTCATCAACTCGTCCTTTAATCTGCATCTTGAACAATACGGAGTCGAACCGCGCACTTTTGTCGGTTTGCGGGGGGTCATCTTCATGCCCTGGCTGCACAGTGACTGGGGTCACCTGCTGGACAATACCGTCGCCCTGCTCGGGTTGGGGGTGATTGTGATCCTGGCGGATGGGAGGCGGTTTGCCGTCACCACTCTCATTCTCGCCCTGATCAGCGGACTGGGAACCTGGGCTATTGCTGACCTTGGCCCTGCAAAGGGTGTCCACATCGGGGCGAGCGGACTGGTTTACGCTTATTTCGGCTACATCCTGGCCCGGGCGATCTGGGGACGGCGACTGGTCTGGGCGGTGGTTGGTATCGTGGTGGCGGTGGTTTATGGGGGCATGATCGGGGGGATTTTCCCGAAGGGAGATTACATTTCGTGGGAGGCCCACCTGGTTGGGTTGCTGGGTGGGGTGTGGCTGGGCCAGCGTCATGCGTAGCGGGCCCAGGATGAGGGTTGGTTTTGATCCTTGCTAATTCACAGGCTGGTGGCCCGTAATGGGTTATCGTGAAATACAGCCTCTTGTTCCTCGCCGTGTTCCTTGGAATGCCGATCGTGGCCGCTGCCCAGAAGGGGCAGAAAAGCCCCGGGGCAAATGACATTTCCAGCAGAAAGGGAAATTCGGGAGGGTTGCTGATCAGGGATACCAACGTGGCTGGCAAGAAGGCTGCCGGTGATTCCCGTAAGAAAAAGGCGAAGCGTGTGCGCTCTTCCTGGATCTGGAGCGAGCTGGGTGAGCGCCCCAACGCGGAAGTGGTCCATTTTCGGAAAACCTTTGAGTTGAAGGGGGGCAGGAAGGCTGCCGTGCTCAGTGTGGCGTGCGACAATCACTATGAGGCCTGGATCAACGGGAAGCTGGTCGGCAAGGGTGACAACTGGGCACAACCGGGCCAGTTCGAGATTCGCAAGGACGTGAAGAATGGCGAAAATGTGATCGCTATCCGTGGACGCAATGCGGGCGGCATTGCGGGACTGGCCGCTTCTCTTGAGATCACCACGGCGAAGGGAGAAAAAGTCCAGGTCGTAACCGATGGCAGCTGGAGGCTTTCTCTCAAGGACGAGAAGGGCTGGCAGGAAGCAGGCTTCAATGACTCGGGGTGGAGCAAGCCGAAGGTGCACGGGAGGATGGGAATGAATCCCTGGGGACCGGTTCTGGGGGGAGGAGCTCCGCTGGTGGCCGGACAGCCTCAATCCCCCGAGGATCGGACAGAGGATTACAAGGTCGCCAAGGGCTTCCAACTGGAGAAGCTCTATACGGTTCCGAAATCTCAGGGATCATGGGTTGCCATGGCAGTGCGTCCGGATGGACGCCTCATCGTGTGTGACCAGTATGGTGGGTTGTATGGACTCAAACCGCCGGCGATCGGAGACGAGGATGCCACCACCGTGGCGGAACCGCTGGACGGCCTTGCGATCGGGGGCGCTCATGGTCTTCTCTGGCACCGGGGGGCGCTTTATGTCGCCGTGAATGAGCGCGCCCACGGAGGAAAGAGGAATGGGGTCTACCGGGTGACTGATTCAGACGGGGATGGAGATCTCGACAATATTGAACTGTTGAAGGCATTCGGGGGAGGAGGCGAGCACGGACTGCATTCGATGGTGCCATCCCCGGACGGTGAGTGGATCTACTTCATCCACGGCAACCATGCCGGTCCCCCCGCGATGGATCATTACTGGATGCCTCGAAACTGGGGGGAGGATCACCTTCTACCCCGTAATCCCGATGGCAACGGTCACGCCGGGGGCACGATGGCGCCGGGCGGGGCGGTCCTGCGTTTTCGGCCGGACGGGACGCAGTGGGAGATGGTGGCAAGCGGCTTCCGCAATCCTTTCGACCTGGCCTTCAACGAGCATGGCGATCTGTTCGCCTACGATGCCGACATGGAGTGGGACCTCGGGATGCCCTGGTATCGTCCCACTCGCATTAATCACGTGGTGCCGGGAGCGGAGTTTGGTTGGCGCAATGGGACAGGGAAGTGGCCGACCTACTATGAGGACAGTCTTCCGGCGGTGGTGGACATTGGTCCGGGTTCGCCGACGGGTGCGCTTTCGGGATTAGGAGGAAAGTTCCCGGCCCGCTACCAGCGGGCGATCTACTTCTTCGACTGGACCTTCGCGACCATTCATGCCGTGCACCTTGAGCAGGATGGTTCCAGTTACCGGGGGACCAAGGAAGAATTCGTGGCCGGTCCCGGGTTGCCGCTGACTGATGCCGAGTTCGGAAAGGATGGCTCGATGTATTTCATGACGGGTGGCCGCCGGACCGCCTCGGCCCTCTGGCGGGTCACTTACACCGGGACCGGGAGCACGGCCCCGGTCAAGCGTGATTCGGCCGGTTCACCGATTCCCGAGCTGTCGCAGGAGTTGCTTGAGGCTCCCTACGGGAAGATCTACGAGACGATGGGCTCTCCAGATCGCTTTACGCGTTTCGTGGGCCGGGTCGAGGCTGAGCGGCGTCCCATGGACGAACTCAAGAAGGCGGTCGGGAAAGGCGGAAATACCTGGCAGTTGATCGATGCCGCCATCGCACTGGCCCGGCAGGGAAAAAGCGGGGACCGGGGAACGGCCCTGGGATGGCTCGGCAAACTCAAGTGGGGTGACCTGGCCAAGCCGGAGCAGCTGGGGCTTCTGCGGGCCTACGCTCTGGTCTTTGCCCGTCTGGGTGCGCCGGGTGAGGAGGAGAGGAAGAACACTACGTCAGCTCTTGATGCGGCCTATCCTTCCGGGGATGACGAGCTGGATGCCGAACTTTGTCGAGTGCTGTGCTTCCTGCAGGCCCCGAAGGTCGTCGGTCGCACGCTCAGGTTGATGGCTGCCCGCAAGGATACGAAGTGGCCTGACTGGGCTGAGCTGGCCTCTCGTAATTCCGGCTACGGGCGGGCGGTTCTTGGCATGCTGCGCAACTCGCCCCCGGCCCAGAATATTCACTATGCCTTCTGTCTGCGTGTCGTGAAGGGCCCCTGGACCGAGGGACAACGTCGCCAGATCATGGAGTGGTACTCCGGAATCCAGGCCCGGAGCGGTGGTAACAGCTACCGGAAGTTCCTGCAGCGGATGAGGGATGACATGCTCAGGAATGCCACGGAGGGTGAACGCAAGGTCATCGGTTCCTGGAACCTTCCCCAGCCGAAGAGCATCTTTGCCGGCCTGCCCACTCCTGCCGGTCCCGGTAAGAACTACACGGTCGCCGAGGTGGTCCGGATCGGGAAGGATCTTTCCCGGGCGGACCTGGAGAATGGGGGGAAAATGTTCAAGGCCACGCTGTGTTTCGCCTGTCATCGCGTGGGCGGCGAAGGGGGATCGGCGGGCCCCGACCTTTCGGCCCTGGGAGGTCGTTTCACGCTCCCCGATCTTGCAGAGGCCTTGCTTGAGCCCAACAAGGTGGTTTCCGATCAGTACCAGTTCAGCGTGATCACGAGGAAGGACGGGTCCTCGGCCTGGGGACGGGTCGTGGAGGAGAAGGGGGGTGTGATCACCCTCGTCAGCAATGCCTACGATTTCTCCCAGACGGAGCAGATCAGGCGGGCAGAGGTGGAGAGCATCACCCCTTCGGGAATATCGCCCATGCCCGCGGGATTGATTAATACCCTCAACGAAGATGAATTGCGGGATTTGCTCGCCTATCTGTTGAAAAAGTAGGGAGGGGGAATCCCTGCCGGCATGTCGGGGAGGTCTTTCGGGTCCTGTAAGGTTCCATGACGCTTAAGAGCTGAGCGGCAGGTCTCCCGTTTGATTCCGGGTGTTTTTGGTGATTCCATGATGCGGGAGGGTTTAAAGACCCTTCCAGAAGCGCAATTCTGCTGGACAGGGTCCCGGAGCCCTCCTTGCATGGGCATCATGAAAGCAGCAAAAGGACTGGTTCTCGGGATTGTCAGTGTGGGATGTGTGGCGCTGACCGGTTGCGGAGGCAAGGGCAAGGATGACGAGAATTCGCTCAAGGGAAAAACCTTCGGCAAATTCACCATCCTTGATGAGGTTCTAACCGACGGGGGAGACCGTTCCCTGGCCAAGAAGAACGCCGAGAACACTCTCAGCAAGTATCCCGAAGTCGATGCCATGGTCGGGCTCTGGGCCTACAATGCGCCCCAGTGTCTTGAGGCCCTCAAGGACGCGGATAAACTTGGTGCCGTAAAGGTTTTCTCCTTCGATGAGGACCCGGTAGCCCTGGACGCAATCAAGGAGGGGCACTGCGAGGGAACGATCGTGCAGGATCCCTATCTCTTTGGATACGACTCCATCAGATATCTCAAGGACATCGTGGTGAATGACAAGATGCCCGAGCTCAACGAAGGGAAGAACATCCCGGTGCCGATCCGGACGATCGTGAAAGATAATGTGGAGGAATTCCGGAAGACCGTGGAGGATCGGCTGGCAGCTGGTAAAGCAGCCAAGGGGACTGAAGTCCCTGCGGATGCTCCCAAGTTCGCCTTCATTACAAACGTGCCGGATCCCTTCTGGAGTCATGCCGAGGCTGGCTGTTACGTTGCCGGCAAGGAATTTGGAGTTGCGGTGGAATTCCAGATGAACAGTGACAAGGACATCGCCGGGCAGAAAAAGATCGTTGAGAACATCCTCAACAAGGGAGATTGCAAGGGGATCGCGATCAGTATCCTCAACCCGGAGAATCAGATCGAGATGATCAATAATACAGCTGATCAAGTGCCGCTGGTCACTATTGATAGCGATGCGCCTGATTCAAAGCGCCTCTTTTTCCTCGGTACGGAGAACTATCAGGCCGGGCGCGAGCTTGGCAAGCTGATCAAGAAGTCCATGCCAGACGGAGGAAAGATCATGCTTTATGTGGGCAAGATCGACCAGCTCAACTCGATCCAGCGCCGCGACGGGTTGCTCGATGAACTCGCGGGCAAGCCCGCCAAGTAACAGGTGGCGGCAGACCCGGACTCTCAGCCATTGTTAGAGGCCCGCGCGATCAGCAAGCGCTTCGGGGGCGTGCGTGCCCTTGAAGGGGTGAGCGCGTCCTTTCATGCAGGGGAGATCGTGGCGGTGATGGGGGAGAACGGGGCGGGCAAGAGCACTCTCATGAAGTGCCTGGCCGGTGTTCACCAGCCGAACGAGGGCGAAGTCGCGGTCGATGGGGAGGTTATCCAGATCCCCGACGTGCGGGCCGCAGAGAACCTGGGCATCGCCTTCATCCACCAGGAACTGAACCTTGCGGAGAACCTGAATATCGGGGCCAATGTGTATCTGGGGCGGGAGCCACGAATTCTGGGACCGTTCTTCAATCAACGTGAAATCCGGGTCCGGACCCGGAAATTGCTGGGAGATCTTGAGCTCGACATCGATCCGGATACCCCGGTGCGGGATCTTTCCATTGGGCATCGCCAGATGGTTGAGATCGCGAAGGCCCTTTCCCAGAAAGCACGCATTCTCATCATGGATGAGCCCACGAGTTCGCTCTCGCTGCACGAAACGCGGGTGCTCTTCCGGCTCGTGAAAAAGCTCCGGGAAGAGGGAATGTGTATCGTCTTCATCTCTCACCGGATGGCAGAGGTGGAGGAGATAGCGGACCGGGTTATCGTCCTGAAGGATGGCAGGAACAGTGGGGAGCTGGGGCGGGAGGAGATCAACCGTGACCGTATTGTTTCGCTCATGGTGGGCCGGGAGCTGGTGGCGCACGAAAAAACTGTCGCGAAGACTGGTGAAGTCCTGCTGGAAGTGCGCGGCCTGAGGGTGGCACGATTTCCGGATGTACCGATAAGTTTCGAATTGAGGGCGGGCGAGGTGGTCGGAATGGCAGGCTTGGTCGGAGCGGGACGCACGGAGGTGGCAAGAGCTGTTTTCGGAATCGACCGGGTTCTGGACGGTGAGGTCCGGGTTCGGGGCGAAAAGGTTTCCATCAAGCACCCGCAAGATGCGATCCGGGCAGGCCTGGCCCTCGTGCCCGAGGATCGCAAGGCGCAGGGAGCGATCCTGAACCTCGCCATCCGGGATAATGTTGCGATGGTGGGTCTGAATCGCTGGCAGCAGGCCGGTTTTGTCAAGGACCGCGAGATTGACCAGCGGGCCGAGGAGGCCCGGGAGTCCCTGCGCATCCAGACCCCCAGCACCAGGCAGCAGGTATCCATGCTTTCGGGAGGCAACCAACAGAAGGTCGTACTGGCCAAGTGGATGCCTCTCCGCCCGCGTATTTTTCTTCTGGACGAGCCGACCCGGGGGATCGATGTCGGTTCCAAGAGCGAAATCTACGAGGTGATCGACCAGATGACGGCAGAGGGCGCAGCTGTTCTTGCCATTTCGAGTGAACTGGAGGAAGTACTCCGGATCTCGGACCGGGTCATCGTAATGCACGAGGGGCGGATTGCGGGTCAGGTTGCCCGGGATGATCCGCGGTTTTCAGAAGAAGGAATCATGCAACTAGCTACCGGAGGAGAATAAGATGCTGTCTTTGAAGAATACCCTGAAGGAAAATCCGAAGCTCCTGGTGATCTTTGGATTGCTGGTTCTCCTGTTTACGGTGACGAGCCTTCTGCAACCGTCTTTCCGTGATCCAGCGACCCTGACCAACACCATGCGCTGGATCGGGCTCTTTGGGATCATCTCGATCGGAGTCGCTTTCGTTATCATCACCGGGGGGATAGACCTTTCTATCGGTTCCCTGATCGCACTTTCCGGGGTCATGCTTCCGATGTTATTGAAAGGGAACATCTTTTTTTCCGAGCCGGTACCCGTCCCCCTCGCCTTCGGATTAGTGCTTCTGATTTCCCTGGGAATAGGCCTCTTCCACGGCCTCATGGTGACCAAGCTCGGGCTCCAGCCTTTCCTGGTGACGCTCTGTGGGCTGTTCATTTACCGCGGGCTGGCACGGGCTGCCGGTAACGATCAGACCCAGGGCTTCGGAGGCGAATTCAGTGGCCTCAAGGATGCCCTTGTGAAATACAAGCTCTTTGATTTCATCCCGATGTCTTTCGTGGTTCTGATCATCATCGGTATTATTGCAGCCATCGTGCTCAACAAGACCGTATTCGGGCGCTACCTGCTCGCGGTCGGCCATAACGAGGAGGCGGCGAAGTTCAGCGGAATCAAGACCGACCGGGTGAAAATTGCGGCCTACATGATCTGCTCCCTTCTGGGCGGGTTTGCCGGGATGCTTTTCGTTCTCGATACCAATGGGGCGACTCCCTCCTCCTTCGGGAACTTTTATGAACTCTACGCCATTGCTGGTGCCGTTCTGGGCGGATGCAGCCTGCGGGGGGGGGAGGGTGCGATCTTCGGAGTGATCTGTGGAGCAGCCCTTGTCCAGGTGGCCGAGAAGGCGGTGTTTTTCCTTGGGGTAGAGGAGAAGTCGAAGTTCACCGTGATTGGGATTTTTATTCTCGCGGGTGTTATCGCGGATGAATTGTTCCGGCGCGTGAACGAGAAACGTATGGCAGGAGGGGGTGGGACCGGACCGCCGGGGGATCCTCCTGATCCGGCAGGGAGTGAGGCCTAGGAGGGTCTGCGAAAGCGCCATGTTGCATCGGTCTACCACGGTGTCATCCCACCGTTCACGTAGAGGGTCTGTCCTGTGACGAAGGAAGCCTCTTCCGAGGCGAAGAAGCGGACGGCGTGGGCGACGTCATCGGGCACGCCCCAGCGGCCCATGGGAATCTGGGCCAGGTAGGCATCCTTGTCTTCCTGGGGATCGTCGGCGTGGCGTTCCACCGGGATCCAGCCGGGGCCCACCATGTTGACGGTGATGCCGAAGGAGGCGAGTTCCCGTGCCATGGAGCGCGACCAGCCGATCTGGCCGCCCTTGGCCGCGACGTAGGCGGAGAAGTTGGGGACCGAGCTGGAGAACACCTCGCTGATGATGTTCACGATCCGTCCCCACTTCTGTTCCTTCATGCCGGGGAGGGTGGCCTGGGCGAGGAGGAAGGGGCTCTTGACGAAGAACTCGTACATCTCCTGGTAGAAAGCCTCGTCGTATTCCTCGATCGGCTTGAGGGGCTGGGGTCCGGTGGCATTGGGGACGACGATATCGATGGGACCCAGCCTGCTGGCGGTTTCCTCCACGAGGGCAGTGATTTCGTCTGATTTCGTCACATCCGCCCCGACTGCGATGGCCCTGCCTCCTCCCTCGGTAATTTCATCGGCAACTTCCTGGGCCCGTTCGATGTTGTTGAAGGCGTTGACGACCACGGAAGCTCCGGCGGAGGCGAGGTTGCGCACGATGGAGGCCCCGAGACCCTTGCTGCTGCCGGTGACGAGGGCGACATGGCCGGAGAGGGAGTAGTTCGACATGGGGCGGAGGGTAGGCAAACCGGCAGGCTCTGGAAGCCTGAATGTCCCGCCCGGGCGGGGCCACTTCAGGTGATGGCTGAGATGCTCCAGGGCACGAACTCGTGATCACCGAAGCCCTGGGCCTCCGATTTCGTGGGGGATCCCCCGGCCACTTCGATCATGCGCGCGAGGATACGACCGGCCACTTCCTCGTGGCTCTCGGTGCCGTCCGCAATGGTGCCGGCATTGAGGTCCATGTCTTCTTCCATGCGCTGGAACAT
>JAKVCR010000041.1 GCA_022448985.1 Roseibacillus sp.
GTCGTTGAGGAAGTCGGACGGCTTCATCGCGATCGAGACCGAGGGAATATCGAGGAGGGCTTCTGGAACGCTGTAGCCCGGCAGCGTGTTGTTGACGACGCGTTGGTCCATCTCGTAATCGGCAGGCACGATGGAGCTGGCATCGGAGCTGTAGTTCCAGTCGGTGGGCCAGCCGCGGGGGGTCGCAGGTTGGCGGGCGACCTTGTCGACAAAGATGTAGGTCTGGGTGTCCACGTTGGTCGGAAGCCAGTCCGCCCTGTAGGCAACTGCGCGCAAGGTAGTGGTATCGCTGATGGTGACCGGTCCACTGTAGATGGTGCCATGGGTGGGCGAAGGTCTCGAGCCGTCGGTGGTATAGCGAATGACGGCGTCCGGGGTAGCGCTCAAGATGGAGACTGCGATCGGGGCGTTGTAGAATCCACGGTCGACATTGAATCTGGTATCCTTGACAACCCCCGGGAATCCGTTCCCGTTGGCAGCTCCGGGAGTAGGAGGGCTGAAGAATTGGAGGGAACCATTGTCGGACTGCGGGCCGTAGGAAACGTCGGTGAACTGCTCGGGGAAGGAGGGGTGGAAGGCGTCATCGATGGTCGTGCCGCGGGGTCGCACGAGGGCAAGGTATTCGCCGATGGACTCGAGTCTGAAGTTGGTATGTGGATTTCCGTCGGGATCGACCTGGTTCACCCCGGAAGCGAAGACCACGAGGTAGTCATTGGCGGGGATGATAACGTTGGGGAATGTCCACTTGGTGAGGTTCTCGGGATCGTCGGTCAGGTAGTAGAGGTCGAGATCGAGCGCGACGGGGTTTGGGTTGTAGATCTCGATCCAGTCTTCGCGGGTGCCGAATCCATCCCGCAGGCCGGTTCGATTGCTTGCAAGGATCTCGTTGATGAGAAGGGGGAGGACGAGGTTGGGAAAGTCGGCTGGATTGTTGGGGTCAGATCCTCCGGTGATTTCAACCGGATCACTGAAGCCGTCTCCATCGCTGTCGACCATGTTGGGATTGGTGAGGTGTCCGTTAGCGAGGGAGATTTCAGACGCATCATCGAGACCATCGCCATCAGTATCCCTGAGAAGGGGATCCGACCCGGGGTCTGCCGCTCCATTGAATACGCCACTCCCGTTCTCGAGATCGTCGTTCAGGCCGTCCCGGTCCGTGTCGCTTCTGACAGGGTTGCTGCCGAGGGCCTGCTCCTGCAGGTTGTTGAGGAGATCGTCATCGTTGTGGCCGGTTCCCGTGGCGGTGGTCAGGTTCCCGAACCAGGTGAGTTCCCAGTCGTCATCGAGGCCATCAGCATCGGAGTCGTTGACCAGTTCCAGGGAGAAGGCCTTCTGGTAAGTATGGCCGAGGAGGTCGGTGGTCTGTAGCCGTATGGAAAGGATTTCCCCGGCCGCAAAGGTGGTGAGGTCACGGTTGGTGCGGAGTTGGTCGCCCACGATGTCGAACTCTCCATTGTGAGTGTCCCCGGTGCCGGGAACCAGGCTGTAGGTGAAGGAATCCCCGGGAGTGATATCCGTGGAAGTCAGGGTTCCGACCAGGGTTCCCACGATCGCACTGCGCGAGACCGTGTTTCCGGAAAGGGCAAGGTTGGTAGGAGAATCAGGGGGACTGGTCTGGGTAATTTCGAATCCGTTAATGACCGCGAACTGCGTGTGGACCGAGGTCGCCGATAACGGAATTACGCGCAGGATGAAGTCCTGCCCGGCTGTGGCGGTGAAATCGAATTCAACGGTGGAGGGCAGGGTTTCGGGGTGGGGACCGCCATAGGTCTGTGGACTGGCCGGGTTGCCTCCCGGGGTGCTGTCGGTCTGCCGGAAGGCGTCATCTGCTTCCGGACCCTCCACCAGGGAGTAGGAGCCGCCTCCATTGGTGGAATACTCGACCAGGAAGAGCCCGTTCATGTGCTCGGTGTCGTGATGGAAGGAGCGCCAGTGATAGGTCGCTGCCGGCAGGTTCTCGAGGCTGAAGGTGATCCGGGTGGGGGTGCCATTCACGCCGTCGTAGTTTCCATTCCCGCCATTGCCGGTGCGGGTATCGACCCCGATCCAGTCCGTGACGAGGTTCTGTTTGCTCCCGTTCCAGTTTCCGTCGTTACCGCTACCGCGGTCGATCATCTGTTGCACCCGCCTGTCACTGGAGTCCGGGAAGTCGATCGCGAGGGAAATAGTGGTTCCGAAGGCGCTGTAGTCACGGGGAGAAAGGAAATCGGAAGCGTTCTCGTGGGCCGCATCGTAGGAGTTATATCCTGCCTCGGGGTGTGGTCCTCCGTCTTGGCTGGTTGAATTGAAGTCAACGAAGAGCTGGGCCGAGCCAGGGGTGGTATGGGCGCAGAACAGCAGGAGGCCTAGGATGGGCTTGCGGAAGTTCATCGGGGGGTCCCCGCGACCTTAGCGTTCGGGAGGGGCGATCGCAACTTCCCCGGGGCGCCGTTTCCGCTGTATGTTACCTCATCCGGAATATGAAAAAGGCCGGCGGGAAGCCGGCCTTTCGAAGGATCAATCCTGTTGCTCCTCCCGACTAGCGTCGACGGCGGAGAACAAACAGAGCGCCGAGCAGGCCCAGAAGGCTGCTGGAGGGTTCGGGGACCTGCGTGAGCTGGAAGCCGTTCATTCCCCAGATTTGAGCATGAACAGCGGTGTTGGCGTAAGGTGCGAATTCCAGGACAACGGGATTCACGCCGTCGGCGGTGAAGGAGGTGTTGTAGATCGATCCCTGTGCCGCCATTCCGGCAAAGTCACTAATCGTCACAGCCGAGCTGGGATTGCCGCCCGGAGAGGAATCAGTCATGACTCCGTCGGCGAGTTGGGTCAGGCCGGCTCCGGTGTCGATTTGAACGCGGAAGGTGCCATGTACGTTTTCGGTGTCGTGGTGATAGGATGTCCAGTTGTAGGAACCCGCAGGAAGATTTCCGAGAGTGAGGGTCATCAGGGTGGGGGTCCCGTTAGTCCCATCCCAGTTTCCGAATCCGCCATTGTTGGTGCGGGCATCGATCCCGATAAAGTCGGTTACGAGGTTCAGATCGCTGTCGCTCCAGTTGTTGTCGTTTCCTGCTCCGCGGTCGATGCTCTGTTGTACACGACGGTCGGTGGTGTTCGGCCAAGCGGGGGTGACGGTCACATTGCCCACACCGGTGATGGCAAAGGTGGTGGCGTAGGTAGCCGGGGCGAATTCGGCGGCTACCTCGTGATTGGCGTGATAAGAGTTCCAGCCCTGATTGTTGTGGGCGGCGGCTGATAACCCCGGGTCACCGGCGGCAGTCGAGTCGCCTCCTCCATCCTGATTGGAGTTGAAATCCACCCAGAGGGCGGCTTGGGAACTTCCGCTCAGGGCGATGAGCAGAAGGCAAACAGGGAGGGCCTTTTTCATGAGCAAGGAATGGGATGAAAGTCGAAGAGATTGGTCAAGGGGCAATGAGAACCTTTGGTTATCCAAAAGTTCGAAGTCTCCGAACCAGAAATGCAGGGCCTGTGAGCAAGTGGCCGGGGCGGGGCGAATCCGGCCGCAGGGTCAGGGAATCAGGGAAAAATGGGTCTTACTTCCGGAGGAGGGTGGTCAGCATCTCCGAGGTCACGGCGAGGGTAATTTCCAGGCTGTCACGTGAGATGAGACGTAGATTGTCGGCCTCGGTATGCCACCAGGCGAACTGACTGAAGTCGCCGATGATATCGATGGTGGGGATGCCAGCATTGTTGAGTGGGACGTGGTCATCCATGATGGGATTGAGGCTTTTCGTGAAGCGTTCCAGGCTGCTTGTTTCACGGGCAGCGTCCAGCAGGGCGTTCTCAAGGAATGATGGAGTGTCGGAAGGGTAACGGATTTTCAGGTCCCTGTGACCGATCATATCCAGGATGATGCCGAATGAAGGGCGCCTGGCGGCGGTGCGCCAATGGCGTGCGTAGTATTTGCTTCCGTAGAGGCCATCGCTGGGGCTGATGTTCTGACCGAAGGCTTCCTCTCCATCGAAGAAAACGAGTTCGATCCGGGAAGCTTTTCTGGGTTCGTTCCGGAGTTGGCGGGCCAACTCGAGGATGACGCCCACCGCGGAGGCGGCATCATCAGCCCCGAGAAATCGCCGGCCAGGATAAAACTTGGAATCGATGTGGGCACCGAGCAGGCCGTCGATCTGATCTTCGGTGGCGGAGCCGAAGCGGGCGATCAGGTTTGTGAAACGTAACTGCTTTCCAAGCGGGTTCACCCGCTGGGTGAATGGCTGGGAAGTGACGGTCCATCCGTGCTCTTCCAGTTGAGCGGTAATGTAGTCACGCGTGCGCTTGAGGGCGGCCGACTCGGAAGGGCGGGGGCCGTAGGAGAGAATTTCGCGGGTGTGTGCATATGCCGCGCGCGCACCCGTTCGATCTCGCTCAGGAGGGAGGTCAACCTTGTTCTTCCTGCATCCCGGGAGGAGTCCACAAACGAGGAGAATGACGCCCAGGGGGAAGAGAGCGAAAAAGAGTCGGCGATTCATGTAGTCGCGCCGCGCATGAGGACCCGGAAGGGGCTAGAGCTCTTCGGTCGATACTCCCAGGAGCTCCAGGAGGCGCTCGAGATCGTCATTCCCATAGTATTCCAGTTCAATGCGCCCTTTCTTTGCCGTGTGGGAAACGGAAACGTGGGTGGTAAAGCGCTGCCGCAAACGGGAAGTAAGAGAACGGACCATGGCTTCCGTTTCGGGGTCATTGGCCTTGCCGCCTTTCCCGGCCTTTTCTGGCTCGTCTGACTGCAGGTCCTGCACCAGCTTCTCGGTAGCCCGGACGGTGAGGCGTCGCCGCATTACCTGTTCCGCAATCTCACGCTGCTCGCGTTTCACCTTAATTCCCAGGATTGCCTTTGCGTGTCCGACCGTAATAAGTCCATCAGCTACGAACTTCTGGATCTCCTTGTGCAGGTCGAGGAGTCGCATGGAGTTGGCCACTGTGGCCCGGGACTTGCCTACGCGTTTGGCGATCTCGTCCTGCTTCATGTCAAACTCCTTCGCAAGCTTCACATAGCCATTGGCTTCCTCGATGGCATTGAGGTCCTGGCGCTGGAGGTTCTCGATCAGGGCCATTTCGAGGACCTCGCGGTCACTTGCCTTGCGGAGGATGACCGGAACCGTTTCCAGTCCGAGTTTCTGACAAGCACGCCAGCGTCGTTCTCCGGCGATCAGTTCGAACTTACCCCTCACCCGGCGGGTAATGAGCGGTTGGATGACTCCATGGGCGCGGATTGACTCCACCAGTTCATCCAGATTGCTCTCGGGAATTTCACCACGAGGCTGGAGCGGACTCTTGACGACATCAGTGATGGCGACTTCGCTTACTTCCGCCCCGGGCTCCTTCTTCTCCTTGCTCTTGGTGCGCTTCTTAGGGGTCGTTCCAGATTTGCTACTTTTTGCCGGCGCGCTTTTTGCAGCCGGCTTCCTGATGAGGGCTCCCAATCCTTTTCCTAGCGCCTGTTTCGCCATGTCTGTCGAGATTAGGACAAACCTGCCGGGAAGAGCAAAGCTCATTTCGTCATTTAATCTAACAGGAGTTTTGCCAGTTGCCGGGACTAAGGATGAGATATTCCGGGGTGAGAGAGTGGACTTCTTGGAAGGGATGGGAGGAGAGGTTTGCGCTCCCGGCACGGGGCTTGACGAGTGGCTTCCCCTATCTCAGAAATAGACCTGTGAGGGGTGTTTCATTGTTTCTGCTAACCGCTTTTTTCCTACAGGGAGGGGTGTTAGTGGTTGAGGCTCAAGGAGATAGTAAAGTGCCGCAGTCTGTCCTGGATCAGGCCGAGGCAGCCACCCGAGCAATGGGCCAACAGGTCCTGCAGGGGAATTTCAGGGTGGCCCTGGACCGTATGTATCCTCGCTGGAAGAAGCGTGCAGCGAAGAAGCTACAGGGGGGGCAGGCCGAGTTGGCGAAGCGTCTCGCCGAGATCCCCAAGGAGATGGCCAAGCAGGGAATTTCCATGCTGAATTACGAGGTTCAAAAACCGACCAGCGCCCACGAGGTGGTCCTGTTGCGGGGAGAGGACAAGCAGGGGCGTCCGATCAAGATGTATCTCGAGTGGCTCGTTTTCGTTCCCACCCGGGCGGAATACCGTGTCATTGATCCAGCGACTCGTTTACCAAGGAAGATCGAGACCCTGGGATTTCAGGTAGCGGTGAATAAGAAGGGAACGCGGGACTGGCACTTCATCGATGGACGAAACTGCAGCATTGCCGACCTGAGAAGTTTTTTCCCAAGTCTGCCTGTGGACCAGGGGCTTCTGGGTTTGCCCGAAATTGGCGGGGGTGAGATAGGTCGGGAGCGTTAAGCCTGTAATCATGGAGCAGTAGGACTGAGAGTGATTAGCGGCACGAGATGTTCATGGGAAAAGCGAAGAATAGCAGGTCCGGAGCCAAGGGGAAGAAACTGAAGGACGCCGCCCGCCTGCGGCGCCAAATGGAGGAGTTGGTAGAGCGCGCCAAGAGCGAATACTGTGAAGTGCGGAACTCGGACATACATGGCACGGGGGTCTACGCTGCGAAACCAATACCCACAGGGAAACGAGTGATCGAGTATCTCGGGGAAAAGATCGGCAAGGAGGAGAGTGAGCGGCGCGCTAACGTGCAGATGGAACACGCTGAGAAGACCGGCGACGCAGCGGTTTATATTTTTACCCTGAACAAGAAATGGGATATCGACGGTAACGTTCCCTGGAATACGGCTCGTCTCCTGAATCACTCCTGCGCTCCCAATTGTGAGGCATGGATTGAAGAGAAACAGATATTCCTGTATTCCCTTCGAGATATCGACATGGGTGAGGAACTCACCTTTGATTACGGGTTCGATATTGAAAATTACGAGGATCATCCCTGTCTCTGTGGTAATGCCAATTGCGTAGGCTACATCGTGGGACGGGACCACTGGCCAGAGCTTAAAGAGCGGCTTGCTGAAAAGGAGCAGGCCAACGGGACGGAGGAGCCTTGAGCGCGAGGCGGGAAGAGGCCCAAATGGCGACCGGGAGACGCCCGCCCACCAGTTTTGAAAGCCGGGTGTATGGCGCATTAAAGGAAATCCCGAGGGGAAAGGTGGTGACTTATAGTTCCCTGGCCAATCGTCTTAACTGCGGTTCGGCGCAGGCGGTGGGGCAGGCCCTCAAGCGTAACCCCCTTGCGCCGGTTGTGCCCTGTCACCGGGTGATCCGGACCGATGGATTTCTGGGAGGCTATTCTGGCAAAAGCGCCGGCGTGCGGGTGGAGCGGAAGCGCTGTATTCTTGCTGCGGAAGGGGTTCTTTTGATGACGTGGGTCAGCTTTGTGATGTCGGCTGTCTCTGGAGCTGGGGAGTTTGACGGTTGGCAGAAGGAGGGGAGGGGGTATGCTGTCGGCGATGCGATCCCTTATGCTTCTTTTCATTCTCGCTACTCCGTGGCCGGTGCTGAGCAGGGCTGGGACACCGGAGGCAGCCTCTCAGATCAAGAAGGAGTATGAAGGGGCGGTTCAGGATTGGGCGCGGAAACTGGGGGTGGCGGATCCCGAAGCTCAGCTGAATGTCTGGAAGAATCGCCCAAAACCCTCGGTCTATGGTTCGCGCATGTGGATGGAATTGAAGGATTCCCTTCGCGATGATTGGACCATTGAGTATTGCGTTTGGATCCTGGAGCGTGCCCCGGTTTTCGCCGTGTCGACCGATCCGGGAGAGGCGCAGTCGTGCGCGCAGTCCATCATACAGTTCCTCCAGCGGGTTCACCTCAAGAGTCCGAAGGTGGGGATGCTCTGTTTGGCCCTGACTAGTCAATCCGATCCGGCGATACTCAAAGTGATTGAAGCGGTTGAGAAAGAGAATCCCCACGAGGAAGTGCAGGGCCAGGCTTCCCTTGCCATTGCGATGTTGTTGAAGGGACTGGGTGATGATGCGGCAATCATGACACGACGGATTGATCACCTGCGCCGGGCGATCATCAAAGCCCATGAAGTGAAGGTTGGAGACACAACTGTCTCAAAGCTTGCAATGGATGAGATTTTCGTGATCCAGAATCTTACCAAAGGAAGGACTGCTCCTGATGTCATCGGGCGGGATTCCGCTGGGGAACCATTTAAGCTGAGCATGCTGAAGGGGAGGGTGACTGTCTTGGCCTTCTGGCATACCAGCATGCGTGATGCGGAGCGGGGTCTCGGACTCTTGCGCAAGTTGTATGAGCAGCAGGGAAAGCGAGGGATGAACCTGATTGGGGTAACCTCCGATTCCCGGGAGGTACTACGAAGTCTGCGTGCCAACGGGACCATCCCCTGGCGAAACTTTTCCGATCTGAACGGCCGCATCCACTCCGAGTACCGCGTGAGAGATCTTCCCCTGGTTTACGTTCTCGATGGCGAGCGGAAGATTCGCTATATCGGAGGCCCCGGTGCCTTCGTGGATCTGACGGTGGAAGGGATGCTTGCCCAGTAGGTTGCGGCGGAATGGCAGGGGCTCGAAGTGCTGAGCTTCCCAGCGCGCTAGGAACTTTTAGCGATGCGATCGAGCACCCCATTGACAAAGCCGGGAGATTCAGTGGTTCCAAAGGATCGAGCCAGTTCAATGGCTTCATTGATGGCTACCAAGGTGGGGACGTTGTCATCAAAGAGGAGTTCGTAGGTGCCGAGGCGCAGGATGGCCCGGTCGACACGATCCAGTCGTTCAGGAGAGTAGTTATCTACGACAACAGCAAGTTTCTGGTCTATTGCAGAGAGATGCGGGCGTAGTTCGTGGTAATAGGATTCGATGCGCGAGGTGGTGTGTGCGAGGTCCTTTTCAGCCCGTGCTACTGATTTTAATTCAGGTAGTGCGGTGAGGTCGTCGCCCAGTGAGAGAGAGAGGCGTTCACTCATTGGAGCCAGTTGCTCTCTTAGGGCCAGGGCATCTTTGTAGAGCTGTTGCAGGGCCGGGAATGGTGGCTCGGTTGCAGTGACCTGGGCAGCGGCTGCGAGAGCAGCGCGATTACCTCGCCTGGCACCTTCCATGCTCTCACGGAGGCGGGTCACATCCCTATTTCCGTTGAGCTCGTGCCGCAAACCATGGAGGTAATTACTCAGGTTTTCCTCCTCCGTGATCCAGGACTTCAGATTCTTGCTCATCTCTTCTGAGCCAGAAGAAGGAGTGAGTTGTTCGAGGATGTGCAGCAGCGGGGAGAACCCGTCGATAATCTTCTCCCGGCCTTGCTGGAGATGCACTACGGCTTTAGCGCGGGCCTTGGTGGATTTGTCGCGGGCCGACTCAAGGAGCAAGGACAGGACGCCAGCATCCGGCACATCCGGGAGGACATCGGCAGGCCCCAGCGCATAAAGGAACTGCACCACCGCCTCGCGCATGCGGTGACGTGAGGTGTCAGGCATTTTTCGGTTGCATGCGAAGCGACCCCCCGCGATCGAGTTCAGAGAAGATCTCCACCATGGAGGCGGCAGTCCGGGCGGCTTCGACGCCGCGATTCGATTCGTCACCCAGGCAACGATTGTGGGCCTGGGCCTCATCGGCCACCAGAAGCACTTCGTGAATGACCGGCGTCCCATAATGAAGAGCAAGTTGCTGGAGGGAGTCGGTAACGGTCCGGGCGATCAGATCGGCATGGGGAGTCTCACCTCGGATAATGACTCCGAGGGCGATAGCGCAGACTGGTTGCTCGAGTTCAAGCAAGGCTTTGATGGCGAGCGGAATTTCAAAGGCGCCGGGCACCCGCACCAAGTCGACCCGGGCCTGGGGCAGGTGATGGCTCAATTCATCGATCACATTATCAACGAGAGCATCACTGTAGACCTCGTTGTACTTCGAGGCCACGATGGCGAGCTTGTTGTGTTTGGTATTGAGGAGGCGAGGCTTCCGTGGGAGCTCCAGAGACATGATGAGTAAACCTTAGGAACTAAACGCTGAATGCTGAATCTAAAATTCCGGGGTGTATTGCTATCTAGCTTCGTTCTAGTTAGCTGCTGCGGCGCATTTGATCAGGACATCCCGTTGTAATCGATCCAGAGGGGAGTGGCCATTCTACAGGCGATGACCGAGTTTGTCGCGCTTCGTATCAAGATAGCGCTGATTATGGGGATTCGCTTCCGAGCGGATGGGCAGTTGGTCGACGATCTCCAGTCCATATCCCTCCAAGCCTACCACTTTTTTCGGATTATTAGTAAGAAGGCGAATCTTGCGAACACCGAGATCGTAGAGAATCTGGGCACCCATCCCGTAGTTACGGAGGTCGGAAGAGAAGCCCAGTTTTTCGTTGGCCTCTACAGTATCAAGGCCTTTCTCCTGGAGTTTATAGGCGTGGATTTTTGCCGCGAGGCCGATGCCCCGGCCCTCCTGGCGGAGGTAGAGGAGCACTCCCCCGTCCTCTGCGATCCGCTCGAGCGCAGTTTGGAGCTGGCTGCCACAGTCACACCGGCGGGAGGCGAATACGTCTCCGGTGAGACATTCGGAGTGGACTCGGACTAGAACGGGTTCTTCCGGTGCGATGTTCCCCCGGGTGAGAGCGAGATGGTGGGAGCCATCGGTGTGGACACGATAGAGGTGGCAATCGAACGCTCCGTATTCGGTGGGAAGGTCGATGGTCTCCTCGCATGTCACCAGGCGTTCAGTCCGGCGGCGGTACTCGATGATCTGGGCAATTGTGCAGGCCTTGAGACCGTGCAGGTCCTGGTAGGTGCCAAGGTCACCAACGCGGGCCATGGTGCCATCTTCATTCATAATTTCGCAGAGCACCCCGGCTTCAGGGAGATTAGCCATTCGGGCAAGATCAACTGCGGCCTCCGTGTGTCCGGCCCGGCGCAGGACCCCATCGTCCGCCGCTTGAAGGGGAAAGACATGGCCAGGTTGGACCAAGCTGTCTACACCCGCAAATTCATCTGCAAGAAGGCCGATGGTCAGTGAGCGATCGGCGGCTGAAATGCCAGTGGTAATTCCGTTTGCGGCATCCACTGAAACTGTGAAGGCGGTACGGTGTCCCTCCCTGTTGCGCCGCGTCATTGGAGGGAGATTAAGTGCTTTGACCCGTTCCCGAGTGATTGGTGCGCAGATTAATCCGCGTCCATGGGTCGCCATGAAGGCAATGATCTCAGGGGTGGCCCGCGAGGCTGCCCCTATGAGGTCCGCTTCGTTTTCCCTTCCGGGATCGTCGGATACGATGACGAGTTTGCCGTTGGCGATGTCCGCGACAATTTCTTCGATAGAGCTGAAGGTCAGGGAGGACACGGGGTGGTGTGGGAGAATTGGTGGTGTGGTTACGCAGGGGCGCGCTGAAGATGTAGTTCAGAATTGAAGAAAGAAAAGCACCAGCAGGGTTCAATCCTGCCGGATAGACTTGGTGTGGGGGAGTTTGTTCGTCCCCAGCAGGATGCAGGAGTTCGCATGAGATTTGTAACGATCGTAAGATCAGTAGCTTGTGGAATATATCGGCTTACTACACTGAAATAATGCTATTGAGTCTAATTAGCGAAAATATCCGTTTGGCAGGCTCTGAAGGCCCCAGCCATGCTCTAGTCTCAGGAATATAAGTTGGGGGGATAGACCAACTTTAGCCTCTTCAATAAAAATTAGCTTAAGCTAATTCCAGATTACCCTAAACTCGCATCATAGAGTTGATGAAACGACGACTGATTACCTTGCTCGCAATTACCGTGGCTTGCCGGCTTCTGTCAGGTTGCGGGGAAGGACCGAAGGAAACGGGCATGGGCCCCAGAGGGTATCCCTATCAGGTTGTGACCACAGTGGGAATGATTACCGACGTGGTGAAACGGGTGGCAGGTGACCATGCCGTTGTCCAGGGAATCGTTGGAGAAGGGGTAGATCCGCACCTCTATGCGGCATCGACGAATGATGTGAAGGCGCTCCGTGGGGCGGATATGATTTTTTATAACGGACTGATGCTCGAGGGGAAAATGAGCGATGTTCTGGTAAAGGTGGGGCGCAATAAATCCGTGCACGCGGTGACAGAGGCCATTCGGGAGACTACTGATTATGTTATCACCGATGAATCAGAGCATTACGATCCGCACGTGTGGATGGATGTGGTCGGGTGGATGAAGGCGGTGGAAGTAGTGCGAGACGCACTGCAGGAATTCGACCCCTCTCATGGAGCGGATTACCGCAAAAACGCAGAGGTCTATCTGAAGGAGCTTGGACAACTGGATGTCTACGCAAAGGAGGCCATAGGCTCCATTCCCGAGGACCAGCGCGTGCTTGTAACGGCACACGATGCCTTCGGCTATATGGCTCGCGCCTACGGGTTGGAAGTCCATGGCATCCAGGGGCTGAGCACGGAAGCGAAACCTGGGTTACGGGATATTGAGCTGCTGGTTGAATTTTTGGTGGAGCAGAAGATTCCGGCTGTATTCGTCGAGAGTTCGGTGCCGCGCAAAAGCGTCGAAGCCCTGATTGAGGGGGCCCGGGCCAAGGGTCATGAAGTCGCGGTGGGAGGTGAGCTCTTTTCAGATTCGATGGGTAAAGCGGGAACCTCCAAGGGGACCTATGTTGGGATGATTGACCATAACGTGACTACNATCGCGAAAGCTCTCGGAGGAACCGTTCCCAAAGGGGGCTTCCGGGAGTGGGTGAAGAACAACTGATGAAGTCTTTTGTCGATAATCGCCACGCCTCTGCGGATGGCCGTCCGGAACATCCGGACAATGTCCCTCTCGCGATTCACGATTTGACGGTGGCGTATCACCGCAAACCGGTCATCTGGGATATCGAGCTCAATATCCCGGAAGGCAAACTGGTGGGGGTAGTGGGGCCGAACGGGGCCGGTAAGAGCACGCTCCTCAAAGCGTGCCAGGATCTGGTCCCGAAGGCCTCGGGAGAGGTGCGGATTTATGGGGCTCCTTACAAGTCGCGGCGCAGTTTTGTGGGATACGTCCCCCAGCGGGAGAGTGTCGACTGGGATTTTCCGGTAAGCGCGCTGGATGTGGTGGCGATGGGGACTTACGGGAGAATCGGATGGTTCCGTCGGGTTGGAAAGACCCAGAAACGTATTGCCATGGAAGCCTTGGAACGTGTGGGTATCGACCATCTGGCAAATCGGCAGATCAGCCAACTCTCGGGGGGGCAGCAACAACGAGTCTTTCTTGCGCGTGCTCTTGCGCAGGATGCGAGGATCTACTTCATGGACGAACCGTTTGCAGCTGTTGATGCTGCCACTGAACAGGCAATTGTGGCTTTGCTGAAAGAGTTGAATCAGGCGGGTAAGACCTGTCTGGTAGTGCATCACGATCTTGCCTCGGTGACTCGCTACTTTGATTGGCTTGTCCTGCTTAATATGCGGGTGGTGGCTTCCGGTCCCACGGAAGAGGTGTTCACCCAGGAGAACCTTCAGAAAACCTACGGGGGCAAGCTTAGTTTGCTGGACGATGTCACGGATCGCTTGCGCCATGTCAGCCGCTAAAGGAGGAAGTGGGCCAATTTGCCTGGCAATTTTGGCGATTCTCTTCCTGAGCAGTGGAGTCGCAAAGGCTCAGGGGCTAAGTTGGCCGGACCTGGATTACGCCTGGAAGGTGCTTACCCTGCAGTCCTACAACGCACGTCTTGTTATTCTTTCCACCACGCTTCTTGGGGTGACTTCCGGATTGGTGGGGACATTCCTGCTTTTGCGGAAGCGTTCCCTGATGGGGGATGCCCTTTCTCATTCTACCTACCCGGGCATCGGCGTGGCTTTTGTGGTGATGGTGCTTCTGGGTGGAGAGGGGAAGTGGCTTCCTGGATTGCTTCTCGGGGCGGCGGCCACCGGATTGCTTGGAGTTCTCATGGTACTGGCGATTCGCAACACTACCCGCCTGAAAGATGATGCGGCAATGGGGATCGTCATGGGTGTTGCCTTTGGGTTCGGGGTTGCCCTGATGAGAATGGTGAGCGATCTCCCCAGCGCTGATGCCGCCGGTCTCAACAGTTTTGTTTATGGAACGGCGGCTTCGATGGTATTCGGGGACTTCCTTCTGATTCTTGTGGTAACGACAGGAGTCGCATTTGCATCGATCTTCCTGCTCAAGGAGTTCACTCTTCTTTGTTTTGACGAGGGCTTTGCAGCGAGTCAGGGCTGGCCGACTTTTTTTCTCGATCTAGCCATGCTCGGACTGGTGACGGCGGTCACGGTAGTGGGTCTGCAGGCGGTAGGCCTGGTTTTAATCATTGCATTCCTGATCATCCCAGCAACCGCGGCACGTTTCTGGACGCATGATCTGCGAGGCATGCTGGTCCTGGCCGCTGCTGCCGGTGGCATGAGCGGTTGGCTGGGATCGAGTCTTAGCGCGCTTTTTTCCGATCTTCCCACCGGCGCCGTAATTGTCCTGGTGGCGGCCTCTATTTTTCTCATGAGCATGCTCTTTGGCCCTGCCCGTGGTGTGGTGCCTCGCTCATTGCGGCAGGCTCGACTACGCCGTAAGGTCGGGCGGCAACACCTTCTGCGAGCGGCATACGAAATACTTGAAGGTCAGCAGCCGGATGTAGCAGAACCCATCCGGAATCTGCCTATCGCGTTTGATTCCCTTCTGGGTCATCGTTCGTGGTCTATTCAGCAAATCAATCGTCTCCTGCGTACCGCTCGAACTGAGGATCACCTGGAGGTGGCGGGGTCAGACCGGATAAGGCTCTCGGAGGCCGGTTTTGGCGAAGCTGCCAGGGTAACCCGTAATCACCGTCTCTGGGAGCTCTACCTTATCCGCTATGCTGATATTGCGCCCTCTCATGTCGATCGGGATGCCGACCTGGTAGAGCATGTTCTTGATGCCGAGGTAGTTGCTCAGCTCGAAGCTGAATTACAGGATCGACCCTCCAGCCTGGAAGTTCCACCCAGCCCCCACTTCATTGATCAACCCGCAAATCCCTAAGCAATTTACCGTAACGCCATGATTTGGGACAGTGTGGATACCTGGACGGTTGTGATCGGCGCTATTTGCGCAGTAGCTTGCGCCTTGCCAGGTTGTTTTCTTGTCTTGCGCCGAATGAGCATGATGGGGGATGCCATCAGCCATGCCGTCCTGCCCGGTCTCGCTGTGGCCTTTTTGCTTACGCATAGCCGGTTAACGGTCGTGATGTTTGTCGGGGCGGCCTTCGTGGGCCTGCTCACCGCTGTATTCACGCAGTGGGTCAGCAGATTCGGAAAGGTCGACCGGGGTGCGGCTATGGGCATCGTATTTACGACTCTCTTCGCCCTCGGCCTCATCCTCATTCGCCAATCGGCTCAGCACGTGGAACTTGACCCTGGATGCGTGCTCTACGGCTCCTTGGAGTATTGTGTCCTTGATATCGTGCAAGTGGGATCCCTTGAGGTGCCGCGTGCGGCCCTCAGTATCGGGGCGGTAATGCTCGTAAATATTCTTTTTATGGCATTTTTATTCAAAGAGTTGCGGATCAGTTCCTTTGATCCCTTGCTTGCCACTACGATGGGAATCAATGCCGACCTGATGCATTATCTCCTCATGGTGGTTGTGGCTGTAACCACGGTTGCGGCTTTCGAGGCGGTGGGAAGCATTATTGTAATTGCGATGCTGATTGTCCCTCCAGCCACCGCTCTCCTGCTTACTAATCGCCTGTTATTCATGCTTATATTGAGCGCTGTGATTGGCATTGCCTCAGCGTTTCTGGGGCATCTCGGGGCATTGACTTTTCCTCCGCTCTTTAAATTGGGGGGAACCGTGAGTTCGGGGATGATGGCAGTGGCCGCCGGGGTGCTGTTCTGCCTTGCCTGGCTCCTGGCGCCCCAACAGGGATTGCTGGTCCGTTGCTTCAGACTGGATTCTGCGCATGGCCGGCAATCCCCGGATTTTCCGGAAGAGAGGGTCTAACACCTCTGGAAACAGACCGCTCTGCTTGCTCACAGGAGTTTGCGATCAATAGTTGCACGGAGTCGAAGCGCTGTGTTATCATCAGTTCCCGCTGATTGTATGGATACTCCAATCCGGTGGCGGTCAGAGACCACTTATCATGACAGAATCAACGATGTCCGCGCTGAATCCGGACCGCGCGACGCTGAATTTCCTCAACGGTTTTCCTGAGAAGGTCCGCAAGAAGGGGGAGAGGCTTCAGCAGGATGGCGCGGTAACACAGATATTCGGCAACCACCTCTACATTCAGGGTCGGGTGGAGGATAAGACCGGGGTTCATCGGACGACTCTCCGCCTTCAGGGGAATCGCTGGTTTGGGAACTGTACTGAAGAAGATGAGGGCGTCGCGGGGGCTGCAATGTACGCGACGATGCTGGAGCGCATGCACCGGGGGGAGGATCTCCCCGAGTCACCGAACGAGTTTGATGACACCCCCGTCATAGATCTTATTGAGGATAAACTCGATCGTGAGGTCGATGACAAGGAGTCCGACTTCGTGAGCAAGGTGGAGAAGCGCTATCGTCGCTATGTGATCGAAGGAGAGATTCACGATCATGACATGGTGCGGTTGAGCCCACGTTGGGAAATAAACAGTTATGAACCGCTTGAGCTTTGGCCTGTTCCTCCTGGCGACATCATCGAATTCTGGAACTATATCGCCTATGCGTTCTACAAGCGCAAACTAAGCTACCCGGACTTCATGAATGCGATCACCGACCTTGGGGCGGTGCAACGCAAGATGAGTGACTGGGAGCAGGAGCGGGAGATTTCCTCCTGGTATGACCGTATCGAGCGGGTCAATGACCGACCTCCGCAACTTGAGCCAAGTGAGGTGCAGTTCCGTCTGGTGTCCACCATCAATGAGGCGCGGATCGAGGCGCGGGAAGGAGAAGGCGAATGGTATGCTTTGCGCGAAAAACAGGAGATCGAGCGACTCCTTGAACTTTATAAGGACTCAGCCCTGCGGACAGATGCCGCGAGTCAGATCCTGTGGGAGCATTTTCTCAATTACTATACCGAGCACGGGGATGCAGGGCTCGATCTTGATGAGGAGGAAGCCTGCCGATTTCTGAACCGCATGTTTTGCCAGGAGGCGGTAAGCAGTCGCCTCGTCAATCTTGACGCCCGCGAGTTCAAGGTGGTCAAGGAGTCCCTCAAGTGGGTCTGCGAGGACGATCCGGCTAATCCCAATTGTTTCGCCCTGCAGTTGGTGACCAAGGGTGGGGAGGACGTGTCTCACTCGGTGCGACTCCTGCCCGGTCGGGAGGAGCTTTACCAGTCAGATGAGACGGTCTTTCCCGGTCCTCCCCGCTGGTTGGAGGAGACAGAAGTGATGCCGCGGTATCTCATTCCCAAGACAGTTATCGACAGTTTGGAGGGCGTAGAGTTTCTCCGGAAAATCGGAGCCCGGCTTCCGGAATCGATGCGTCGGCGGGTGGTTGATCTTGATCTTTATCCGCGTTTCGAAATGAAGATTATGCAGGGCCTGACGGCAGCGGAAACAGAGCACCTGGTTATTGATGTCACAGCTCTGGAGAAAAAAGAGCGCCGCAGCGAGAAACTGGTTAAGGGGGGCTGGGAAATGGTCGAGCAGAAGCCTGTCAGAGGGAAGCAACTTCTCCGATTTGCGCGCGAAAAACTTTATCCAGTTCCCAGTATCCTGGCCGTGCTTGGTCTCTCTTACGACGAGAAACTGGACGCCTTCAAGACGCGCATCACGAAGCAGTTTCCCGAGAAATTCGCAGAGTGGAATGAGAAGATGCCGGAGTCAATTGAGATTGAGATGGACGGCAAACTGCGGACGATTCTCGCCGATCCGGTTTCGGCAGCGGTTCGTTTCGAGGTCGTCAACCAGGAGATTGACTGGTTTGACCTCCGGGTAGTCATCGATGTGGAAGGGGTCAATCTGTCAAAGGCTCAGATCCGGCAACTGGTCGCCGCTCGCGGCGGCTATGTGCGCATGGAAGACGGTTCATGGATGCGCCTCGAGATCAAACTTGATCCTGATCAACGTGATGCAGTTACCAGGCTGGGGCTGGATCCTTTCGATCTCTCCGGTGACACCCACCGCATGCACGCGATGCAATTGGCGGATCCGAAGGCGGCTGAGGTCTTTGATCCCAAGGCCTGGAAGCGAATCAAGGACAGTGCCAAGGAAATCAATATTGATGTTGAGCCGGAGTTGCCGACGGGTCTCAAGGCGGATCTGCGGCCCTACCAGGT
Source organism: Roseibacillus sp. (assembly GCA_022448985.1). Classification (GTDB taxonomy): domain Bacteria; phylum Verrucomicrobiota; class Verrucomicrobiia; order Verrucomicrobiales; family Akkermansiaceae; genus Roseibacillus_B. The sequence continues at coordinate 18,015 of JAKVCR010000041.1, forward strand.
TGATGGTTTCAACTTCCTTGCCTATCTCGCGACCAACCGCTTCGGTGGAATTCTGGCCGACGACATGGGTCTCGGAAAGACAATCCAGAGTCTTGCCTATGTCCTCTGGTTGCGCAAGTTGGCCAAGGAGCAGGGCAAACACATGCCTGCTCTCGTGGTATGTCCCAAGTCTGTGCTCGACGTATGGGCCGTGGAGGCTGAGCGTTTCGCGCCGGAACTCAAGGTGCAGGTCCTCCGGAGCCGTGATCAGTTGGACCTTGAGGCCCTCAAGAGTGAACTGGATGTCCTTGTGCTCAATTATGCGCAGTTGCGCGTGGGCGGGGAAGAACTCAACAAGGTGAAGTGGCTCGTGGTTATCCTGGACGAGGGCCAGCAGATCAAGAACCCGGATTCAAAGGCTGCGAAATGTGCACGCGAATTGGATGCGGAAAACCGTTTGGTGCTTACCGGCACACCTATTGAGAACCGCCTGATGGATATGTGGTCGCTCATGGCGTTCGCAATGCCGGGGGTGCTGGGATCCCGCGCCTACTTCAAGAAGCGCTTTGATAAACGGAAGGATCCCCACTCGCAAAACCGTCTTGCAGCACGGCTTCGACCCTTCCTCCTTCGTCGAACGAAGGGCCAGGTAGCCAAGGACCTGCCGCCACGGACCGAGGAAGAGGTATATGCCAACATGGATGGCATTCAGATGGAAATGTACAAGGCCGAACTGAAGCGTATCCAGAAAGCGCTCCTGGGCCTCGATTCTGACGAAGCGGTAAAAAAGAACAGCTTTGCTATCCTGCAGGGGCTCATGCGGCTAAGGCAGATCTGCTGTCATCCTGGGCTGATTGACCCGAAGTATCTCAAGGAAGAGAGCTCAAAGTTGACTGCTCTCTTCTACCTGCTCGACCAGTTGCGTGAGGAGGGACACAAGGTTCTGGTGTTTTCGCAGTTCGTTTCCATGCTGGAAATTATCCGCACCCAGTTGGAGGTGGATAGTCGTTCCTTCAATTACCTCACTGGGCAAACCAAGGACCGGAAAGGGGAAATTGAAAAGTTTCAGACGAGCAAGGATCCCTCGGTCTTTCTGCTGTCTCTCAAGGCAGGGGGTTCCGGCTTGAATCTGACATCCGCCTCCTACGTCATTCTCTATGATCCGTGGTGGAATCCGGCAGTTGAGAATCAGGCCATTGACCGGACTCACCGAATTGGTCAGAAAAACAAGGTGATCGCCTACAGGCTCCTCACCCGTGATTCGGTAGAGGAGAAGATTCGCGTTCTGCAGCACCAGAAGACGGCCCTGGTTACCAATGTGCTTGGCGATGAGGGCTTCGCGAGCAACCTCGGTCTTGAGGACCTGCAGTTCATTTTGAGCCACGGAGGAGAGACGGAAGAGGAGGTGGAAGAGTGATTTGGCCGATTTCCGGTCCCCGGATGGGGAAAGCCGATCCGGGACTCCCTGTCGCTTGGGCAGACGGCCCAGGCCGTTGATACGCTCTGCAAGGTATTTTAAGCCTCGGCTCTCCTGTAAAGAGGCGATGGAGACCCCTCAGTTTTCCGTTGTTTGCTGGTGAAGGAAGTGCTGCCATTGGCGGTAGCCCGGGCTACGCTGCTGCAGCATCCGTCCCGGGCACAGTATTTCCGATTAACACTGTCATGAGTCATACAACCCAAATTCCAGCCGTCTTCGCCGCAGTGGCGGGGGCTATCTTGCTTGTGCATCCCGTCGCGGCGAAGCCTGCGGCAGAGCGTGAGACCTATAAGGAAGTGATCGTACCCATCCTGCGGGGCAAGTGCTACCAATGTCACGCCGATGCTGCGGATAACCCGAGCGGAAAGAAGAAGATCAAAGCCAAACTGGCTCTAACCTCTCTCGATTTGATCAAGAAGGGTGGCGATGAGGCTCCCGCAGCAGTGCCGGGGAATCTGGAAGAGAGCCTCATGATCGAACGGATAAAGCTTCCGCATGACGATGACGATCACATGCCGCCTGAGGGCAAGCCCCAGATTACGGAGCATGAGCTGACGGTGCTGGAATGGTGGATCAAGGCCAATCTTCCCGCGGGGAAGAGCATGAAGGATGCAGGCGCACCGCAGAATGTCCTGGCGGCGGCTGAGAAGGTTCCCTCCGATGAGGAGGTAAAGACGGCGCTGGCGAAGTTTTTTGCCGAAGCGGGGGCCAGTGCTGCAAAGTTAGCCTCTGCCCGTAAGGCCCTTGAAGGGGGCATTGCCGAGGTCTCGGGGCATTTTCCGAACGCAATTGGGTTTGTCTCTCAGCAGGACAGTGATCTCACTTTCACCGCGGTGAGCATGCGGAAGGAATTCAAGGACGAGCATCTGGCCAAACTGGCTCCAGTGAGTCAGGGGCTGGTTGATGTCAACCTGGGCGCCACTGCGGTCACCGATGCCGGGGTGGCAAACCTTGGCAAAATGCCGCGACTCAAGAAGCTCTGGCTCAATGGGACAGGGATTACGGATACCGGCCTGGATTCCATCAAGGGCTTGGGCGAGCTGGAATATCTCAATCTTTACGGAACGCAGGTCACCGACGAGGGGCTCAAGAAGCTCTCCGGACTGAAGAACCTCAAGAAGCTCTACCTCTGGCAGACGAAGGTGACTGCGGGTGCGGTAGAGGAGTTCAAGAAGAGCGTGAAGGACTGTGACGTGAATATGGGGATCAAGGTGGAATAGAGTGGAGGGCTCTCCGCCTGGATCGCGAAAAACCCCACGGCATCAGGATGTCGCGGGGTTTTCATTTTCTGTCAGGGAGGAAAATCTCTCCCGCCGTTACCTGCCGCCATCGTCTCCGCCCCGCAGGCGATCCCGGAACTGCTGCCTGCGATCGGCATCACGGATGACCCGTTCCTGCTGTTCAGCGGGAAGCCCACTGTTTGGAAGCCATGCCCGGGCTTCCCCGGGATCCCTGCGGATCCAGGAGCGGGCGACATTGTTCAGGGTCTCTGTGCGGATCTCATCGTTGGCGATGGAACCGGCCCACTCCGCTGCCATCTGGGGATCGGAGCCGTCTAGTTGATTGGCATAACTGCGCACTGCCGCATCGCGTGAGGCAGAGGGTTCCATTTCACGGAGGAAATTGCCGGCTGCCACCGGATCCTCCCGGGTCCAGCGCTCCATGGACTGGTGGATGGCACGCGACTGGTTGGCTTCGGGAAGATCTGCGAGCCAGCGGACTGCTTCCTCCGGGTTCTCCCGGCCAAGTTCTTCAGCCACCTCGCGCACGGCCCGTTCGGCGTAGTCCTTATCGGCGTGACCCTTCACCCAGTCAGCGGCGGCGGCAGGATCTTCGCGGGCAAAATGATCGGCTACCCGGTCGAAGGCCGAGGCCTTGATTGATCCTGCCGGGAGTTGTTCGGCCCATGAAGTCGCATTGGACATGCCCCGTTCGATCTGCGCATTTGCGATAGTGTCGAGTTGACGGTCGAAGGCATAGGCCCGGCCCCGGTCCCACCACTGGCGTTGCCCCTCTTCACCTTCCGAGTTTGCAAGAGCCGCCCGCTGAGACTGGTCGAGTTCCAGGACAAAGTCGGTAGCGGCGTCCGGATCAGAGCTTGCGAGCCCATTGACAATACCCTGGGCCAGCACGCCTTTTGCCAGTTGATTATCGATCCCCTCGAGGTGGGCTTTAGCGCCCTCCGGATCGGCGCTGGCCCAACCGGTCATGACTGCAACACCGGCCTGTCCCTGTCGGCGGGGATCCCGACTGAGTTCCTCGACAGCCTCCATTGCGGCAGAGCCGTCCAGTTGCCCCCAGGCGCGCAGGAAGAGATCCATCTGGGAATCAGAACTGTTGCCCCGATTTTCAAGCAGGCTGTCAAAGATGCTTCGCGCACTGGAGGCATCCATGCCGAGGATGAGGTCAGCGAACAACTGGTTGGCAACGAGTGGGTCGCGTTCATTGAGGAATTGGGAGACGGTCACTCCGGATTGTGTCCTGTCGTTGCCGGAAGAGGAGCGACCCGCCCGGGTGGCGGATCTCTGTCCCGCTGCGTAATCCCCGTTCCTGACAATGGTGCTCTTGCTTGATCGGTTCTTGCTGCTGGCTTCAATGGAGGCCTTGCTTGAGTTTATGCTGGAACGGCCGAAGAGAAATGCAGCAGCGGCGATGATGAGCCAGGTCGCGTGCAGGATAATGGACTTATTCATGGTGGAGATATTGGGTGGATCTTATATGACTCTTGCGCGAATTGTAACGGTGATCCGCAGGGATTTAGCAGATTAAGGGGCTTGTCAGGAGGGATTTTTGATCTCCCGATGAAGCCAGGCCTTGGCATAGGTCCAAAGAGCCTCAGCGGTCCGCTTCTTGAGATCCATGGCCTCAGAGGCCTCGGACATCGTCATTCCCACGAAGTAACGGAGCTTGACCAGTCTGGCGGCCTGAGAATCTTCCGCTTCAAGGCGCCCCAGGGCCTCGTGGACTGCAATCAGTTCATCAGAGGGTGCGTTTACAACGATGGATGCTTCGGCGGTCTCAAGTTCCAACTTGGGTGCGCCGGATCCTCGTTTCTGGCTTTTGTGCTTGCGGGCATGGTCGACGAGGATGCGGCGCATGGCCTCGGCAGCCGCCCCGAAGAAGTGGCTTCGATTTTTCCAGTTCCCTCCCGAGGCACCCTCCAGGCGGAGCCAAGCTTCGTGGACGAGGGCAGTGGCCTGGAGGGTATGGCCAGCGCGTTCACCAGCCATCTTGCGGGAGGCGAGTCGGCGTAATTCCTCGTAGACGGCAGGAAGGAGCTCTTCCGCCGTGCACTCTCCGGTCTCCATACGGCAGAGAATGCGGGTTACGTCGTCCAAGGCGGGTGGAGAGTCCGAAATGACAGGGGTTCTGTCAACGGGACAGCGTAAGGGTAGAGGTTCTCAGCGGGAAATTCGACTAATTGGCGCATAATACGTGTTGCGATGATATCATGTATTGCACAGTCGGGGAGGTCTTGGACGCTTCACCTTCAACCATCCATCGTTCGCTATCGTGAGTCGTAATCCAGCAAAGGGAGCAGGGTCTGCCAGAAAGGTGCGGCAAATATTTACTGCAGCGCTGGCATGTGATGGCGAGAGGGAGCGGGAGCAACTTCTCGATATTGAGTGTAATGGCGATGATATTCTGCGTGGACTCGTGGAGTCGTTGCTGGAGGAATCGACCATGGTGGGAGATTTTCTTGAGCGGCCAGCGGTGGAAGATCCGACCCGGGGGAATGACCGGGCAGCAGTGATGGGGCTGCCGGGAGAAGGCCCCGGCGACGAGATAGGCTCCTATCGACTTATGGACCTCGTGGGAGAAGGGGGAGGTGGTTCAGTATACAGGGCCGAGCAACAGGATCCGGTTCAAAGGACGGTTGCTCTCAAGATCCTCAAACTGGGGATGGACACCCGGAGTGTCATTCGGCGGTTTGAGACCGAGCGACAGGCCCTCGCCATGATGGATCACCCTTATATCGCGAAGGTTCTTGATGCGGGGGCGAGTCCCGACGGCAGGCCCTACTTCGTGATGGACTTTGTGGAAGGCGAGCCCATCACCGAATATTGTGATGGCCATTCGTTAGCGGTGAGACAGCGGGTCTCCCTCATGATCAAGGTGTGCCGGGCTGTCGAGCATGCGCATCAAAAGGGGATCATTCACCGTGACCTCAAGCCCTCCAATATTCTCATTGCCACACAGGACGATGAGGCCGCTCCCAAGGTCATCGATTTTGGAGTAGCCAAGGCAATCGATCCTTTCGAGGACGATCAGTCGATGACCTTGTATGAAACAGTCATAGGAACGCCGGCCTATATGAGTCCCGAGCAGGCCCGGCGGGACCGTCTGGATGTTGATACCCGCAGCGATGTCTACTCTCTCGGTGTCCTGCTCTACGAGTTGCTTACGAGTTACACCCCATTGGACGGGGAGAAGGTAAGGGAGGCCGACATCGAGGAGTTGCGTCAGGCCCTTCGCGATATCGATCCCTATCGACCGTCGTTGAGGTTGCGGCACTCTCGCGTTGAGGATCGTCCCCGGATCGCGATGGATCGAGGAACCTCGATGGGCAGGTTGGAGGCTGAGGTGCAGGGCGACCTTGACTGGATCGTCATGAAGTCGCTTGAGCGGGATAGATCCAACCGCTACGGCGGAGCGAGTGAATTCGCTGCCGACCTCGAACGCTACTTGGCTCGGTTGCCGGTGGAGGCGAGTCCGCCTAGCGCGTCTGATCGTCTCCGTAAGTTTGTTCGCCGGAACAGGACGGCGGTGACCGCTGTGGCCTTGCTTCTGTTAATGCTTGTTGGGGGAGTGATCATCAGCACAGGGCAGGCCCTGCGCGCCACCCGGGCAGAGGGGGAGATGAGAGAGGCGCACCGGCAAAAATCCATTGCTCATGAGAGCGCTCTGCGTGGGAGGGAAGAAGCGATGCGGAGCGAAGCCACTGCGCGACTCCATGAGTATGTGGCAGATATCAATGTTGGTTACCATGCGGTAGAAGACGGACACATTGCCAAGGCTTTGAAGCTTCTGGAAGACCAGCTCCGTTCGGATCCGGAAGGGGAACTGCGCGGCTTCGAATGGCGCTACCTTGCCTCAAGGTGCATGGGAGTTCCTCATCGCACGTTACCACGCCAGGGCAGTCCGGTTTCAGCCCTGTCGTTCTCTCCTGATGGAGAGCTTCTGGCGGTGGGGACACGTAGCGAGGTTCTGGTATGGGATCTCTCCCTGGACGATCTGAAGATGTCCGTGCCCGGTCCTGCCTCGGCCGTGGTTTTTCTTCCGGAGATTGAGCGGCTTGCAGTGGGGAGTCGGAGCGGGGTGACAGTTTACAATCTTGAGAGTGGGGAAGTAGTGCAGGAACTGGTGGGAGAAGGAGGAGGTGGTGCGGTGACCCTCTCTCCGCGGGGAGATGTTCTGGTCACCAGTGGACGTGACTCGGTAACATTCTGGGAAACCGGGAGCTGGCAGCCCATCCGGCGACTGCCCGATGTGACCGGTCCACTCGCGTTTTCCCCGGATGGGGAGATCTTGGCCACAGGCTCGCATGAGGGTATTGTTCTGTGGGTCCTTGCGGAAGATCGCCAGGTCATCCTGCAGGACTCCGCGGCTCCCTTGCGGGTATTTTTCCCGGGGGGAACGAGGATTCTGTTCTCCCCGGACGGCGAGACAATCCTGGCGCCACACGTCGAAAAATCGGAGTTGGGGGTTTTTTACATTGGGGCTTGGGACGCGCAAAGCGGAGAGGAGCTTGGTGTTTTGCCTGCCAGTCCTGCCGACGAGGGGCATTCGGGCATGATTACGTCGCTTTCCGCCGACTGGGGGGGGCAGGTTCTGGCGTCAAGCAGCTGGGATCATTCGGTACGCCTCTGGGAGCTTGGTTCCCGACGCCTCCTTCGGACCCTGCATGGCCATCGAGGAGAGGTCTGGTGTGCCGCCCTTTCGGCGGAAGGAGAGTTGGTGGCAAGTGGAAGCAAGGATGGCGAGGTGAAGATATGGCCCACAAGCGGGTTGCCGGAGTCCGAGGCTATCGTGGGGCAGTGGAAGCCATTGAGCTTTTCGCGGGATAGTCGTTACGTTGGTGCGTTGAACAGGGAAGGAGGAGTTGCCATTATAAACCTCGAAACCCGGAAGATGGTCCACGAGTTGGAAGTGAGTTCTTCAGACGAGCGCTACCCCCGTTATGTCGTTGCGCTGACGGATGATCTGACCGCACTGGCGGAAGCATTGCCCGAGGGGGGAGTCAAGATAAGGAGGTTGGGCAAGGAGAATGACTTCATGACCTTTGCAAGCGGGAGTTCCCGGGTTGACAGGTTGGCCCTCGCTCCTGATTCCTCTACCATCGTGACAGTTGGGTTACGAGATGACCTGGCCTGGTGGGACTTGCAGGACACTTCGGATCCAATAATGAGAATCTCAGCTCGCCGGGCGGTGTTTTCTGCTGACGGGGGAACGCTGGCAACCGTAACAAGAGATGGCTACAGCATCATATGGGATACTGCTACACGCAAGGAGCGGATGCGTATTGAGCATGGCGGGCAGTCCTTTGGGTCGAGTGTGGCCGTGTCGCCAGATGGAACAATTCTGGCCCTGACCTACGGGATTGATGACTTTGAAAATGCGGTCAGTCTGTGGGATGTCACTACCGGGGAGCATCTGGGAACCCTGCCAGGCCACAAACAGGCTATCTGGTCAGTGGCCTTCTCTCCTGATGGCAGGACGCTGGCATCGTCCAGCGCGGATGGAAGTCTCCGGTTGTGGAATGTCGCCTCGAGACGTGAATTGATGTCCATAGCTGAAGGAGGATCAAGTCTTGCGCACCTGCGTTTCTCGCCCGATGGCGCCTTCCTGGTGGCGGGGACTCCTCCCTTTTCAAGTTCGGGGAAGATCCAGATTATTCACGCCCCGCCCATGCGTTTCGATGGCCCTGATACGGATATCATTCCCTGATCGGATTGCTGGCCGGTTTTTTTTGAGGGAGTCGTCCTAGATTACACGGCGTGCGCCTCATTCCAGATCTTCTTCGAGTGAGATTCCGTAAAGGTCCGCGATAGAGGATACGAATGCGGAATGTTCCTTTGGAACTGCCCGTTTCCACTTGGAGAGATACTGCGTGAAAGTTTCCCCTTTGGGAGAGGGAGAGGAATTCAGCCAGCGAATGGCATTCCAATTCTGCGGGTGACGTTCGAAAACGGCCAGCATGACGAGGGCCATTGCGCCGTTTTTTTCCCGATCGGTACCGTTGGAGGAGAGGTGCTGGGCGTGTTTACGGTAATAATCCGGCATCCCGGTGCGGATGATCTCAAGATAATCTTTCCGGTTCCGCTCAATCTCATCGGTGTAATCACGCAGTAAAGGAGCATAACTTTTCCAGTTTCCGTAGGGGGCGTTCGTTCTCCATTCCACTGACATCCTGCGCATGCAGTAGAGGGAGGCAGTCTCGCAGATGGTCTCCTCAAACCAGAGGTTGCCCCGAAAGTCTTGATCATAACCACAGAGGACATGGCAAATCTCGTGGGAAAACTGGTAGGCGTATTGAGCCCAGTATAATTTGCCGGTGGTTAGCCTTATCAGATGCTCCCCTTTTTCCCCGCGCCTGAAGAGAACGATCGGTCCGTGGTCTCCCCTGCTTACTAGGGTCGTGGTCTTTTCCAGTCCCTTCATGTGCCGGAGCAGCTGGTCCGCGGCAGAGCGACATACGGCGTGGATATCGGCCTTGGAGGCATTGAAGCCCTCCGGGTTCACCTGGATGGCGAGGGCCTTCCGCGAATCAGCCGGAGAGGCGAGCGGCAGAAGGGCGAAGAGTGCCGCGGGGAGAATGAGCGGGATCCGTCGGTTTCTCATAGGGGGAGGGGATGCTGTCAGTAGGGTCCGCGAATGTGATCATGGACATCGCTGAGATAGAATTGGCGGAGTGTGTCGTGCAAACCGCTTGAAAGGGAGGCAAGGCTGGAAACGGTTGCATTTTGCCGCGCCTGTTCCGGGGAACTGGCACCGGGGATGATGACGGAGACCGCTTCAAAATCGAGAATCCAGCGCTGAGACATTTGAGCCATGGTCATGCCTGCGGGCACGAGAGGTTGCAATTGATCAGCGAGTTCCACTCCCTTCTCAAAGGGAATCCCTGCGAAGGTTTCCCCGACATTGAAGCATGCACCATCCCGGTTGAAGTTGCGGTGGTCGCCCTCTCCGAAAGTAGTTTCAGTGGTGAACTTTCCGCTAAGTAATCCGCTGGCCAAGGGGAGTCGGACGATGACGCCCACCCCCTGCTCTAGGGCACGGGGGAATAGTTCTTCGATAAGTTTTTGTCGGAAGGGATTGAAGATCACCTGGAGAGAAAGGAGGTCATCATGTTCCAGGCATGTGAGCCCCTCATCCACACTTTCTACACTCGCTCCGAAATGCCTGATGAGCCCCTCGTTCTTGAGTGCGCGCAGCCAGTCAAAAATGGCTCCTTCCCGAAGGATCGAATGCGGGACACAATGCAGTTGCACGAGATCGAGGCAGTCCAGTCCGAGTTTCTCGTTGCTCTCAAGGATCGACTTCCGAAGGTTCTCTTCGCTGTAACCGTCGGGGTAGACTTCGCGGCCGGTCTTGGAGGCAACGGTGATGCCGTCACCATGTTCCCGGAGGAATTTTCCGATGATTCTCTCGCTGCGTCCAGACCCATACACATTGGCGGTATCGAAGAAGTTCGATCCGCTGTCCTTTGCTGACGACAGAATCTGATGCCCCGTCTCCTCATCCAGCGGGCCGAATTCTGTCCCTCCCAGTTGCCAGCAGCCAAGGCCTACCTCTCCTATTTCAAATCCGTTTGAGCCAAGGGTGCGGGTTTTCATGCGTTGCCGGACGATGGAGAGGTCGGCAGGGGGTGACAAGGAGCGAGTGAAAATGCCAGCTTGGCGGCCAGTCTGAGAGAGCTGAAATCAAATGCAAAACGGGCCGCAGGGAACGAGCGGCCCGTTTGTGGGGAATGATGGAACCGGAACCGGCGATTACTTGTGATCGGAAGGTTTTATTCCCTTCTTAAAGCCGTTGAAGCTGTAAAAGGTAGGCTTATAGTCCCCGATCGGAGTGACCTTGGCTTTGCCGTCAATCTTGTCCTCCATGCCGAGTCCCCAGAAGACTCCATTGACAACCATGCGGCGGAGACCCTCGCTCTTAAAATCGGTGGCAGCTCCCATCGTGGTACAGAACAGACGGTTGGTCTTGCCCTTGGGATTCTTCAGTTCGCGGGTCCAAGCCACCGCCATTGCTGGATCGTTAACATCCTCGACCTGTCCGGTGGCACGGTTTTTCTTCTTTTTGCCCTCCACCGGAGCGGAGTCCGGCTTGAGGGATTTGGTTACCAATCCCCGCATGAGAATTGTGGCGTCCTTGGGAGGATATGCTTCATAGGTATCGCTGTCGGCAAAGACATCTGTAGCGCCCTTCAGGATGGGATGATCCTTGTTGGCGTCTTCCACCACGCCACGGCATCCTTCCCGCTTGTGGTGTCCCCAGTGGCTCACCCAGCCCTCGCCGAGCACCTTTTTTCCGAAGCTGTTGAAGTTCCGGTAGGCGCCCTGACGGAGTTGAAAGGCGTGCGTGCTGGTGCGAAGGCCGATGATGGGGACGCCCCGGTGATAGGCATCCACAAAGTGCTTCATGTCCTCGTCGGGCCAGTTGCGGAACCGAAGGGCTATGATTATGAGGTCTGCCGAGTCCATGGCCTTTGCATTGGTGACACTCTTCTGGTTGTTAGGATCGATCTCGCCCTTGTCATTCACCGAGAAGAGAACGGTGCAGTCGAATCCGTGGTGATCGGAGAGGATGCGTCCCAGCATGGGCAGGCATTCCTCGGAGCGATATTCTTCGTCACCACTGACAAGAACGATGTGCTTGCCCTTTCCCGGGCCGCTTTTGCCCTTGTAGTGGACCGAGAGATGGTGATCGGCCTGAACTGTGGTGAGACTGAGTGCCAATGTGGCGCCAGCGACGATAGTACGTTGGAATCGATTCATGGGTAATGGGTGGATTGTGTGGGAACAGGCTGCATACGCATTACGTGCTGGCAAGGTTTCAATCAGGCGACTCGGCAGTGGTCCGGTCGGCAGGAATGGGGAAATCAGCGGTCCTGCTTTTACGTTACCGGTGGAAGGATCAATCGGGGAGGGCCTCAAGGGCGGAAATATTAGCTCTCATCATGCTGAGAAAGTCACCGCTTTCCGGTCGGTTTCCACAGGGGGAGATCACTACACTGGTGAGGCCTGCATCCTTCAGTCGCGCGATGTTCTGCGGGAGGGGAGTGTCCTCCCAGATGAAATATTTGGCGCCGGGATTTTCTTTCTGAATTTCGGCCAGGGTGGCCATGTCATCAGGCGAGATTTCTAGACCGGGTTCCCAGAGGAGTGAGGGGGTGACGATGTTGTAAGCACGGGCCCAGTATTGATAGACCGGATGAGAAACAATGACCGGAGCGGTCTTCAACTTGGAGGAGGCAGCAGTCATAGCGGCGTCGAGCTCGGAGAGATCTTCCTGGAGGAATTTGAGGCGACTCATCACAACCTCCTTGCGATCGGGGAACCTCTCGCCGAGGGCAAGTGCGATCTCGGCGGCCTGGGCGGAAGCCTGGGTGAAGTCGAGCCAGGAGGTAAATGCAAGGCCATTGTGCGAGTGGGCCTCCGAGTCTTTCTTGTGCGTGTGCTTAAAGCTGCCCTCAATCTTGATCAAGTTGTCATCAAAGGACCTGGTGGTTATCACGGTTGCTTCGTAGGGAAGGGTTCGGCTCAAGGCCCACTTGGCGTAGGTTGCACCATTCAGGAGAATGAGATCGGCTTCCTGAATAGCGCTGACCTGTTCGTCACTGGGCTCCCAGAAGGCAGGGTCCTGATCGGAGGGCACGTCAAAGAGAATTGTTGCAAAATCATCCGAAAGGCGCCCGGCAAAGTAGGCGAGCGGATAGTTCACAGCGGCGATGGCCGGCTTTCTACGGTCGCTGTCACGGTTCTTCGATTCCTTTGCATTTTCTCCGCAGGAAATCAGAGAAAGAGTGATGCCGAGGAAGAGAACAGGATTGCTGAGAGAGTCTTTCATCGTCGGGGCAGATCTCAGGTGAGCAACCTGGAGAGGATGTCTGCAGCCAGGGAACGGGTGAGGGAGATGGCCAAGTGTGCGAGTATCATGGCAGAAATAACGATGATGGAAACCTCGGCTGCTTTCAGGCAGCCAATCGTCAGTTTGGTTGCCCCAACCTTGGCATAGGTGCGTAATTCGCGCGCCCGAAGGCGGAAGGAGAGCAGGAACACCATGGCGGCCAGGCCGAGGGCGGCCAGGCCGAGGAGGCGGAAGGCGATCAGGGCAAGTCGCTTGGTGGCAAAGAGGGTCTGAGCAAGGTCGCTTACCGCATGCAGTGGAACGACTATCTGTTCGGATGCTTGTTCACCCTGGTAGAAGGCGAGGGCAAGGGCGCGCTGCTTGTCGTCGCTAGGGACGATGATGGTGGAAGAGAGCGGAAAGTCTCCGGAATCTCCATGAAAGTGGAAACTTGCAATATTGGCGTCGGTGACTTCGTTGAATTCCATTACTGAAGCATTGGCTTGAATAATCTTGCCGGCGGTATTTTGCGATGGGGCAGCTACTTGCCGTTCGGAAAGTTCCTGATGTCCATGTGCGAGCCCTTCGATTATCCAGGCCGTCTTGAGGTCGATGAATACAGCATGGTCGTCGGGAGTTTGATTGGGGGCTAGTACGCCGGTAATGCGCATCCGGAGGGGATAAACGCCAGCGAGGTCGAAGATGTTCTCGGGAGAAGAGGTGATTGTATCACCCGGTTTGAGATTCCTGAGGGCCGCAAGTCGGGCCCCGATTACGCAATCGCCTAGGCGGGTGATCCCACGGCCGACGGCGACCTTCAGTCCGCGTAAATCGAAGTAGGCGAGCGAAGTTCCGATGATGGGAGCATCTCCTGTCCGGAACCGGGCATGAATGGGAATAGTGGTACCGAAGTTTTGTCGGGTCAGTTTCTGGTAGGCGGCGTGCGTGAGCGGGGGAAGTTGCTGAGGGGTGAAATAGAGGGAGTTGAGGGTGAGGTCTATGGAACTGCCCTTTGGGCCCACGAGGAGTGGGGTGGAGCGCGCCCGCTCCTGGAGGACCTCTTCGCTTTCGCTGATGAAGACCTGCAGGGCCCGGGGAAAATAGATCGTCAGAGCGATCGTTCCAACAAGGAGGACCGACCGTAAGGGTCGATGCCTGAGGGCCTTCCAGCTAAGGAATGCGAGGCCAGTCGGGTTCATGAGACAGGAGCCTCCCGGAACTGGTTGAGTTCTTCGAACTGCACGACTTCGTCGAAGGATTTGAGCAGTTCGACATCGTGGGTAGCGACCACAAGGGCCTGCCCGCGCTCCCGCGCGCAGGCGATCATGAGATCGAGCACCTTGCGTTTGTTCGTGGGGTCGAGATTTCCGGTGGGTTCGTCAGCGAGGACGAGCCTGGGACTAGTGCTGAGTGCCCGGCAGATAGCAACTCTCTGGCGCTCACCGTGGGAAAGGCGGTCCGGGAGCATCTTCCAGTAACCGTCGATTCCGGTTTGTTCGGCGATTCGTTTTGCTTCCGATTCAATGGTGGACCGTTTAGATCTGAGGCCGAGGTGGAGAGGAAGAAGAATGTTGTCGCCAACCGCAAGGTGCTCGACGAGTTCGAATTCCTGGAAGATGAGCCCGATGTGAGCGAGGCGGAAAGTAGCGCTGGCGGTCTTTCCTAGAGAACTGATTTCAATATCGCCCACCCTGACGCTCCCTCTGGTTGGTCGCAAAATTCCCGCCGCCAGGTTAAGAAAGGTGGTTTTCCCGCAACCGCTGGGGCCGACTATCGCGGTTGCCTGCCCGGCCTTGCAGACGAAGTGTTCGATACGCAGGCGGTAGGTGCTGTGCGGATAGGCAAATTCAATCTCTTTGACGTGGAGCACGGAGTCAATTGGGCTTTGGCATTGGAGGGGACAGAGTATCAGGTTCACGCTCGCGGCTGTGGAGGTTGAGCTGAGTGATTTTCCAGGTCTGGCCTAGGGGTTCGACTACGAAGCTGGCACGGTAAAGGTTAGTGCGATCGTGGAAGTGGCCCCAATGCCCAACGCGTCCGCTCACCTCCCAGTCGCAAAGGGATTCAAAGCCCACCCGGTCGCGTAGAGGAGAGGGTTGGGAGGATTCAACACGAAGATCATTCACCCGCACACGAGAGCCGTCCCGTTCCCGGCTTTCAAGGGTGCGCTGCACCTCCAGGAATATGGGAGTGAGGGCCTCTCCTCCTATTACCTTGCCGAGTTGGTCGTATTGTTTGTCCCGGTCCGGGTAGTGGAAGGAGTGGTATACACCACGGAGGAGGGGATCGAGAATAAGAGATGACTGGCTATCGCTGATCTCGGTTTCTGGGGTGCTTTTCTGGATGGTAATGCGGATGTCCTTGAGGCTTGCCGCCGCGATGGCAACGAGCAGAAGCAGGAGAAGAGTAACTCCGCGCTTCTGTCCGGTGCGGAACATCGTGATCGCAAGTGGCATGAGGGCTATTACAAGAAGAGCGCTGAGCCAGGGAAGCCTGATAACGTTGGCCTCAAAGGATGGGAGGTCGGGGGGAGGAGGAGGAAGGGTGCGGGCACCGGAACGATAGCGGCCTCGCACATTGAGGGAGGGATTGAATTTGGTGAGATTGAAACTGCGCGTGCCCCCGCCATCGGCAACCTTGACAGTGACGTAGGGACTGTTCTCAGGAATGAGGTCCCAGATAATCTGAAGGGCTTGGCGCAGGTCGCGATTAGGGGCAGCGTAGACCGCGCTGATCCGGATATCCTGAGGCGACACAGTGGCCTCCGGGTCGATGAGAGAGAATTCCGAGGCCTTTGGTTCAATGAAATGAATGCGGTCGAGGGTAAACTCGATTGGGGCATCCTGAATTGTGACGGGACACCTTGTCGCCAGGAATTCGCCGATCTTCGGTTTGAGGGTGGCCCGCTGCTCGGGAGAAAGCTTGGAATCCGGAGTGATGCCAAGGTCGCACCACTGTTGCAGGGCGAGGGGGCTGACCAGGAACTCTTTCTCTATCTGCCAGGCATCCAGATAGAACGCTCCGCCCAACTCGGCAGGAGGAGGGAGGTTATCCTGAGCGGGGACGTCGGCAGTGAGTGAGATTGCGAGTGCAAGACTGAACCGGAGCGGACAGAAGGAAGGACTGATGCTTTTTTTTGCTGATGTCATGCCCATGTGCGGAGGGCTTGGGGGTTCGGAGTCTAGGACGAGATCTGGAGAGGAGCAAGGGTGTCAGGAGTGTGCCGGAAGGGAGCTCTCATTGTGATGAATCTGCTGCGATTCTTGCTTGTGGAACTCACCATGAATTCCGGTCGGGTCCCGAAGTTGGGATTGTGAAACCGCTATGAGGGGAGAGATAGTGAACGGCCCGGAAACGTGACGGATTTTCGGTAAGTTAGTCACAATCTGGAGGACGAGAGGCTAAATCGGTCCTCTAAAGGGAGTAATTCGGGACGGTTGGCTTGTAACTCTGCTGCAAGACTGCCACAATTTTTCGCCCCGCAAGCATGCCCATGAGACAGATGCACGGATTTCTCTCGTCGCTGGCGTTGATAGCCACTGCGATATTCTCGGTCGATTACGTCCACGGTGCGGAAGGAGAGGGTGATGCCTCCAGCCGCCCGGTCAGTTACTGGAATGACATTCGGCCTCTGATGCAGGCGAGTTGCCAGGGCTGTCATCAGCCCGCGAAATCCAAGGGGGATTACGTGTTGACCGATGTGAAGCGCCTTATTGCCGGGGGCGAGAGTGGAGAGGCGGCTGTTCTTCCAGGGAAGCCGGGCCAGAGCTTCCTGCTTGAGCAGATTACTCCTGGTGAGAACGGGAAGGCCGAGATGCCTCCCAGGGACAAGGCGCTCCACGAAACCGAGATTGCTCTTATCAAACGCTGGATTAGCGAGGGAGCAGTTGACGATACGCCGGAGAACGCCTTCCAGAAGTATGACATGAAGAACCCGCCGCTTTATGCGGTGCCCCCGGTGGTGACTTCGATGGATTACTCCCCGGATGGATCATTGCTTGCGGTGGCCGGTTTTCACGAGGTCCTTGTCCACAAGGCAGACGGAAGCGAGTTGGTAGCGCGGTTGGTGGGGCTTGCCGAGCGTATCGAGAGCGTGGCCTTTTCGCCGGATGGTACCATGTTGGCTGTCACTGGAGGATTGCCCGGCCGGATGGGTGAGGTGCAGATCTGGGATGTCGCCAAGAAGGCACTCAAAGTTTCTGCGCCAGTGACCTACGATACCGTTTACGGGGCGGCCTGGTCACCGGACAGCAAGCTGGTTTCTTTCGGTTGCAGCGATAATACCCTGCGGGCAATCCAGGTATCGGATGGCAAACAGGTGCTTTTCATGGGAGGACACAACGACTGGGTCCTCGATTCGGTGTTTTCCCGGGATGGCAAGCAGGTCATCAGCGTGGGCCGCGATATGACGGCAAAGCACACCGAGGTGGAAACCGAGAGGCTTATCGACAACCTGACCTCAATCACCCCTGGTGAGTTAAAGGGAGGGATTGCCGCAGTGGCAGGTCATCCTTCAAAGGACGAGGTTCTGGTTGGGGGGTCCGATGGGCAACCGCAGATCTTTCGCCTGAAGCGGCAGACTGCGCGTAAGATCGGGGACAATGCGAATGTTGTCCGGAAATTTCCACGTATGCCGGGGCGGATATGGGACCTTTCCTTTAATAGAGATGGGAAGAGGGCCGCGGGGGTGAGCAGCCTGAATGGTCGAGGCACTATCACAATTTACCACTCGGATTACGACAGTGCCATCCCGGGAGATATCAAGAAGATATTCAACAAGACCCCCAACGGAGGCGAGAAGCAGAAACTGGAGGAGTACTGGGCGCGCGAGGTGAAGGTGCTTCACACCATTAATGTGCCGGAAACG
Organism: Roseibacillus sp.; assembly: GCA_022448985.1. Classification (GTDB taxonomy): domain Bacteria; phylum Verrucomicrobiota; class Verrucomicrobiia; order Verrucomicrobiales; family Akkermansiaceae; genus Roseibacillus_B. The sequence continues at coordinate 35,411 of JAKVCR010000041.1, forward strand.
GAGATGTTCTCCTTGGCCTTTGCGCCAGACGGCAAGACCCTGGCGGCGGCCGGCGCGGATGGTAAGGTTCGCTTTATTGAGGTAGAGAATGGCAAGGTGAGGGGAGATTTCGTGCCGGTGGAGGTGGAAGGATCAGAGGTGGCCTCCCAGCGCAAGGTCGGGGAGAAGAAGCCTCTTAATCGAAAACGTGGCAAACGTGCTGAACTTGGTGAGCGTGAGATATCCGCTGACGAAATATCGTCCCTGACTCTGGAGCCGGCTGATATCGTGTTTGATAAGTCCAACCAGTATGTGCAGATTCTCGTCACGGCGACCCTCAAGCAGGGCGGCGCAGCTGATGTGACCCGGCAGGTGTCGACAGCAGTGGTGGATGGCCTCCTGGAAGTGAGTGCACGGGGCCGGGTCCAACCCATCAAGGATGGAGAGGGAACGCTATCCGTAAGTCTTGGGAATCATAAGGCAGAGGCGAAGGTTGTCGTTACGAATGTGAAGAAACCTTATACGCCGGACTACGTCAGGGATGTGAAGCCGGTGATTAGCCGGATGGGTTGTGATGCGGGAACATGCCATGGTGCCAAGGACGGTAAAAACGGGTTCAAGCTATCCCTCCGCGGGTACGATCCGATTTTTGACGTGCGGGCCTTCAGTGATGACATTTCGGCCCGGCGTGTGAATTACGCTTCTCCCGATGACAGTCTTATGCTCCTCAAGGCCACGGGGGCGGTGCCTCACGAGGGGCAGCAGGTGACCCAGCCGCATTCGGAATATTATCAGATTATCCGCGAATGGATCGCCAATGGCTCGAACTTGGCCGACCCCAAGCCGGTAGTGAAGTCGATCAAGGTCTCTCCAAAGAACCCCGTGATCCAGGAAGTGGGTGGGCAGCAGCAGATACGGGTAGTGGCAACCTATTTGGATGGTTCGATGCGTGATGTGACCCGTGAATCGTTTCTTGAAAGTGCCAATCAGGACGTGGCGATCCATGACGATTATGGATTGATGACCACCCTGCGGCGGGGTGAGGCACCTGTGCTGGCGCGTTACGAAGGAGCTTACGCGGCCACTACCCTGACGGTGATGGGAGATCGGAGTGGGTTTGAGTGGGTCGAGCAGCCGGCATGGGGGGAAATCGACAAACATGTAGCAGCCAAGTGGCAGCGCATGAAGATTCTGCCCAGCGGCCTCTGTAGCGACGAAGAGTTCTTCCGGAGGATCTATCTTGATCTAACTGGACTGCCGCCGAAGCCCCTTCAGTTGAAGTTGTTCCTGGCCGATCCCACCGATTCGAAGTCCAAGCGGGAGGAAGTTATTGATGATCTGATAGGTTCTCCCGAATTTGTGCAGCACTGGACCAACAAGTGGGCCGACATGCTCATGGTAAACAGCAAGTTCCTCGGAGGAGAGGGGGCCAAGATCTATCGTGAGTGGATCCGCAAGGAGGTGGAGGCAAATACGCCTTATGACGCTTTTGTGCGAAAGATCCTTACTGCCAGTGGTTCAAACAAGGAGAACCCGCCCGCGTCCTATTTCAAGATTCATCGCAAGCCTGACCTCCTGATGGAGAATACCACGCACCTGTTTCTGGCAACCCGCTTCAACTGCAACAAGTGTCATGATCATCCCTTCGAGAGATGGACCCAGAACCAGTACTATGAGATCGCAGCCTACTTTTCCAGGGTGAAGCTGGAAAGAGATGGCAAGAATGCGCCCAAGCAGAATATTGGCGGAACTGCAGTAGAGGGTGCTAAGCCTCTCTACGAGATCGCCAAGGATGCCGGTGAGGGGGAGATGAAGCACGAACGGACCGGTCAGGTGACCCCACCCGCCTTTCCCTATCTCGTGAAGCATGAGAAGCCCCGGGCCACTCCCGAGAAGGGCACCACACGGCGCGAAGAGCTTGCAGCCTGGATTACGGCGGGTGACAACCAGTTCTTCGGACGAAGTTATGCTAACCGAATCTGGGGTTATCTTCTGGGAACCGGGGTTATCGAGCCGCTCGATGATATCCGTGCCGGCAATCCTCCGTCGAATCCTGAACTTCTGAACTATCTGACCAAGAAGTTCGTGGAGGGGGGCTTTGATGTCCGGAAACTCATTGCCGAGATATGCAAGTCACGGACCTATCAACTCTCCCTGGTTACCAACAAATGGAATGAGGACGACCAGATTAACTTCTCCCATGCCCAGGCACGTCGCCTTCCGGCGGAAGTCCTTTATGATGCGGTCCATGCGGTGACTGGTTCTGCGCCGAAGCTGCAGGCAAAACAGATTGACGCCAAGCAGGACACCAAGAGCGGATTGCTTGCCACTTTGGGTCGTCCTACCCGGGAAAGTGCCTGCGAGTGTGACCGCGCCAATGATATGCAGCTTAGCGGCGTGATGGCCCTTCTGAGTGGCCCTGACATTGCGGATGCCATTGCGGATCCCAAGAATGCGATCGCCAAGCTGGTGACTGAGCAGAAGGACGACGCGAAGCTTATCAAGGAGATCTACCTCCGGGTTCTTAACAGGGAACCGCGACCCTCCGAGGTTGAGGTGGTGCAGGAAAACTGGGCCCTGATTCAGAGTGATCATGAGGCGATGAAGGCCGAACTGGTGAGACTCGAAAAAGAGTCGGAATCCATTCGCGAGGAGCGGGAAAGCAAGCGCCAGGCAGGTATCGACAAGGCCAAGAAGGATATCAGTGACTACCAGGCCCAGCGCGATGCGGAGCGTAAGCGCCTGGAGGCGGAGCGGCAGAAAAAGATCGATGGCTTCAAGAAAGCAGTTGTTGATTACGAGGCGACCCTCCCGGCAAAGGTCGAGGAGTTCGCGGCGAAGGCCAAGGTTGGAGAGATTCCCACGAAGTGGCATCTGATCAGGCCCGCCTCGGTGACCGCTTCTGATAAATCCAAGGTTGAGATTCTTCCCGATGGTTCTGTAAAGGGAAATGGAGGCGAGCGGGCCTTTGATTATCTGGTTTCCGGGGAAACGAAGCTGAGCAATATAACCGGACTGATGATCGAGACGGTTCCGGATCTCGCATTTAACGGAGGTCCGGGTCTGAGCAAGGATGGGAACATGGTGATTACCGAGGTGCAGGCTCGGTGGCAGGCCAAGGCAGGGGGTTCCGAGGGAAAGGGAATCGTTTTTGCAGATGCAAAGGCGACCTTCACACAGAATGGCTTTGACGTGAAGCGCACCTTTGATGGCAATCTGGATGGGGGAAACAAGGGATGGGCGCTTGCGGGCACAAATTTGCAGATCCCGCAGCGGGCGGTATTCAAGTTGAAGGAACCCGCGGCGGGCGATTCAGAAAACGGAGCGACTCTCACGGTGGGCGTGCTGTGTCGTTTCAAGAGTCATCCGGTAGGGCGTTTCCGTGTATATGTCACAACAGACGCTGATCCTCTGAACTTTGGAATCCCTTTCCATATCGCCGATGCGTTCGGCAAGGGGGCGGGGCAGCGTAGCGAAGAGGAGAAGAAACTCCTCTCGGCATGGGTCGGTGAGAGTGATACGGAACTCCAGAAACGCCGCTGGGCCGCAAAAGGGCCATTTCCGCCGATTCCGGCCGGCAAGAAGATGGAGGAACTGAACAAGGCCCTTAAATACGCGGAAATGCCTATTGAGGAGGATCCCCGGCTCATCAGATTCCGCAAGGATCTGGAAATCAGTGCCAGGCAGGCCAAGAATCCCCGGCTTACCGCTGCCCAGGACCTCACTTGGGCATTGATTAACAACCCCTCTTTCCTGTTTAATCACTAAAGTAACCATGTGGGTCAGGGATGACCCGCGCCACCAGACTTAAGAATATGTTCCGTATCAAAGGTGCAAAGGGTCGCGATCTCTGCGATTCCCATCTCGGCCACACCCGTCGTGACTTCCTCCGAGTCGGAGGAGCTGGCATGATGGGAATGTCTCTCAATAATATCCTAGCAGCGCAGGACCAGTCGGAGGCCAGTCCGCATGCAGGCAAAGATGGCTGGGGTAAGGCCAAGAGTGTTATCCTGCTTTACCTGCAGGGTGGACCGAGTCACCTCGACCTGTGGGATCCCAAGGAAAACGTTCCGGACAAGATCCGCTCCGCCTTCAAGACCATTCCAACCAAGATCCCCGGGATCCACTTTACCGAGATCCTGCCTCAGCTCGCAAAGGTCAACGACAAGTTCACAACGATTCGTTCGATGAGCTACACCCCGAACGGGCTCTTCAATCACACTGCGGCGATCTACCAGATCATGACGGGCTATACCACTGACAAGGTGAGCCCGTCCGGCCAGCTTGAGCCGCCCTCGCCGAAGGACTTTCCTAATTTTGGTTCCAACATCATCCGAATCAAGCCCACTGACGAGCCCATGCTTCCTTTCGTCATGCTGCCCCGTCCGCTCCAGGAGAGCAATGTAGTGGGCAAGGGGGGTACCGCTGGTTTCCTGGGCAAGGCCTACGATCCATACTACCTCTATCCTCCAGGGGACGACATGAAGATGAACAAGATGGACGGAATCAATGTGGAAGACCTTCAGCTCCGTCCGGAGGTGTTTTCTACCCGCCTCCGTCGCCGTGCGAAGTTACGTCAGACGATTGAGGACCAGATGCCTGCCATTGATAAGGCCGTTGAGAAATACAATCTGGATAATTACTACGAGCAGGCCTTGAACCTGATCGTTTCAGGTAAGGCTCGTGAGGCATTTGACCTGGATATGGAGAGCGATGGCCTGCGCGATCGTTATGGGCGTAATACCTTTGGGCAGAGTTGCCTTTTGGCCCGTCGCCTCGTGGAAGCGGGGACTCGCGTGGTTGAGGTGGTCTGGCCTAAGGTGGCCAACTCCGATAACCACTCATGGGATCACCACAAAGATCTCAGCAAGCGTATGAAAAATCAATCTGGTCCCATGTTGGATGGTGGACTGGCCACTCTCTTTGAGGACCTGGATGAGCGGGGCATGCTTGACGAGACCCTGGTAGTGGCCATTGGCGAATTTGGGCGTGCGCCTGAGAAGGGCGTGAGCACCTCCGGGAATGGTAATAGTGCGGATGGGCGTGATCACTGGCCCTACTGCTATACTTCTGTCATAGGGGGAGCGGGAATCAAGCGTGGCTACGTGCACGGCAAATCGGACAAGACTGGTTCCGCCCCGGTCGAGCTTCCGGTCCACCCGAGTGAGGTTCTGGCCACCATCTATCACAGCGTGGGAATTGATCCGGAGACTGTTGTCCTCAATCACCTCAACCAGCCACGTGAACTGGTTAAGGCCCAGGCTGTGGAAAAGCTCTTTGCATAGGGAGAGCCTGGAACAGGCCGCGGTCCCGGAGATGAAGGATTCCTGCAGCCGGGGACCTGACTTTGGGTGGGGTTAAATTTACCCACTGGGGACAGGTAGGGCCTCGGCGGCCTGTCGAAACGCTGCTGAAATCGGCGATTTGACCGGGTCCAGTAAGGCCACCGGTTCTCCCTCGTCACAGCGTTCACGAGTACCAGGATCGATGGGAATCTGAGCCAAGAGGGGAACGCCCATCAGTTCGGCCTCGCGCTGCCCTCCTCCTTTGCCAAAGAGGTGGTATCTTGTGCCATGCTCACACTCGAACCAGGACATGTTCTCGATTAACCCGAGGATTCCCACATTCACTTTGGCGAACATGCTGATGGCCTTACGGGCATCGATGAGGGCTACTTCCTGGGGAGTAGTGACTACGACTGCACCATCAAGGGCAATGGTTTGCACGATAGTGAGCTGAATGTCACCTGTCCCCGGTGGGAGATCGAGAACGAGGACATCGAGTTCACCCCAGGCGACCTCCTTGAGGAACTGCTGGGTATAACGGGTGGCAAGAGGGCCCCGCACGATGACCGGGGCATCATCTCCAAGGAGGAACCCCATAGACATCAATTTGATGCCATGGGCTTCGATGGGAATGATGCGCTCCCTCGAGTCGGCCCTGGGCTGTTGGTCGGTGGCTCCGAACATATGGGCAATGGAAGGACCGTAGAGATCGCAGTCGCAGAGCCCAACTTTCAGTCCCTGTTTTGAGAGGCTGACGGCAAGATTTGCCGAAACCGTGGATTTGCCCACTCCCCCCTTGCCAGAAGCGATGGCAATTACCCGCTTTACACCGGGTATGGACTGCTTTCCGCCGACTCCACCGGGGGTGCTGGGAGCTCCCGGTGGATCCTCGATATTGATTGTGACCTGCACATTTTCGGAGGCGCCAGCCATCTCGTCGAGGGCCTCGTGACAGTCCTTGAAAATCTGTTCAGGAACCTTGGGATCGCGGGTTTGTATCTCTATGCCCACTGCGACCACTCCATTTTTGATCGAGATCGATTTTACCAGGCCGAAGGAGATGATGTCGCGGGAAAATCCCGGGTACCGGACAACAGAGAGAGCGTTGCGGATGGCGTCTTCGGTCATGTGTGGGGATGAGGGTTGTCGGTGGTCTCTGCAGAGTTGTCAAATCTTCCACGGTGGAGAGTTGAGAATTTGAAGACCTCGGCGCCTTCAGCCTATTCTCAGGGCGAGGGGTTATCCTGCGTGAGAGGGGAAAGGAGGATCCCTGGAATGAATCTTCTCTTTTACGGAGAGTTGGGCAGAGCTCAAAAACTTCTCCGGAGATGACTGGGCAGGATATTGAGTTGCTCGCGGTACTTTGCCACGGTGCGGCGGGCCACCTTGATCCCCTGTTGGGCGAGGGCCTTCTGAATGGCCGCATCCGACAGAGGTTTGTGCCGATCCTCGGAATCGACGATGGACTGAATGGCCTCCCGAACTCCTTCATTGGAGACCGAATTGCCTTGTGAGGTTGTGTAACCGGTGGAGAAGAAGCGGCGTAACTCCATTACGCCGTGGGGAGTGCGGGCGTGTTTTCCAGCTACAGCTCGCGAAACAGTAGCAGGGTGCACTCCGATCGTATCCGCAATTTCATTCATGGTCAGGGGTTTGAGGCTGCGCGGACCGTATTCAAGAAACTCCCCCTGGCGCCTGATAATTTCCTCCGAGATGGCGAGAATAGTGGTCTGACGCTGGTCAAGGGCTTTGATGAGAGTGCGGCCTTCCCGCAGTTGATTGCGCAAATAAGTGCGCAGTTTTCGGTCCGGACTGGTAGCCACAAGGTCCTTGTACGTGTCACTAAGTCGAAGGCGAGGAAGGTATTCATTAGTGAGCAGGGCAGTCCACTCACCGTCGTCGTTCTTTTCAAATGAGACGTCAGGGATGATGTAGGGATTACCCGAAGGATCAAAGGAGGTTCCCGGAGCAGGATCAAGTTGAGCGATATGATCAGCGGCCTCCACTACCTCCTCCACGCTTACACTGAGAGCCTGCGCTATCTTCGGGTAGTGTTTACGAGCCAGTTCATTGAGATGGCTTTCGACGATACGAAACTCCAGGGAGTTAAGTCGGTCAGAGCGATGCAACTGAACGAGGAGAGACTCCCGGAGATCATCCACTGCGATTCCCGGAGGATCCAAACTCTGGAGGATGGTCTTGGCACGTTCAAGGTCGTCAACGGGGATGCCCAGGCGGAGACCGACTTCCGATAGTGAGTCATCGAAATATCCGCGTTCGTCCATGTTTCCGATCAGAGCCACCGCGGCTGTTCGCATTTCGGGGGTCGGGGCGGAGAGATTGAGTTGGTCGACGAGGTGTTGCTGAAGGGTTTCCGGTGCGACTATGGAGCTATAAAGGTGTTGTCGGCGCTCTTCGTCCTCCCGGGAGGATCCATTGGTGCGTCGTTCCATGATCGCGATTTCACGGATGTCATCGTCGGGTGATTCCCAAAGTTGATCCGAGTCCGTTTCCTTAGGGTCCAGTTCGTCCAGGGAGAGAGTCGTCGCATCGTGTTCAAGGACCGGGTTGGTCTCCAGAAACTGTTGCAGGAACTGCTGCAACTCGAGGGTATTGGCCTGCAGGATCTCCAGACTCTGGCGCATCTGGGGCGCGAGTGTCTGCGTCTGAGTGAGACTCTGATTAACGGAAGGGCCTGGCATTGCGTTCTGAGCTGCCTAATCAGGATGGCAGGTCTTTGCGCAGACGCGAGCGTTTTTGTAGCAGGTTCCGTGCCAATATGAGCAACTTTATCTATTTCCTTTGAAGGCAGGGCATTTGGAATGTATCGCTTCAGAAATCATCTAGGTTTGCCGGAGGGGACCAGGATCCGGGGTATGGGGGCTTGAGTTTTCAATGATTCCGCCTACCTCATCGCCATGCACCGTGAGACCGGTATCGATTTTCCGGAAACTGAATTTGACGGCTTGATATTTGATCTGGATGGGACGTTGGTTGATACCATGCCCGCGCATTTTGAGTCGTGGTGCTCAGCCCTCGCGCAATTTGGGGCTCCTGGGATTCTTGAAGAGGATGTCTTTTACGCGATGGGAGGGCGTCCTGCCCACGACATCGTGAAAGATTTGAATGGGGAGCATGGTTTGAGTCTCGACCCCTTCGCTATCCGCTTCGCTAAAAGGGAGCACTTTTTGAACAATCTGGAGAATGTTAAGCTCATTGAGGAAGTGGCGAGCTATCTCAAGTCTCATGTGGGAAAGGTCCCCATTGCGGTAGCCACTGGGTCATCCCGGATCGCGGCCGAGCGTACGCTGCAGAAGGTGGGGCTGAGCGATCTTGTCGACGAGGTAGTGACATCCGATGAGGTGCCCAGTGGAAAGCCTGCTCCCGATGTCTACCTTGAGGCGGCTTCCCGAATCGGAGTAGAGCCGGGGCGTTGTCTGGTCTTTGAAGATGCAAGGGCTGGCATCATCGCTGCGCAGTCTGCGGGGATGCAGGTGGTGGTCGTCCCGGCTCCTGTGCGCGTAGTAGGGTGAATTTTAGAGGGCAAAAATTTATTAGGCGTCTTTCGCCTAATTAGGCTTGCTAACGCGATGTAGCCTCTATTGACTTGCCTATGGCGGATTTGACTCTTGGGCTGTCTTTTGATGACGTCCTTCTAGTGCCCAGGAAGAGTGAGGTTTTACCCACGGATGCACAGCTTGATACGGAGCTTACCGAAAAAATCCCTCTCAAGATCCCTGTCCTCTCCGCGGCCATGGATACGGTTTCAGAGTCGGAGCTTGCGGTTGCTCTCGCCCGCGAGGGTGGGATGGCAGTGATTCATCGGGCCTGTTCGGTGGAGGAGGAAGCAGCGATGGTCTCCCGCGTCAAGCGTTCGGAGAGCGCGGTCATACAGCAACCGATGACAGTGAGGAGCGATACTACCATCGCCGATCTCAAGAACATCATGGAGGAACAGGGTTTCTCCGGATTTCCGGTGTTGGATGAAGAAGGGGTCCTGGTTGGAATGGTGACGGGACGGGATATTCGTCACTTTGCCGACGATGCAGCCCGGGTGGGTGATGTCATGACCCGGGGGGACAAATTGGTTACGGGTGCTCCTGATACCACTCCGGAGGCAGCGAGGAGGATCCTCTACGAACACCGGATTGAAAAACTACCCTTGGTTGACTCCGGGGGACGGTTGGTGGGATTGATCACCGGTGGCGACATTGAAAAGCAGATCACTTTCGTGGATGCGGCCAAGGATCCGAATGGCCAGCTGCGGTGTGGGGCCGCTATCGGAGTGGGAGCTGAGTGGAGGGAGCGCGCGCAGGCGGTGATTGAGGCCGGGGCGGACGCTCTCTTCATTGACGCGGCGACGGGTCATACCTCGCGCGTTCTTCAGGTCGTGGAGGCGTTAGCGACTCTTTCGGATCGGCCGGTGGTTGCTGGTAACGTGGTGACGGAGAAGGGTGCCCGCGACCTCGTTTCGGCAGGAGCTCGGGCCGTCAAAGTTGGAGTGGGCCCGGGATCAATCTGCACTACCCGTGTGATTGCCGGGGTAGGTATGCCGCAGTTTACCGCAATTCAGAATGTGGCTCCGTGGTGTCGGGAGAATGGTGTGTGCGTGATCGCGGATGGAGGAGTTCGCTACTCGGGCGATATCGTAAAGGCGCTGGCGGCTGGGGCGGATATAGTCATGCTGGGCTCGCTCCTGGCGGGTACCCGGGAGAGCCCAGGCCTTACTGTTCATTTTCAGGGACGTCGCTTCAAGACCTACCGGGGCATGGGATCGCTGGGCGCCATGATGAAGGGCTCCGGCGACCGCTACGGACAGGGAGCAAGTGGCAAGTTGGTGGCTGAAGGGGTCGAGGGTCGGGTGCCCTACAAGGGACCGCTGGCTGATGTGGTCTATCAGCTTATGGGTGGGCTCAGATCCGGGATGGGATACCTAGGTGCGGAAAATCTGCAACTTCTACGGTCGCAGAGTGAGTTCGTACGGATTACGCCGGGCGGCTTACGAGAGAGTCATACCCACGACATTGTCATCACGCAGGAACCCACGAATTACCAGCCGATCAGTTAGGAGATCAGCTGGAGAGAGGCATCGCCACCCCGCTCATGGAAGAGAACAGGCACGTCGCAGTTGTTGATTTTGGGTCGCAGTATACGCAACTCATCGTGCGGCGGGTGCGGGAACTGGGTTTCTTTGCCAAGCTTTATGCTCTCGAGGAATTTGGGGAACTCGGGAAGCCGGGCGCCATAATCCTGTCAGGTGGTCCCAGAAGCACCAGTGAAGAGGATGCTCCCGACATAGATTTCGGGAGGTTGCAGGATTACGCAGTCCCAGTGCTGGGGATTTGCTACGGGATGCAACTGCTTAATATCAAGTTTGGCGGGAACGTGGAGGCCAGCGACCATCGTGAATATGGACCAGCGGTTTTGGTTCCGGAGAGCAGGGAAGGACTCTTTGAGGGGATCTCGCAGGAGTCGCAGGTATGGATGAGTCACTCCGACACTGTGCGCGAGCTTGCTGAGGATTGTCGGGTTATTGCCCGCAATCAGCATGGCACGCCCGTGAGCCTGCAGTGGGGCGAGCGTTGTTTTGGAATTCAATTCCATCCGGAAGTGACCCATAGCCATGAAGGATTGCGCATTCTGGATAATTTCCTGCAGCATGCGGACTCCCTGCAGGAATTCCGGATCGAAGACTTTAAGCGTGAGCTCCTGGAAGAGATCAGGGAGAGGGTAGGAGAGAAGCAGGTCGTGTGTGGTGTGAGCGGGGGAGTGGATAGCACCGTGCTTGCGGTCCTTCTGAAGGAGTCGGGAATCAGGATGCGGGCTATTTTCGTAGATCATGGACTCCTCCGGAAGGATGAGGGGGATGAAGTGCGCAACAACTTTCGCCGGATGGGTGTCGATATCGAGACGGTGGAGGCTTCGGAGCGCTTTATGAGTAAGTTGGCGGGCGTAACCGATCCGGAGCGGAAGCGCGAAATTATCGGCAACCTCTTCATCGAGGTGTTCTGGGACTCGGTGGGAGATGCGGATATTCTGGCACAGGGGACGCTCTATCCAGATGTGATTGAGAGCGCCTCCAATGCGAAGACAAAGGCCTCCAAGATCAAGACCCACCACAACAGGGTGGATAGGATTCTGGAGTTGCAGGAGCAGGGAAAGGTCCTTGAGCCATTGGCGGAGTTATTCAAGGACGAGGTTCGGGAACTGGGCAGGTCGCTGGGGATTGAGCATGATATCGTGCAGCGTCATCCGTTTCCAGGTCCTGGGTTGGCGGTTCGCTGTCCGGGTGAGATTACTGCGGATCGGCTCCGCATCATTCGCGAGTGTGACGCAATCTTCATTTCCCGTCTCAAGAATCACGGCTGGTATGAAAAGGTGTGGCAAGCTTATGCCGCGCTCGTTCCGGTGAAGACCGTCGGAGTGAAGGGCGATGAGCGAAGCTACGAATTTGCGGTCAGTCTGCGGGCAGTGGTGAGTGAAGACGCGATGACTGCAGACTGGGTAGAATTGCCTTATGATATTCTGCGGGAGACCAGTCATCGGATTTTGAACGATGTCCCTGGGGTGAATCGAGTCCTCTATGATGTCTCTACCAAGCCTCCGGCTAGTATTGAATGGGAATAGTTTCCCAGGTCCGAGATCGCCTCCCAAGCTTCATGACAAGGCCCTCGTGTGAGGCATATCCTGCCAGGACAGCCGGGAAGAAGCCTTGCGGACTTCCGAAAGTTTACCGCCTTTTTGGGATGGAGCTACAACCACTTGCTAGGACTCGTCAGCTTCGGGCACCATCCTGACAGGAATGGGTCCCAGCGCCTTGCCAGCAGCAAGAGTCATGTGAGGGAACGGAATCTCAATGTTCTCCTCGTCGAAGCGCTCCTTAAGTTCGCGAGGCAGGGTATTGCGGAGAGTGCCGTAGTCTTCCTGGAGGCACCAGGCTCCCATGAGGAAGTTCAGAGAGGAGTCACCAAAGCCGGTGAAAATGATGAGTGGTTCGGGCTCGTCAAGGCATTGAAGATTCTGTTCAGAGATATCCTGCAGCACGCTGAGAACGTGTCCGATATTCTCGTCATACGCGACGCCGATATCGAGGTTGAAACGCCGGATCGGATGGCGTGTGATGTTGGTCACGTTGGTCTTGACCAATGTTTCATTGGGAATGCGCACCGAGCGATTGTCGAAGGTGCGCAGGGTCAGGGATAATAGTCCAATGGTGTCGACAGTTCCGGTAATGCCGTCGACCTCAATGATATCGCCAAGCTCGAATGGTCTTTCGCCGATGAGGAAGAATCCGCTGATAATGTTTGAGAGCGAAGTTTGAGCTGCAAACCCAATCGCAATGCCGGCGACCCCGGCAGCACCCAGAATTGCCCCCAGGTTTAACCCCATCTGGTTGAGAGCGAGGATGCATGCGAAAGCAAAGCCGCCATAGCGAATCAGCTTTTTGAGCACCATCACCCCCTGGGGACCCAGTCTTGTGCCGAAAATCCGCAGGGCCAACCTGTTGAGAATCACGATCGCGATGACGCCACCGCCAAGAATGGCGACGGCACCGAGAACCTTCCAGAGAAGATCAGATTCGAGAAAATTGGAAAGCCAGGGGGGGAGGGCGGCGAGGATCGGAATGGTCACGGCAAAGGCTCAGTTGATGACGTCAATAACAGAAGCGAATGCCCGTCGGAGGCTGGAGTGGCGGGTTTTTCCGGCCCGTGCATGAGCAACTTCGGCCGCGCCGGCAGCTGGACCAAGGGGTCCCGGTTCGTAGGTGATATGATTCCCTTCCTCCTCATCCTCGGCGACACGAATCCGGCATGCATTGGACCAGAGTCGTCCTTCGTGATCGAAGATGGAAAAATGTCCCAAGTCGAGGAACAGTCGTTCGAATTCGAAGGGTTCTTCTCCTTCGTTATAAAGATCGACGGTTACGATGATATCGTGATCGGGCCAGTCTTCAGGGTCGAAGTGTCGGCGAGCGCGTGTGCGCAGGGAGTAACAGGGTTCGCCCTCCGAGCGGTCGCCATGCCAGGTCTTGCTGAGGGTGTCGGTGGAGATGCTGGTGAGCTTTCGTAGTCCAGTCCCACATTCTCCATGAACTTCGATGTTTGACGGTATGCCGATATAGAAGAGGGCATTGCCACCCGGAGCAATGGTGAGAGCGGTGTTTGGTTTGGCGATGATTGGCAATTCGGGAAAAGATGGGAGGAGACGAACGGAGGAGTCGTCGTCGGCGCAGTCCCAGCGTTCCCAGTGTAGGCTGGCGGGGAGATCTTGCCTGTCGCCCTCCTCGGGCAACTCGGAAAATTCCTCTCCCTCCCATGTGCTTATTCGCCATTCGTCATGGCGGCGGAGCAGGGCAAGATTGAGCGGACCCAGTTTTGTGCGAAACCATCGGCCCTGTGCGAGGTTGCGTTCGTCCCAAGACAGGCTCACATCGCCACGATGGAAACTGCAATGGGCAAGTCAAGCTAGGCAATGTGCAGATCCCAAGGTGTTTGGGAATAGATTGTGAACAGAGAGCTGGATTGCTTATAACATGTGAATAACGCTGTAAGTGCAAAATAGTCCGGATACTGTATTCTGTTGGGGAGATTTTCAGAGGAGCCCGCTTAGCGTTGACGGTTTCCGGTGTGGGCTCTAGGTGGAGACAGAGTCATGAATCTGAATAGAACAGCTTATGGGACCTGGAGCGGGGGCCGGTACATGCACTTCGGCGAAATGCTGGAGGAAGAGCGTTATCTAAAATGTATCCGGCTGGCCTATGAGCATGGGGTGCGAACGTTTGTGACGGCGGATGTCTATGGCCAAGGCAAAGCTGATGAAGCTCTGGCGGAGGCGCTAAGCTGCTATCCCCGGGAATCCTATTGCCTGGTGGGGACCATTGGTCATGATTTTTATAAGGGAACGCGAGCTGGAGCAGGGGGCTACCCGCGTTTCACCGACCCTAGCCTGCGTAAGCCTGCAGAATACAGGGACTTCCTCCGTATGGCCTGCGAGAAGTCACTCGCGAGTTGTCAGACCGATTACTTTGATCTTCTCCTTCTGCACAATCCGGATGAGCGGGGCTACACGCAGGAGGAGGTATGGAAGGGGATGGGAGCCCTCAAGGAGGAGGGGATGGCCCAGCGCCTCGGGATTGCTCCCGGCCCGGCTAATGGCTTCACTCTCGATTTAATCCACACTTTCGAGCGTTTCGGCGAGGTGATCGACTGGGCCATGATTATTCTTAACCCGTTGGAGCCGTGGCCGGGGCAGTTTGTGCTGCCAGCGGCCCGGAAACACGGGATTGAGATCCTGACCCGGGTGGTCGACTATGGAGGACTTTTTCACGGTGATATGAACCCGGGGCATGAGTTCAAACCCGGTGACCACCGAGCCTACAGGCCGGAAGGCTGGGTTGAGGCTGGTCATGAGCGGATTGGAAAGATGGAGCCGATCATTGGCCGTCATGGGCTCAGCCTGCTGCATTTCGCTTGTTTGTGGAACCTCTCTCAGGAGCCAGTGAAGAGCGTAGTGCCTACCTTCATTCAAGAAGCAGGTGATGGAGCGAAGTCGATTGAGGAGAAAATCAAAGAGTTTGGAGCTCTTCCGGAGGTTGGCCTGAGCCCGGAGGAAGTAGAGGAAATAAGGGCTGCCGGGGACAATACCGGCTGTATGCTGCTGAAGGGCGCCAGCCGGCGTCACACGCGTAGCGAGAGGCCTGATGAGTGGCCGATGCGTTCTGAGTTGCTGGAGCTTGCTGAACGGTATGAACTGGGAGCAGAGTGGTAGGGACGATTGATGGAGCGATATTGGATCGGAAGAGGAAGTCATGAAGTGTCCCCGATGTGTCCAGCGTGTCCACCGAATAGCCCGGCAGTGCCCGCACTGTGGATTCAGTATCGCCGATGTGGACCAGATTTTCGGCGAGGATGATGTGAGACTGGGGACCCTGACGGATGCGGCAGGAGTGTTACGAAAGAGAGAGCGGCTTGCCTTGCGCAGGATGTTGCGCAACTTTGAATCGACCTTTCCCCAGCTTTTCTTCGGGATCTACTTTGGTACTTTCAAGGAATTGCCAAGTCTTCGGCAGTTCGGCTTCTGGTTGCTGAACCGGGGAGCGTTTGAGGATGTGGAGGTCTCCCGACCCAACGAGGCGGGAATTTTATTGTGCGTTGATGTTGGCGGGAAGTCGGCGGGGATTAGCTATGGCTATGCTGTCCAGCCTTTCCTTGATGACGAAGCGACCTTCAAGGCCGTTTCAGCTGCGCATCCCCACTTTTTACAGGGGCAGTGGCTGAAGGCTAGTGAGGTGGTGATCCGGAAGATTAGCAGGAACTTACGGAGACAGTCCCGCCGGGCCCGGCGGGACCCGGAAGCTTTTGAGACGCCGCACGAGAGCACGGAGGGTCCCGGGGAGGTCCTTGAACGAATCCGGTCCCGTCACCGGAGTAGTGGGAGAAAGACGCAGGCATGAAACAGGGATTGTGGATATTGTCATTCGTAGTCCTGGCTGGCGCCACTCTGATGGGACAGGATCGGCCGGGTCCTCTCCCAGAAACGGTGGAACGTGTGAAGGCTGCAGAGTCAGGAGCCAAGGAGGAAAAGGCAGTGGTTCCGGAGGGCAAGGTAGCGGAACTGAAAGAGGTGCGGAAATCCCAGTTGCCGGATCTCCCTATCTGGAGCCCGAGTGACTATGAGAAGGTGAAAAAAGGAGAGATTGTAGCGGGTCAACAGTTTTTCGCACCTGCTCCGGTCGATCCGGAAGCAAAGATTGAGCGGGAAGTGGTAGAGTTGCCGGAACTGGTAGAGGAGACCGTGCAACCAGAGGAGGACGAGACCGCAATTTCTGCGGAACATATGGCGCAGTACTTTCAGGAAATTCCCAGAGACGAGCGAGGAGAGCCGATCTTTCTGAGTGATCCGCAGGAGTTGCTGTCGCAACAGGAGTTTCGGGATCGGGAGGCCTTTCTCCAATACCATTCCAGCGAGTCGAACATCGGCATGCATGTTTATCTTTTCGACCATCGCCAGGAGCTTCCGGATGGCACGGATATCTACACCGTTTACCAGGAGTTGTTTGCCAAGCATGGTTCGGTAGCGCTGGTGTTTTATTACCTTGGAGCTCCCGACCGTGCTCAGTTTCTGCTGAGTCCGAAGATCCGTGCGGTAATGTCGCAGGATGAACAGAACCGAGCCCTGAAAGCAGCAATACAGGAAGCATTTGAGAAGAGTGATGCTGCTTACCAGTTGGACAACTTCCTCGTCGAACTCTCGATTCGTCTCTACTGGATCGAACGAGAGCTGAAGGTTGCCAGGGCAACGAGGGAAGCACGCGGCTTGGAAAGCGAAGATGGAAGCATTCCAGTCGGCAAGGGGAGCGAAGAAGACAATTTTCGACTGGTTAGCTATGTAATTTTAGTCTTCTTCGGCCTGGCATTGTTCGGGTTGCTAGCATGGGGGGCATGGATATGGCTGCAGGGTCGCAGGAAGTATCTCTTTCCTGAGGCGGAGTGTGGGCCCCTTCTGGGGGCGCCTCATGCTGCGGGGGTGGGCGCGGTCATTTCTTTCAGCAATGCACACCTTCCTCCATCGCGGCAACGCGACCAGATGCCAGATTATCTGCAACGCATATAGAGAGTGCCAGCCTTGGAGCGGTTCTCCTAATGGACTGGGAAAAATCATACAGGGAAAGAGACACTCCGTGGGATCTCGGTGAGCCTGCTCCTCCCCTCGTCGATCTGTTGGAGAGGCGAAAGATTGAGCATTTGGGTGTCGGCAGAGTTTTGGTTCCAGGTTGTGGGGCGGGACATGATGCGGACGCCTGGCAGAAGGCCGGGATGGAGGTCGTAGGTCTGGACATCTCTCCGAGTGCGCTTGCGGTAGCAAGAGAACGGTACGGAGATGGAGTAACCTGGCTGGAAGGGGACTTTTTTGATGATGCCCTCGCCGCGCATTACCCAGTGGATCTCCTCTTTGAGCACACATGCTTTTGCGCAATCCACCCTTCCCTCCGCCCATCATATGTTGAGGCCGCAATTCGCTGGCTGGTGCCCGGAGGGCGGTTATTCGGAATCTTTTTTCTGGATCCTCCAGAGCAAAATGATCGGGAGTTCGGACCACCGTACCGAACCGATATGAAGGAGCTACGGCAGTTATTCACCAAGTTCTTTAGAATTGCAGGGGAATTGTCACCTGATCGTAGTCATTCCGATCGGGTAGGGTGCGAAGTTTTAATTGAGATGATCAGAAAGCCATGAATTTCAGTCACTGAGCGCGGTGGGGATTGTTCTTGCAAAGGGGGCTTTCATAATAAACCTATAACGATTCCCCCTTGGGGGGGGTTAGACAGCCCAATTGGCGTTGGCTACAGGTTAGGGGGTTTCCTGGGCCAGTTTCACGCCGTTGGGTTGTCTTTTTTCGGGCTTGGGCGTTGAAGTGGTGAAGCATGAGCCTTATTTTTCCTTTGTAAAAATGATGAAGAATTTCCTCCGTCCCGCTCCTGAATTGGGAAGGTCGGCACTAATCTTCGTTCTCTTATTCGGGGTTTACAGTCCTTCCTCCGAGGCTGACGAAAAGGAAGGGGAACGTCCTTACTTCAACCAGAAGCAAGTCCCGGAAAATATACGAGATCTCAAAAAAATTGAGGAGGCCTTGCAGAAGAACCTGCCTCGTTCCCGTTCGGCGACGGTTTCCATTGATCTGGGAGGTGGCTCAGGCAGCGGGGTTATTGTCAGCGAGAAGGGCTTAGTGCTGACGGCCGCGCACGTCAGCGCAGGCGTGGGAAAGAAGATGACGATCATCATGGAGGACGGCACCAAATACAAGGCTACTTCCCTGGGGTTGGTGGCTGAGACCGATGCCGCTATGGTGAAGATTGAGGAGGAGGGGAGCTATCCCTATGTTGACCTAGACAGGGGGGATACCGCTTCACTTGGAGACTGGGTTTATGCTCTGGGGCATTCCGGGGGCTTTGAGAAGGAGCGTGGGGTGGGAGTTCGTATCGGTCGACTGGTGAGGATGGCCGAGGAGACAATCAACTCAGATTGCAGTTTGATAGGAGGCGATTCAGGGGGGCCCCTCTTTGACATGAAGGGTCGTTTAATTGGAATTCACAGTCGGGTGGGGGCCAGTCTGGAGCAGAATATGCATGTGCCGATCAGGGAGTTCCTTGCGAATTGGGATGGGATGCTGAAAAACGAATTCATTGGGGAGGGGCCTTTTGCCAAGAAAGATGGGCTTGCTTTCATGGGAATAGCTACCGAGGACCGAGAAGAGGGTGGGGTGATTGTAAAAGTGGTGGGAGAGGACACTCCGGCTGCAAAGGCGGGGCTTAAGGAAGGAGATGTGATCGTGGAGATGAATGGTGACAAGGTTGAAAACAGGAAGGGCTTTTCTTCCTCGATTAAGGAATACAAGCCAGGGGACAAAGTGAAACTGAAGATTTTGCGAGATGATGAAGAGATGGAAATCGAAGTGGAGCTGGGTGAGAAGTAGTATTCTGGGCCTGGTTTGGCTCAGCGTCTCACTTGCCAATGCTCAGCAGCAGTTTGGCCAGTTAGAGGGCGAGTTCAGGCTTAATGGCAAGGAAACCTGGAAAGCCTTCGAGCCGGTCCGCGAGGTTCTGCAGGTGAGCAGCGCGGTGATCTACGATGGGTGGAGGTCGGTTGCCTATGGGGTGGTCGTCAGTTCAGACGGCTACCTGGTAAGCAAGGCGAGTGAGATCGAGAAGGTTGAGGAACTCAGCGTGAGAATAGACCGGAAACATTTCAAGAAGGTGGAGGTGGTCGCGGCCAGGGTGGAGTGGGATGTGGTTTTACTCAAAGTGGAAGGGGAGGAGCTTCCCCTGATTGAGTGGGCTGAATCTGAACCAACACATGGGAGCTGGGTGGTGAGCAACGGCTCTACAACCCGGCGTGATCGGCGGGTGAGGGTTGGGATCATTAGCGCCAACCCGCGCCAGATCGGAGGGGGGCGCGCTCCGGTAGTGCTGGGAGTGACCCTTAATACGAATAAGGAAAGCGAGGGGTTGTCTATTGGCAAGGTTCACAAGGATTCCGGAGCAAGTGAGGCCGGTCTGGAATCTGGGGACATGATCCTTGAGGCTGACGGCGTTCCAGTGAAGAGCATGGAGGAACTACAGGTGGTTCTGAAGAAGAAAGAACCAGGGGACACGCTGAAGCTTAAGATAAAGAGGGGCGATGAAGAGCGGGAATACGATGTAGAATTGAAGAAACGCGAGAGTGTATTCGAGGAGGAGAAGACTCGCAATGATGCCATGAGTGGCCGCGTCTCGCAGAGGCGGAGCAACTTCCCCCGTGTATTACAGACCGACCTGCCGCTTTCTGTACGGAGTGTGGGAGGTCCCCTTCTGGATCTGGAGGGACGCTGTGTAGGAATGAATATTGCCCGGGCCAATAGGTGCGAGACGTTTGCAATCCCGGCGAAGGAACTACGTGAGATCGTCAAGGCTCTCATCAATCCTGCACAGGAGGAAGGGAGCCCTGATGCAGAAGAGGAACCGGAGGAAGACTAGATGGGCGTTGCCGAGTTCGGAGCAAGCCAACGTTGTGGTGGCAAATGTTGCGCAAAGCGCCAACTTCAGGCCTTGCCGAGAAGTTTTTGAGCCTTCCGGATCGTGGCCTGACTCAGTTTACCATCAACTCGACGGGAGTTGTCTACTAGTTGGGTTAACTCAGCGAGGCCCTTCTCAGCGGCGGCCAGTGATTTCTTGGATCCTCCGAATTTCTTGTCGCTGAAATACTTGGTAAACGTTGTTCCCGCCCGGCTGAGGCAGAGGCGCCATCCCTGAAAGGCGGTGGTCTCGTAGGTGAAGCGGGTGAGGTTGCGTTTTGATTTCATCGTCGCGGCCTGCAGCAGCATATGGCTCGCCGAGAGAGACAAGCCAACACAAAAGTTGGACGAAATGTTAGAGGGGCCGTTGAACTTGTTAGGGATCCAGTAGACTATTGAGAGAGGTCGAATTTAGGGTTGCATTGGCCCCGCTGATGTCCTTTATTCCCTGCCCGCGAGACTCAACAACCGCCGTAGGTCCTCCGGGCAGTCCAAATCGTTGGCTGTCATCTCGCCGGAGGGAAACCCGGCAACCCCATGAAATTATGTCTGAAGCACCTATTGCTGAAAACGAAAGCAGTAATGAGCCCATTCGGCTTGATCGGTTTGAAGTCCCGAACCGTCTGATAAAGAACGAAGATACCGCTACGGAAACCTACGCGCAATTTGTCGCAGAGCCTTTCGAGCGGGGATTTGGCCATACCATTGGCAACTCTCTACGCCGTGTTCTTCTCTCTTCCCTGGAGGGCGCAGCCATCACTTCAGTGCGTATCGCTGGAGTGCAACACGAGTTCTCCACGCTTCCCGGCGTGGTGGAGGATGTGACCGACATCGTCCTCAACCTGAAAAAAGTTAAGTTCCATCACCATGACAAAGAGCCCCGGGTTCTTTCCATCAAGGTCGAAAAGGCGGGAGTCGTGACCGCGGGGGATATCGACGATGACAATATCTACGAGGTCATTAACAAGGATCAGGTGATATGCACGCTGGATCGATCGGTGAAGTTTGACTGTGAATTTGAAGTGCAAGTAGGCCGAGGCTTCCGGACTGGCGATGAAAACAAGCGGGAAGAGATGCCAATCGGGGTGATCGCGATCGACTCCATTTTCTCCCCGGTGACCCGCGTCAAGTATGCGGTAGAGAATACCCGTGTTGGCCAAATGACGGACTTTGACAAGATCGTTTTCGATGTGTGGACCGATGGACGGGTTGAGCCCCATGAAGCGCTTCTCCATGCGTCTGCTATCCTGCGCCATCATCTGGATGTATTTGTTAACTACGATGACGATGCGGTGGAATTCGAAGAGGCTCCTGCTGAACAAAGTGAGGAGAATGCCGCGCTTAAAAAGCTTCTGAATATGAGCGTGAACGAGATCGAGCTCTCCGTGAGAGCGGCTAACTGTCTCAATAATGCGAATATTACTTCAGTGGGGCAACTGGCGATGAAGACCGAGGCAGAAATGCTGAAATACCGGAACTTCGGGAAGAAGTCCCTCAACGAAATCAAGGATAAGCTCTCGGAGCTGGGTCTGAGTTTGGGCATGACCTTCGATCCGACTCTCCTGACTGGCCCAATGCCGTCAGTAGCTGCACCGCGCTTGGGCGTAGAAGACGAAGCGCCGGTTGGTCTTGCGGATCTGATTGCCCAGAATATCGACGAATAACCACCATTCCTATTTACTGCCATGAGGCATCGCAAAAAGACTGCGAAGTTGCAGCGGAACGCCAGTCAACGGAAGGCTCTCCTTTCGGGGTTGGCCTGTTCCCTGATTCGCGAACGTAGAATCCGGACAACCCTCGCGAAGGCGAAGGCTCTGCGCCCGGTCGCCGAGAGACTGGTTACGCTCGGAAAGCGGGGAGACCTTCACGCCCGGCGGCAGGCTGCTGCATTCCTTCGGCACAAGGAGTCGGTTGGCAAGCTCTTTGCCGATGTGGCACCTGCTTGTAGCGACCGGCAGGGAGGATACTGTCGGATCGTCAAGCTAGGGCCCCGCTTTTCGGATTCCGCTCCCATGGCCTACATAGAGTGGGTTGACCTCGCAGTGGAGGTAGGTGAAATTGAAGATGAGGAACTTGAAGAGTCCGAGGAGACCGAGTCCGAGGAGTAAACCTCAGTATTCCAAACCACCTTTTTAATGGAAGACCGCCCTCTCAGATGAGAGGGCGTCTTTGTGATGAGTTTAAATCCTTGGGAGGATTACAGAGGAGAGGGTGAAGAGGTATTTGGCGATCATCCCGAAGTTCAGATTTGATCGCGGAATATTCAACAGAGGACGGGTAGTTCCGTTTCTAAAGCTGCAGAGAAATCCTTCAAGTCATGGATATTTGAACGGCCGTCCCGAGAGGAACAAGGTCGTATAGTTCAGTCACATCACGTTTTTTCATGCGGATACAGCCATGGGATGCAGGGGTCCCAATCTGATCCTCCTGGTTCGTTCCGTGGATGTAGATATAGCGGTCATAGGAGTTGGAGTTCTCTTTCTCAAGGCCATGAAGGCGGAGGATGCGGGCGAGGATGAGATCCTCTTCCCCGGTGGGCCGGTCGGGGCTCCACTCGGCCACAGGTTTTCGTCCCTTGAAAATTGCGTGAAGGCTTTCACCGGCACCGTATTTTTCGCATATCTGGAAAGCCCCGAGAGGTGTCTTGAAGCTCTCAGCCTCGGTCCCAAGCCCGAATTTGGAAGTGGAGACGGGGTAGCTCTTCAGCAACCCCTCCTCTCTCCAGACTTCGATTGTCTGGGTGGCTATCGTGACGCGGAGATGGAGGGAGGGCATTCTTTTCGATGCTCCTATTTTGGAGAGGGCGAGAGGGGGCGCTCAGGTCTTGGGCATGGGGCCGGAGTGGAGCGATCGGCAGGTTTCGCCTCCAGTCCAAGCTTGCTTAGCAGCGCAAGGTCGCTCTGGACAGCGGGGTTGGTGGCAGTAAGGAGTTTATCACCGTAGAAGATAGAGTTTGCGCCGGCGAAGAAGCAGAGAGCCTGAGCCTCATCAGAAAGGCGAGTGCGCCCGGCCGAGAGGCGGACGCGAGCTCCGGGAACGGAGATGCGGGTGAGAGCAATAAGCCTGGCAAGCTCGAAGGCGTCGACTGGCTTGTTATCGGCAAGGGGAGTTCCCGGCATGGGCATGAGGGCATTGATCGGAATGCTCTCGGGCGGAGGATTAAACTCGGAAATGACTTCCAGCATTCTGAGGCGGTCCTCAATTTCTTCTCCCAGGCCCAATATGCCTCCGCAACAGACCGACATCCCTGCGTCCTGAACATTGCGTATCGTGTTGAGGCGATCCTGGAAGCTGTGGGTGGTGACAATGTTGGGATAATGCTCGGGGGAGGTGTCTATGTTGTGGTTGTAGGCTGTGACACCAGCCTGACGGAGAGCGGTGGCCTCTGCTGCTCCCAGTTCCCCGAGGGTTACGCACACTTCCATGTCGAGGGCAGCCACTTCGCGTACGATCTCAAGAACAGATTCGAACCTTTGAGTGCCTGCCCTGACACCCCGCCAAGCCGCACCCATGCAAAACCGGGTAGAGCCACTCTCCTTGGCCGCTCGGGCCCGCTCAAGGACCTGCTCTTTTTCCATCAATCGTTCGGCTTCTATCCCAGAATTGTAGCGGGCTGATTGGGCACAGTAAGAGCAATCCTCGGAGCACCCCCCTGTCTTGATGGAAAGAAGCGTACACAACTGAACACTGGAATCGCTCCAATGGCTCTCATGAACCTTACGAGCCTGCTGAAGGAGTTCGAAGAAGGGCAGTTTGTAGAGTTTCTCTAGATCAGCATAGCGCATGGCAATTTCGTTTATCGCTCATCGGACCCATGATCCCGAAACGGTGGGCAGGTGGCCCTGTCCCACTCCACTGTAGTCGGTTTTGCCAGCAGCTCCGATGAGACGGTTGCCGATTTTCCGACGCCAGGTCTTGCTCATGCTCTCCCCGGTGTGACAACCGTAACTCTGGCAGATGGCCCCCCTGCGGAATACGGATCTTTTGATTTTCCTCAGATCACGCTCGTGGATCCAAGCCTTTGAGATGGCCATGATGTCATTGCTGTAGTCGAGCATGAAGGCGTAGCGATTGGAGTGCCCGAAAAAATCGAAGGTATAAACAGAGCGGGCAGGGCGTTCGTTGATGGCGTTGATGGCTTCCTCTCCGCTCTTAATCCAGATGAGTTCGCATCTGCGTTTGTCCGCCTGTTCCTCAATCCATTGTGCGTAGGGATTTCCATCAGCACGGGCACGGCTGAGGTAGCCCGGGCGGTGGACGATCCAGACCAGTCTGGCATCCTTGCCATACTCAAGACGAATTTGTGCCATACGGAGGGTAGAGGCCCGGACAAAATTTCCCCACCACCTGTCATGCTGCTCGGTTTCATTGCGTAGATCCTCCCATTCCCGCAGGGCAGGACCGCCGCAGAGAATCACGTGCTCCTGGACACCTGCGGAGAGGGCGGACAGGGGGAAGAGGGCAGTCAGGAGGACCAGAAATCTCACGCCCTGAGGATGCGGCACACGGGATTGAGGGGCAAGGAGGGAGTGGAGGGAGTTCTGCACAATAAGGGCTCCGCAGGGGTGGGCCTGCTCACGGCCGGGAGAGGGGCTAGGGGCGGAGTCGGGGCCGGTCGCCGATTGACGATGCCGTTTCAACCAGTCACGGTCGGTGAGGGTGACGATTCTGCTTACGAGTTTTTCCGAATCCGAGTCCGAGATTCGTGCGATACGCAATGCGGTATTCGAGGATGAGCAGCACGTTCCACCGGAGATCGACTGGGATGGGCATGACGGCGAGTGCCTGCATGCGCTGGTGCTTGGCGACAATGGTGAAGCAGTGGGTACGGGCCGCCTTGCTCCCGATGGGAAAATCGGACGTTTGGCGGTTTTGAGATTCCAGCGCGGGAGGGGCTTCGGGGCCAGCTTGTTGCGAGCGTTGGTGGAGGCCGCCCGGAATCAGGGGCTAACGAAGGTCTTTCTTCATGCCCAGACCCGGGCCCTGAAATTCTATCAGCAGGCAGACTTCCAGGTGAGTGGCGAGCCCTTTCACGAGGCGGAGATAGAGCATTTTTATATGTCCCGCTCTCTGTGTGACTGACAATGGAGAGAGGGTGGGGATGAGACAGCCCCCGGTGCCCGCCCATCTGGGCAATCTTCCCTTAAATGAAGGGGGCTGTCGGTATTTCTGTATGAACGGAAAGACGGAGGGAGCCGGGGTCACTTGCCGAGGGCATTTCCCATCGCAGTGATGGCTTCCTGGAGGAGCGCACGGCTGCACCCGAAATTGAGACGGGTGTGTCCAGGAGCCCCGAATAATCGTCCATCCGAGAGAAAAAGGGCGGCCTCTTTTTCGAGGAATTGGTTCGGCTCAGTGATTCCGGTGGGGCGGAAGTCGAGCCAGGCGAGATAGGTGGCTTCGATGTCGGGAATGAGGACATTGCCGAGTTTCTCGCGGCAGAAGGCAGTGAGGAGATCACGATTGGTCCGAAGGTAGGAAATCAGTTCGCGGCGCCATGGCTCGCCATGGCGATAAGCTGCTTCGGCGGAATAGTATCCGAGGCAGGTGATCTCTGCCAGGGTGTGTCCACTTTTGCGGTTGAACATGTGCCGCAGGCGCTTGTCGGGAATAACGGCATAGGCGTAGCCCATGCCTGCTATATTGTAGGTTTTGCTGGGCGAAAGGAGTGTAATGGTTCGAACGGCATATTTTTCGGGCAGCTGAAGGGCTGTGAAATGGGGTGTTCTCTCTTCTTCGAGGATGAGATCGCAGTGGATTTCATCCGAGACGAGGATGAGATCGTGGCGGTCGCAGAACTCGGCAAGTTGGAGGATCTCTTCTTTGGAGAATACGCGTCCGAGGGGATTCTGAGGGTTGCTGAGAAGGAAGAGCTTTGTGCTGTCGGTGACGGCGTTCTCCATGGCATCCCAGTCGAAGACCCATTGGGCATCCTCGAGAACATAGGGCACGGTAATGAGTTCAAGTGCGCCGTCACGATGGACATTGAGGAAGGGTGGATACACCGGGGTGCATGTGAGGAGGGCCTCTCCCGGATCGGCGAATGCCCGGCCTGCGAGGGAAAGAGCGGGCACAAGTCCCCCGAGGTGAACGAGATGCTCAGCGGAGGCTGATACCCCGTGCCGTTTGTCCAGATAGCACAGGATGGATTCGACGAGGCCATCGTGTGGCACCGCATAACCGAAGACCCCGTGCTCCACCCGCTGGTGGAGGGCCTCAATGACTTCCGGGGGGGAGAGGAAATCCATGTCTGCAACCCAGAAGGGTTGCAGTTCGGGGCGCTTGTCCCATTTCAGGGAACCGGTTCCGCGCCGGGTAGTAGCGACGTCGAAGATGGACATGAGCGGGAGCGATAGGGCAGGGGGAGCAGATGTCAAATCATGTCCCGGGTAACAGAGAATTTTGCTCCGCAGCGGGGACATTGAATAGTGATCTCCTCCTGGCCCTGGAAGAGCTCATCAGGCTCTGAACGCCAGGTTCCGAGGACCGGCAGGATGCGGTCGAGATCACATCCACAATTCCAGCGGAAGCGACGGGTTTCCAGAAGCTTGGTTTCTTCGACCTGCTCAAGCCGGCTGATGTCAGCAGGCTCGATGGAGGAAAACCACTGGGCATCATAGCCTGGCTGGGCGGCGAGGAGGACAAAGGTCTCGTCCGGAAGACGAAAGGCCCGCCCCGGGCGCTGTTCGGAACGCTGGTAGAGCTTTTCAATCCATTCGAGGGGATCAGTGGAGTCGACCTCCAGTGAGCTGCGCCGCGATTCCTTGTCGGGAACAGTAGTCTGCGAGTAGAAGATGTTGCGATCTGTTTCACGGACATCCTCCGTAAAACAGCGCCCGGTGATCTGCTGGTGGAGGGAGGAGCCGGTGGTGAACAGGTTGACCCGGGGGGCCCGTATGTTAACAGTCCAAGCGATGGTTTCCGCCCAGGGGCGGGCCACCAGATGAAGGGCCAGCATGGCCATGGCATCCTTGAGCGCAATGTCGAGATGCTCAGGATAGCGCAATCCATGTTGCATGAGGTGAAGATAGTAGTCTGTGTAGATTGGCGGGAAACTGCCTCGCACCATGAGGACATTACGATGCCGGACGAAGATGGATTCCACGCCAGCGAACTCCTCTGGGATCTCGGTTCTCATGGAGAGTCAGCTTTCAGAGGGGAAGTTCGGGTTCAGGTTCTTTCTCCAGAGGCGGGAGGCCCTGCTGCTCGGGATCAACTGCGGAACTGTCAAGTCGCTCGCGCGTGATTTCAAGGTAGTGCGCATCTATTTCAAAGCCAATGCAGGTGGCGATGCCCGCATTGCGTGCGGCCAGGGCAGACGATCCAATTCCGAGAAACGGATCAAGCAGGACAGTTTCAGGGCCTCGACCGTGGAGCCTGATGCACTGCTCCACAAGGGCCGGGGGGAAGGTGGCGGGATGCGGTCGCTGATCCTTTCTTGAGCGGATTGTGTCATAAGGGATGAACCAGGTATTGCCGCGGCAGCGTCGATCGAAGCCCCCTGTATGCTTCCAGCGCTTGATGTTCGACTTGTCCGCATAAGGAACCCCGGCGGATCGCCGGTCAAGTGGAACGGATCCAGTCTTGGTCAGGTGGAATACGAATTCGTGGCAGTCATTGACATAGCGTTGCGAGTTGATCGGCTTGAAGTGGCCTGCACTGACAATCTTGTCATCGCGGGTCTCAATGGAGATCGACTTGATCCAATGGAAGGTGTTCTGGAGCCTGAAGAGATGGGGCGCGGTTAGCGCAAGGAGGAGTTGATGAGGTAGAAGGGGATTACTGGGAGTCCCCCCCAGGTTCAGGAAAAAGGAGCCATCGGGACGGAGAATTCGCAGGATTTCGGCGGCCCATTCCGTGCACCAGAGGAGAAAGGCCTCGCGTGGGGAGGTGTCGTCGTAGCTGCGATAGTTGATTCCCAGGTTGTAAGGAGGGGAAGTGACGACCATATCCACACTCTCATTTTCGAGTTCGGTCATGCCGCGGAGGCAATCGCCATGGTGGAACTGGAATGAGGTTGGAATTGGCCTGAGGGAGATTAGTTCCCCTGCAACCTGCGGGGAGAAGGGCAGGGGGGGCAAGTCACTCTTTTGTGAATAATGTAAAATGCTTATTATAAATATGTTATATTTTATCGAGCTCCGTTCGCAAATTTGGATTGACCATTGAAACTTACGTTTTAAACATCCGTTTAACTCGATGGCAGAGACACCTGATGACGCCCAGGGCACCCGCGAAAGGATCTTAAGCTCCGCTGAGACGCTTTTCGCGGAGTGCGGTTTTGAAACCGTTTCCCTGCGGGACATTACCGGAGCTGCGGGGGCCAATGTCGCTGCGGTGAATTATCATTTTGGATCCAAGGAAAGGCTGATTGATGCCGTTATTGAGCGCCATGTGGTGCCAATCAATGAGGAACGTCTGGAACTGCTTGATCGTCTTGCAGCTAAGTATGCGGAAGAAGCCCTTCCGGTTGAAGAGATTCTGAGGGCTTTCCTTTCTCCAGTGCTACGCCAGATCACAAGTGGGAAAATGTCGGAAGAACTCTTCGGGAAATTCATGGGTCGCCTCATTGGAGAACGTGGCTATAAATTGCCGGAATCGGTGCGCCCTCTTTTCAGCCTGATGGCCGGGCGCTTCACCGCAGCCCTGCGGAAGGCGGTTCCACGACTCAGCGAAGAGGCCGCTCTCTGGCGAATGCATTTCTCCTTTGGAGTAATGTCAAACACCCTGACCCACGGTGATACCCTGCGACAGATATCAGGTGGCAGAGCTGGAAACCCTTCCATAGAAAGCATCTTCGAGAAGATCATCGAGTTCTGCGCAGCAGGAATCGAGGCTGCAGGAGAGGAGAAGTGATGAGTGACAAACAATCCACGTTGATGGTGCTCGGTCTGGCAGCGCTCCTGACAGGCTGCGCCGTTCGATCGTCCGACAGTCGGATTGGTTCCGCAGCAGAAGGTGCTCCGGAGCGCTGGATCGCGAGCAAGGCGGCACGAGCGGGGATTGACCGCGATTGGATCAAGCGTTTTGGGGATGCGCAACTGGTGGCTCTTGTTGAGGAATCAATGAAGAACCATCCGGACCTTTGGGTGGCTGCGGAACGGGTTCGCCGAGCAGAGGCAATTGCCCGTCTTTCGGGAGCGGCGCGAAGGGTGCAGGTTTCGGGACAGGTCAACGGTCTCCTGCAGAAGCAGCGTTTCCCCGGCTTTCCCCTCAGTCTTGGAAGCAACACCGCAGAGGTTTATGGAGCTTCGCTGGATGTCAGCTGGGAGCTGGATCTTTGGGGACGTCTCCGTGCTTCCCGGCGGGCAGCGGAGGGAGATCAGCAGGCGCAGGTCCAGGATTATCGGGCGGCCCGTGCGTCGATGGCCGCGCAGCTCGCCAAGGCTTGGTTTGCACTGGGGGAGGCTAATGAACAGATTGGGCTCGCGCAGGCAGCAATCCTCGTGCGCGATAAGACGGTTCTGTCAATTCGTGAGCGTTTTGCGGTGGCCCTGGAAGGCGGACTTGCATCGCAGTTGCGGCTCGCAGAAACCGACCTCGCCAGTTCCCGTGCGTCCCTCGCGCGCTGGCAGGCGGAACGTGAGCGGGCACTGAGGCAGGTTGAACTGCTGGCGGGGCGTTATCCGGAGGGACGTTTACTTTCCCAAAAGGGTCTTCCCGGGATTCCGGCTCCACCGCCAGTGGGTCTGCCATCGGAGTTGTTGCTGCGTCGGCCTGATATCCTTGCAGCTGAACGAAGGTATGCTGCAGCAGGAAATCGCCACAAGGCTGCAAGACTGGCGCGGTATCCCAGCTTTTCGCTGACAGGCAGGACCGGCACGAGCACCAATTCCCTGAACGAGGTGCTGGACAGCCGTTTCGGGGTCTGGTCCCTTGCCGGGGGGGTGATGCAACCGTTAATTGCGGGGGGACGCCTCCGGGAAGAAGAGAGGATTGCGGGTCATGACGAGGAAATCGCCTTACGCGAGTTACAGCGAAGCGTCCTGCGGGGTTTCGGAGAGGTCGAGCAGGCACTTGTAGCAGAGGACTATTTTGCCCGGCGAGAGCAGGCGGTGGCGGAATCTGCGCGTTCGGCGAAGGAAGCGGCGGAAGCGGCTATTCTGGATTTTGCGGACGGGGCGGTTGATGCCCTGACCCTTTTGAGTGCCCAGGACCGGCAGGTGCAGACAGCGTTTCAGTTAGTGGCGTTGCGCCGCATGCGGCTTGATAACCGGGTCGACCTCCATCTTGCCCTGGGAGGTGATTTCAAATTGCGAACACTAGAGTAGAAGAATGAGCAGGAAGGCATCTGTTAACGAGCGTCTGGTCCGGACCGGGACATGGGTGGTGATCGCCCTTGTGATTCTCGGGGGAGCGGCCGGGGTGACGAGGTTTTTGATCCTTAACGGTCCGGAAGCTCGTTCCTTTGAACCCGAGGAAAGCGTTGTCACGGTGGAGGTGCAGAAAGCGGAGGTATCTGAATTCAGATTGATGCTGAAATCCCAGGGTGAGGTGATGCCCTGCCGCCGAACTGCAGTGACGGCGGAAGTTGGAGGCAAACTGACCTTCGTTCACAGCAAGTTTGAAACGGGGGAGATCTTCCAGGGACCGGACCCGGACCGACGGGGAGATCTTCTACTGCAGATTGACAGAGCGGATTATGAGGCGGCATTGGCTGCAGCAGAGGCCACCCTCGCGGATGCAAGGCTGTCGTTGACGATGGAGGAGGTGCGCAAAGCCCAGGCGCTACGGGACTGGGTGAAGATCGGTAACGGGGAGAAGGCTTCCGAACTGGTAAGAAGGGTTCCTCAGATTGCTAGCGCCAAGGCGAAGATCACGGCTGCGGAAGCAGCCCTGGGGAAAGCCAGGCGTGATCTGAGTCGTACCGAAATCAGGGTGCCTTATGACTGCCGGTTGGAACGTACGTATGTTGATGTGGGTTCAACAGTTGCGGCAGGGATGCCACTGGTTGACCTGGTTTCCCGGGGAGCGGTTGAACTGCGTCTGCCCCTTTCCCTTGAGGACTACGGATATCTGAATCGGGAAGATGGCGTGGTAACTGGCGAGGTGGTGGCGACCGGCCGGATTGGTGGAAAGGAAGTGACCTGGAATGGGCGGATCATCCGCTCGGAAGGGATGGTGGAGAGGGCTACGCGATCGATCAACGTGGTTGCAGAATTTGGCACAGACGGAGGCGAGGCTCCTCCTATCGGAATGTTTGTGCAGGCTTCCATCCGTGGGAAGATTCTCTCTAGGGTGGTCCGGGTGCCACATGCGGCAATGATCAATGGTAATAATGTTCTCTTCGCCAAGGAGGGCAGACTGGACATTCGACCGGTGGACGTGTTGCGGACGGAGTCCTCAGCGGTGATAGTGCAAGGGGGTCCTGGAGAAGGAGAAGTTCCTGCCGGAGCAGAGATGGTGATCACTCCTCCAAATTCCCCGGTGCAGAACAGGCGTATAAGGATCGAGAGGATCGCGGGGGAGGAGAGCGACTCGGGTGGAGATGCAAAGAAAGCGGAAACGGAGAGCGGGGAATGAAGAATGTCATCCGGTGGTTCAGCCGCAATCACGTGGCGGCCAATTTCCTGATGCTGGCGGTTCTGCTGGCAGGATTTTATACGTGGTTTCAACTCAAAAAGGAGATCTTCCCGGAGATCTCGGTCGATGCCGTGTCGGTGGGAATAGCCTATCCCAACGCCAGCCCTGAGGATGTGGAGGAGGGGGTGGTTCTTCCGGTGGAGGAGGCCATTGCAGATTTGGATGGGATCCGGGAGATCAACTCGGTCGCGGCGGAGAACATGGGGATGGTTACCGTCAAGATAGAGAATGGGTATGAAGTGCGGGATGTGATGGACGATATCAAGGCGATGGTGGATGCCAGTGACAACTTGGCGCAGGAGGCGGAGCGTCCTGTTCTTGAGGAACTTCGGATCACCTCGCAGGTAGTCAGCATTGCGGTATCGGGGGAAGTCGACGAATACAGCCTGCGACGGGTGGCAGAGGACGTGCGGGACGGCCTTCTGGATTTCAAGCCCAGCAAACCGAAATTCGATATCAGGAATCCTGTCCCGTTCTTCCTTTCCGCGATTCGGAAGGAAACGGAGATTACCAAGGTAGAACTGGCGGCGGTCCGCCCCTATGAAATCTCCATTGAAGTCTCCGAATCGGGACTGCGTCAGTTTGATCTGACCATGGAGCAGGTGGCGAATGCGGTAAGGCAGACATCCCTGGATCTCCCGGGGGGATCAGTTCAAACATCCGCAGGAGAGGTGGTGATCCGGGCGCTTGGCAAACCGGACGATTCCAGGCAATTCGAGGAGGTTGTCGTAGTTAGCCGACCAGATGGCTCCACAGTGAAGCTTGGGGAGATTGCAAGGGTGGTTGACGGTTTCGAGGAGATCGACCTGAGCAATTCTTTTGATGGGCGAAAAGCCATCCTCATTAACGTTTTCCGGACCGGGGAGCAGGATACATTGAGAATTCGGAAGGCTATCTCGGAATATCTCCAGCAGGCGCGGACGGAAATCCCGGAGGGGATCAGGTTGGAGGTTTGGAATGATACGAGTATCTATCTCCAGGGACGGGTTGATCTTCTCAAGCGCAATGGCACATGGGGACTTATTCTCGTGTTCCTTGTTCTTGCCCTGTTCCTGCGACCCAGCCTGGCTTTTCTTGTAGCGTTGGGCATTCCGGTTTCCTTCGCCGGAGGAATTTGGCTCATGCCCCAGATGGGGATCTCGATCAATATGATCTCGCTCTTTGGATTTATTCTTGTCCTTGGGATCGTGGTCGATGATGCCATTATTGTCGGCGAGAACGTTTATCGGCGCATGCGAAGCGGGGAGGACCCCCGAACCGCATCCTGGCGCGGCACACACGAAGTGGGGGTGGTAGTCATCTTTGGTGTGTTGACGACTATGGTGGCGTTCACGCCAATGCTGGGATTAAGTGGTGTGAGCGGAAAAATCTGGCCGAACATACCGCTCATCGTGATACCCACGCTGATGTTCTCCCTGGTGCAGTCCAAACTCGTTCTGCCTGCCCACCTCGCCCTGTTAAGGCCCAGTGATCCGGCCCGCAAGTCCTGGATTCCGGGTCGCCTGCAGCGAAAAGTTTCCCTCGGATTGGAGCGATTTGTGATCCAATGCTACAGCCCTTTCCTGAAGTTCTGCCTGCGGCATCGCTACATCGTGCTCGCGATCTTCCTGGCGGCGCTTTCAGTCACGGTAGGACTGGTAAAGGGCAAATGGATCAAGAGCATGTTTTTTCCACAAGTGGAAGCTGATCTGGTCATTGCCCGTTATGAATTGCCACGTGGTGGGTCCTTTCAGGCAGCTCTTGATGCAACGCGTAAGATCGAAAAAGAAGCCCTTGAATTGGCGAAGGCCCCGGAAATGCGGACGAGGGACGGAAAACCCGTTATACGGCATATGCTTGCCAGCGCAGGGGTTCAGCCGTTCATTACGAATTTCTCGGCGGATGGGGTCCCGTCCAGAGCCAATATAGGGGAGGTCACCATGGAGTTGGCGCCATCTGCGGATCGAGAAATCACATCGGATGAAATCGTGCGCCGCTGGCGGGAGCAGGTGAAGAGCATTCCCGGGGCGGTTGAATTAACCTTTATCGCCCAGGCTGCGGGAGGAGGGAATGCGATTGATCTACTGCTGACAGGAAACGACCAGAAGGAGCTTCGTGATGCTACTGACTTCCTCCGTGAAAATCTGGAGGGTTACATCGGGGTCATCGATATTGCTGATAGCGATCGACCGGGAAAAAGGGAGTTGATATGCGAGGGCCTGACGGACGAGGGCCGGGCTGCAGGCCTGCGCCTTGGGGATGTCGCCGCACAGGTTCGCCGGGCTTTTTACGGGGAGGAGGTGCAGAGACTGCAGCGTGGTCATGAGGAGGTGAAGGTGATGGTCCGCTATCCTGAAGGGGAACGGCAATCTGTTGAGAATTTCGAACAAATGAAGCTGCGCACACCGCAGGGAAGTATTCCTCTGATGCAGGCAGTGACGGTGAGGGAACGGAGAGGGCCGGATACTATCCGGCGTTCACAGCGAAAGCGTGCGATTCGTATCACCGCCGATGTGGATCGCAGCATGGCCAATTCGAACGATGTTGTAAAACGGTTCAAGTCGGAGGTGCTGACCCAAATTTCCAGTCGTTTCCCAGGGGTCGAGTATGTGTTCGAGGGCGAGCAGTCTGACCAGGCCGAGAGTGTGCGTGAGATCGGCATTGGATTTCTTTTCGCCCTGATTGCGATGTACGTAATCATGGCCATCCCACTGCGTTCCTACCTCCAGCCGCTGATCATCATGTCCGTTATTCCTTTTGGAATTGTAGGAGCGGTATTCGGACATATCGTGATGGGCACGGAACTGAGCATCATGTCGATGTGTGGCTTTGTGGCTCTGGCCGGGGTGGTGGTCAATGACAGTCTTCTAATGGTGGATTACGTGAACCGTCACCGTCAGGAGTCAACTAGTGTGGTCGAAGCAGCTATCAAGGCCGGGGGGGTGCGTTTCCGGGCGATTCTCCTGACGTCGCTCACAACCTTTGCAGGATTAATGCCGATGTTACTGGAGACTGATATTCAGGCACGCTTCCTCGTTCCAATGGCGATTTCCCTGGGGTTTGGAATCCTGTTCGCGACTACCATCACGCTGGTGCTGGTCCCTTCGGTCTACGTTATGCTGGAAGACTTCCGGCGGGGTTCGAGATGGTTGCTCGGCAAAAGAGATGCTGGAACCGGGACGGACCTAGATGCGGTGGAGATGCCGGGAGGAGAGTGAAGGGGAGATCCGGAGTGATCTATCTTGGATGGATTAAGCCAGGGGTACAAATGACGCCCGGCGGTGCCGAAGCATCCACCGGGCGTCGCCCTGCCTTGCCGTATAGGAATTGAAAGATGTTCTCTTCTAAAAAAGGGGTAATTGTTCAGCGGCCGGGGACATAGATTTCGGAACCTTTTGCGAGGACGAGGCTGCTTCTGAAGTTCCAGCCGTTGAGGGCATTGAGTTGCTCCGGGGTAGTGCCATGACGCTTGGCAAAGTTGCCAAAGGACACTTCCTCGGTCACGAAGATGGATGAAATACTCTTGGGCGTGTGAAAGCTCTCTGTGCTTCCCGATTTCTTCTGCCGCAAGGCAGAGGGAAGTTGTTTAGGAGCGGGAGCGGGAGCCTTCTTCTTTGCGATGGAAGCAGGTTGCGCCTTGGAGAGAGAGGCATTCTTTTGCGCCGGTTTTCTGATACCAGGATCCTTGGCTGCGGCTACCTGTGCTTTTGGCTTGCGGGTGCTGGTGGGGACTTGGCGGTTTGCAGGAGGGCGGGGAGTGGTTGCCTTGGCCTTTCCCGTTATGGAGATCTTCTGACCGACGACGATTTTATCGGCAATATCCGGATTCAGGCTACGAAGGGAGCTGACCGAGATCTTGTGCCGGCGAGCAATTCCGTAAAGGGTGTCACCCCGTTCGACAGTGTATTCTCGGGCATTGAGATTAGCTGGGGCTTTGGGTTTGGCCGCAGCCTGGTGGGCCTGATGGACTGTCTTTTCTTCAGGGACAGGGACGGCCTTGGGGGCATCAATTTCTTTTTTGGATGCTGCTTCTGCCGGGAGAGTGAGCTTCTGGCCAATACGGAGGCGGGTGGGATCGGTAATCCCATTGATTTTCATGAGACTGTCCACCGAGGTGTTGTAACGACGGGCGATGGAAGAAAGCGTATCGCCGGTTGTTACAGCACAGGTTTTCACAGCTCCAGAGTTGAGGGCTGGGCTGACGCTCGTATGGATGCCGCGAGCTCTCCGGCGTTCCAGGGCGAGGTGACTGTGGAGATTCTCTATATCGGTCTCCAGAGTCCGGATTTGGCGTTCCTGCTCGCTACAGCGCGCACGGAGGATTTCGAGTTCGCTGCGGCCCTCAGCCATCAAAGTGGCCGGGCCGAGGAGAAGGCTAAGGGTGACGGGAAGGGCTCTCATGGTGAGGGTTGCATTATTTTTAAAATTATTAGGTTGGTCAACCAAAATTTTAATAACTCTAAACTATTATGGCTTAATACCCCTGTTTTTTGTGATTAAGACAGGGTGTTCAGGATCTTTTCTTCAGCGGGTTGCCCCGGAAGCGGCAGGGAGTTCATCGTCGATTGGCAGGATCGAGCGGACGAAGGCGCTTGGGACCCATCCTCGGACGCCATTGGCGAGTTCGATATAGCTCCAGGTTCCCCGGGTTGCGATCAGGCGGCAGAGGCTCCCGGGTGGCAATTCAATAACTTTGGCGCTGCCATCAGGGGATTCACTATCATCACGGATACTCGCTGCTTCGGTGCCCGCCATGATGGGATCCTTGTTTATCATGGTGGCCTGCTCTCCGACGGGAGCAAAGGCGAGGTCGTCGGGATAGAGAAGGAGACAGACGCCCCCTGCCAGCGTAATGACGGGGCCCACGGATAGACCTGTCAGGAGGAGGCGTCGTAATCCTTGCAGGGAGAAGAAAGAGAGTGATGCGAGGAGAATGATCCAGAGTCCTCCGGCAATAAGGTTTTCATAGAATGGGCGCGGGATCCTTCCAAGCCACTGTTGGTATGTGGGATGCTCAGTGGCAATGGCTCCGGTTTTTCGTCTCAGGAATCGAAGGTTCTGAAGTGCTTCAGGGTGCTGCGGATTGCGGTGTAATGCGCGGCGGTAATAGAGAGTGGCGAGACCGGGTTCGCCTAGTCGGAAGTAGCAGTTTCCGATATTGTAGAGGACATCGGCAGGCAGGGGGTCGTCACTGTGAGCTTCATGATAGAGATGCAGTGCAAGGCGGTAGGCATTTTTGTCCCAAGCAGCTTCTGCCTGTTGATAGAGTTGCTGGGGGCTCGCTTCGTATTCAGCGGCATGGGCCTTTCCGGGATCAAGTAAAGTGAGGAAAACTACAGCTGAGGCGATTTCGAGGGCGCGGCGTTTTAAGTGTGTGATTACAGTCCGTCGTTCAGGTTCCCCGATTTCCGTGTTGCTGCCACCAGGTTTGTAGCAGTGATGGTCACGGCGCGTGAGGAGTTGCTTGGTTTCCTCATCGCGGGCTTCCTCAGGAATCCAATGCTCAATGAAGGAGCCAGTTGCTCGCAGGAACTCACGGGAATCAGATCCAGCGTGCTCAATCGAGGCAAGCGCCTGCTGGAGGTCAATCTCACGTGTGGCGGGCCTGAAGCGGGGGAGGAGGCGAGTCCTTGCGATCTGGGCTAGGAGAACGAGGGAGAGGAGGGCAGGTAACAGGTGCCACGCGTGCCGGAGGTGTGAACCGGTCGTGGGAGGATCCCGGTTCGGAGTAACCAGCCCGAGGATGCTTTCCATTTCTTCCACCGGAGTATCGCGATCTGGAAGTAAAGCCCCCGCCAGTCCGAGGTCGGGGGCTGAGGGGGCAAGATCGAAGGAAATGGGGGGAGTGGCAGCGGTAACATATTGCTCGGCATCGGGATCAAAGGAGATGAGTTGGTAGGAGGGGATGACCTTCTGGATGCCATTAGGTCTAATGGTCTGGCTGAAGGTTACCGCCCCGCTGGCATCGCTGCGGGCACCCTGTCTAGGAAGTCGGTGTGGAGGATAGCTTTTCCAGTCAGCGGCGTTTCCAGTAAGTTCCGGCGGAGACAGCGTGTCGAGATTTCCAGTTCCCGTTACGGTGAGTTGGACCGAGACGGGTTCCTCTTCGCGCAGTCCACTGGTATTTGCCCGAATTGAAATGATGAATTGGCCTACGGCGTTCTGGAAACCTGCAGGAGCGGGACCGGGAAGAGGCCGAGCGGTAAAGGAGAGCTTAGGTAAAGGGAGATTGAGGGGGATAGGAACGGTGTCGGTAAATCCGCGCTTGGAGATGCGGGCCTGGAGGGTCAGGCGGGCGAGTCCCGGGCCGATGGATACCGCGCCTTCGTGCAGTGGAGTTATTGTGCTGCGGTAGGCTAGGCCAAGGTAATCCTGTTGCTTCAGGCGTGTAGTTGTAATCAGGATATCGTTTCCAGGGATGACGCTCGAGATGTCGAAGCGCCCGGCCGCCACTCCGTCATGGGCCACTTCGGCAATGGTGGCCTTATCGACTTTGAAGCGGGCGGGGAGGTAGACTTTAATTTCAGCCGGTGTAGTTTCTCCCTCGAAGCGGACTCTGCGAGGAATACAGATTTTACTGGCAAATAGGGATTTCTGACCATGAACATCCTGTTCGAACCAGACGTGGTCGGGGAGGGAGGCTACGTGGAGCTTGAGTGGCTGGGTGCGGAGGGTGATGCCCTGATGTTTGATGGAGAAGGGGGGAATGACATGGACCCCTTCGGTATAGGAGACTACAGCATATCGGTAGGCGTAGGTCCGCTCCCTGGTAGAGTTGGGCAGAACGGGGTCGCCGAGAAACTTGAGGGTGATGTCCTCTGCCTCTGGAGCCAGGGGAGGCATGGTGGGTCTGGTATCGGAGACTATGGTCAGCCATAACTCACTCTCTTCTCCAGGCACGGTATAGGCCGACCCCAGCCATGCTTTTAGTTCAAGCGCGGCATGGGCCGATTGCTGCGGGAGGCTCAGCAAAGTGACCGCCACTAGAGGCGCTAGCAAGATTCTCCCCTTCATGAAATCACCAGTCTTTCTTGGCTCTCTGAGCACCAAGTGATTTTCTCGGCAGCAGTCTCAGTTCAAAGTCGGCATTGTCCCGCAGAATGCGTTGCGCAAATTCTTCAGGGCTTTCTCCCGGCCGGGGTTTTTCAGAGTCGGAAGCAGGTGACCTGGGTTCTTCGTCCTTGGAATCGGTATCGGGAGGAATCGATGGCTGGTTGCTGGCGCTGGTTGCGTTGTTGCTGTCGGGCGCTGGAGTTGATTGGCTCCCTTCCTTCTCGGGAGGGTTCTTTTCGGGAGGGTTTTTTTCGGGAGACTGTTCGGGTTTCTTCGGCGGGTTTTCGTTGGGAGGGTCGGAAGGATCGATGGGTCCTTCGTGCTTTTTATTGTTAAGCCATTTTGCGAGTTGCTCTTCGACATGATCGCGATTTTCAGCCGCTTCGCGATTATCAGGATTCAGA
This sequence comes from Roseibacillus sp., assembly GCA_022448985.1. Lineage (GTDB taxonomy): Bacteria > Verrucomicrobiota > Verrucomicrobiia > Verrucomicrobiales > Akkermansiaceae > Roseibacillus_B. The sequence goes on from JAKVCR010000041.1 coordinate 74,244, forward strand.
ATGAGGACTTCTGTGAAGTGCGAAATGGAGTCTCTCCAATGGAGGGGGATGTTCTCTATTGTTTTGGAGTGGCGTTTCAGGTGTAGCCCCTTGTAGTAGTGCGTATTGCCCAGGCCAAAGTGAGCCTGTTCCTGAACGCTCTTGTCTCGGGAGAGGAGCGCTCCTGAGTAGGATTGAGAGGCCGAGCGGTATTTCCTCAGGCGATAGGCGGCGGTGGCGGCACCCAGTTGGAGGCGCGATTTTCGCTCGCCGCGGGCCTTGAGGATTTCGCGTTCAAAGAGGGCGAGGGCCTGCTCGTGATCGCCCTTGCCGAGAGCTCGCTCAGCAGCGGTGCGAGGAAGGAACCTAGCTTCGGCGGGAACGGAGGACGCTAGCAGGAGGAAGCAAAGGCCCAAGGCAATAGTCAAGAGAGAGGGGGGGCGGGCTGATGGAATTTTTCCCGGGAGGGGTGCGATTGATTCAGGTGACGGGTGGCGCTGGCCCCGTTGAAAGCGGAAGCTGGAATTAAAGAACATCCCTACGGCGAACAATAGCATGGAGGGAGCAAGAAACCATTGGAAGTGAGGGGTTGCGATTCGACGCATGCGGCCTGCGAATTCAAAGCGCTTGATGCGTTGAATGGTGATTTCAAGCTTGGAGAGGAAATTACGCCCTGCGCCTTCTGAGTAGACGCCTCCGGTGGTCTCCGCGAGTTGGTGAAGAGGTTTGCTTTCCAGGCGAGTGATCACGAGGTTCCCTTCCCGATCGTGAAAATGTCCGTCCGGTGATGAGGAATGAGGAATAAAGGCTCCTTGCTTGGTTCCAAATCCGGCGGAGAAGATGGTTGTCCCTGCACGGTTCGCTTCATGGGCTGCCTGCGCGATGCCGCCGTAATGAGTTTCTCCGTCGCTTAAGATGATGAGGGTGTTTTCTTGCTGCCCGGTTTCGTGGAGTGTCTTGGTGGCGAGGCGTACGGCAGAGGCGAGGTCTGATCCATCGCGAGGAATCCAGTCATTTCCCTGGCTCCTGGCATGGTCGAGTTGCTGGAGTGTGTCACGGAGGGCGTTATGATCAACGGTAAGAGGTGCTTGAATCCACGCGGTTCCGGAGAATGTAATGATCCCAATGCGATCGTTGGGAAAGCGGTCGAGAAGCTCAAGGGCTGAAGCCTTGGCCGCATGAAAGCGGTTAGGTTTGACGTCTTCTGCAAACATGGATCGAGATACATCTATGGCGATCATGATGTTCCGGCCTTTCACGTTGCCCGGATACTCCTCTAGTCCCGCGCTGGGGGAGGCGAGAGCAAAAATCAGGAGAGTGAGTGCGGTCATGAATGATGCGAGGGCGTACCACCGCTGACGGGGACAACGGGGGTTGCAGAGAATTGAGCGGAGTCGGCCGGCAATGAGGCTGGCAATTCGGCGGCTATGCTTGCGAGAGGTCAGGATGGCGCCCGCGACCATGAGGGGGATGAGCAGCAAAAGCAGGAAGTACTCTGGATGGATGAACTGCATTGATGCTTATGGGGCAGGAAGCGGAACAAGTGCAAAGGAGCTGAGGGACAGGAAAGCCAGGAGAAAGGCGGAACCGAGCAACCAGGGGTAGAGTTCCAGGGAGTCGATTGCGCGGGCACTCGGAGCATCGGATTTCTCCAGATCGTCGATGCTGGAAAAAGTGTCCCGTAGGCTCTTCATGGTGGATGCCTCAAAGAATTCACCACCGGTAATGCGGGCTATTTCGCGGAGAACAGGGGCATCATATTCCTGTCTGGGTTGTGCGATGTCAGCAGGATCGAGTCGGCCCTCGGCGGTCCCGATAGCTATGGTATAGACTCGAACGCCAAGCGGGGCAGTGCTGCGGGCTGCCTGGAGGGGATTCAAGGGCCCCGAGTTACTGGCTCCGTCAGTCACGAGAACCATTACCTTGCTCTTGGCATCCCGGGCATTCAGGCGGGTGGTCGCAGCGGCGATTGCGGATCCGATGGCTGTGCCATTGGAATCGAGGTCGCCGACTCCGAGTTCCTTGAGTCGATCTGTAAGCCATGGGTGGTCGAGGGTAAGGGGGCAGACCGAGTAGGGCTTCGCCCCGAATGCAATCAATCCGATACGGTCGTCGGGACGCTGTTCTATGAACCGCTCGATCACTTCCTTGGCTGCCGTCACGCGCTGTTTTTTGTGACGAAATGTGCCGGTTTCATTATCCTCGTAGAAGTCATCGGTTTTCATGGACTCGGAAACATCGAGAGCGACAAGAATATCTATGCCGCTGGCAGTGCGGGCGGTGAGGACGTCTCTCCACTGTGGGCGGGCCATTGCGATACCGCAGGCGACGAGCGCTAAGCTAAGCAGTAGCGGGCTGAAGGATCCACTCAACTCCCGGGGCTTGGTGCCTACGGAAGAAAGAATGCCGAGGGAAGGAAAGTCGATGCCGGACCGGGCGCCAGGAACATTACGCAGAAACAGAAGGGGCGGAATGAGAAGGAGGCTGAGGAGCCACCAGGGATGCTGGAAGGCGAAGTGCTGGAAAAAGTCCCTCATGCTATATGACACTCCCGTGTAGACTCGATCCCTTGAAGGGTTCGGAGTGAATCATCTATAATCCGTTTGCTGGCGAAGGGATCGATCCTGCTTGGCCCATATTTTGCGGAAGCGAGTTCAGAGAGGAGAGGAGTAAGGCGCTCGCGGGCTCCACGTGGAAGATTCTGAAGGGCATCAGATCGCAACAAGAACTCTTCGTGCGTTTCGTAGAGAGCGGGCTCCTCAAGGGCGAGGGCAAGGTAGTGTCGCAGGATAAGGGAAGTTTTCGTTGCCACCTCCGCGATAGAGAGCTCGCCAAGAATAGGACGAAATTTCTCAAGAGCTTCACATGAATCGCGAAAGCAGTTATCAGGGGATGGAGGGGCAGCAGAGTGGCGGCGCAGGAATTGGATGAGAGCACAAGCTGCACCAACGAGGAGGGCCCCGGGCAAGAGCCATGTCCACCACGGAAGCGAGAGACTGGGCAGGAACGGCTCAGGGCTGGGTATGTCGTGAAGGCCGAACATGAGGGTTGGCAGGGAATATCAAATGATAATTGGGTTAGATGCCAGATTGCGTGGTTTCTTGAAAGTATGTCAGACGGGTTCCTGGGTCAGTGGCCGGAGGATGCATGACGCTTGAGGAGGTGATGGAGGGCAGGGAGGTAATCCGTCGCAGTGGAGAGGCTGGCGTGGTCGATTCCGAATCGCTTGAATTGGCGATGCATGCCTTCACGGTAGCGCCGGGAAAGTTTTCGATAGGCCATCCGGGCATTCGAATTGGATGTGTTAACAATAGCGCGGCGGCCAGTCTCACGGTCCCGGAAGATGACTTTCCCCACGTCGGGGAGGTCCTTTTCGAGAGGATCGGTTAGATGGAGGGCGATAGTTTCATGCTTACGGCCAAGGGTAGCGAGCGGTTTGCCTAGGTCGGTGTCCAGAAAGTCGGAGATGAGGAAGACAAGCGCTCGTCGACGAACGGAGCGTACCAGGAAGTTACAGGCAGCCGGGAGATTGGTTTGCGCCTGGACAGGGTCGGCGGAGAGCACTTCCCGTACGCTCCGGAGAATCTGCTTGGTCCCTTTGGCCGGGGGGAGGAATAAAACGGGTTCGCGCGCAAAGAGAAGGAGCCCGGTCCTGTCACCGTTTTGCCGTGCACTGAAACCAAGAATTGCAGTGAGTTCGGCTGCAAGTTCCCGCTTGCTGAGATGCTGGCTGCCGAAGAAGGTGGAACCTGAGACGTCAACGGCGAGAATCACCGAGAGTTCTCGCTCTTCCCGGAAGGTGCGGATGTAGGGGGCGCCCATCCGGGCAGTCACATTCCAGTCAAGAAAGCGGACTTCATCACCATGCTGGTACTCACGGAACTCGTCAAAATCCAGTCCTTGCCCCTTGAACGAGGAGTGGTATTCCCCGGCGAATGTTTCCTGGACGAGTCTCTTGGCGCGGATCTCAAGATGTCGCACCCGCTTCATGGTTTCCTCAACAGCAGCGGGATCAGGCATGGGGAGAGGGATTAGTTTTTTTGGTTCCGGTTGTCAGCGGGGAGGGGCGGGCAGGATTCCGTGCGGATAAAGAAATACTTTGGAAAGGGTAATCCTATTACGGCACCGGCACCTTGGAGAGGATGCGTTCAATGATCATGTCGGTACTTAAATCCTCCGCCTCCGCCTCGTAGGAGAGCAGGATTCGGTGGCGTAGAATATCGCGCGCCAAGGCCTTCACATCCTGAGGAGTCACAAAGGAGCGACTTTCCATGAAAGCTCTTGCCCGGCAGGCGAGGGCTAGATTGATGGAAGCACGGGGAGAGGCGCCGGCACGCAGGAGAGGCTTGAGCCCGGTATCGACCTTTGCTGGATAGCGTGTGGCATTGACGAGGTCGACAATGTACTCCCGGATAGCCGGATCGATATAGATATGATCCATGATTTCACGACCTGTTTCGATGGTAGTGGTATCGACGACCTGACGGGTATCTTCGGAGGGAGAGGTTGAAGCCATCCGGTCCATGATGAGGAGCTCTTCCTCCTTGTCCGGATAACTAACGGCCACTTTCAGGAGGAAGCGGTCGAGTTGTGCTTCGGGAAGTTGGTAGGTGCCTTCCTGGTCGATTGGATTCTGGGTGGCGAGGACGAGGAAAGGGGAGGGAAGCGGGTAACTTTGTTCACCTAGCGTGACTTGGCGTTCCTGCATCGCTTCAAGGAGCGCGCTTTGGACCTTGGCTGGCGCACGGTTGATTTCATCAGCAAGAATGATATTGGCAAAAATGGGTCCGAGCTTGGGTGCGAAGGTGCGTTGGTCGGGATTGTAGATCATAGTGCCGACCAGGTCGGCAGGGAGCAGGTCCGGTGTGAACTGAAGGCGGGCGAAATCCAGCTTGAGTGTTCCTGCCAGAGCCTTGACCGAGAGGGTTTTTGCCAGACCAGGCATCCCCTCCAGCAGGATATGTCCGTTGCAGAGGAGACCAATGAGAAGTCGATCGACGAGGTCCTCCTGACCTACGAGGACACGGGCGATCTCCTCCTTGATGCCGCCCACCCACTGACTGGCCTGGGCGATTTGCTCGGAGAGTTGCTGAGGATCAGTAGAAGTGGGTTGCATTCCCACAGCCATGAACGGCTACAAGCGGCACGCTTGCAATGTCAAATAGTCCCGCCCCGAGCAGAGACTAGCCCCGGGCCCTTCTTCGTGGCTCTGCTAAAATCCGTCTTGGAAGCCATCAGGCTTTCCGCGGCCTTTCCGGCTGCCGCCACCACTTCTTCGGTCGCCGCCCCGCCGGTCTCCACCGCCGCCTCTCCGGTCTCCACCGCCGTAGCCACCGCCACCACCGCCGTAGCCGCCACCACCACCGCGGGGGGCGCGCTCCTGGGCTTCACTGATACGGAGGGCTCGTCCATCCATGTCCTTGCCGTCGAGACTGCCGATTGCAGCTTCGCCATGCTCCCGGGAGCTGAGGGTTACAAAGGCAAATCCGCGCGGGCGCCCGGTTTCACGGTCAAGGGGGATGTGGAGATCCACCGCCCCACCGTGGTCGTCGAAGAGGGAACGAATTTCGTCCTCGGTTGCAGAGAAGGGCAAATTGCCCACATAGAGTTTCATCGTTGCTTTGGAAAGGTCCGCCCTGCTCGGTGTAGTAGTTGGACTCGGGCCTGTCCGTCGGCCGGAGCCATCGGGTAGAGCCTCAATCAGTGCCTTGCGGATGCGGACTGTGACCTCAGGTAAACGTAAACCTGTGATAGTGCGAGAGAAATCGCAAATAATCGATGCGGATACCGGGTTACAGTATCAGCCGATACAGCAGCAGTTGGCCAGAAGGCTCACGCCAGGCAGGAGGATGCTCAGTCGAAGAATTATGCCTAAGGTCTAGGGGAACCCCTTAAAGTGGTCGAACTAGTGTGTTCGGTGGGAGAGCAGATCTACCTGCGCCAAAAAGGAGATTCGTGGTTCAGGAACATTCGTGGGGCCGATTCTGAGTTGATCGTGGTCGGGAAGATTGCGGAGGAGTCCGGAGGGCGCTAGAAAAAGGGAGTGAAAGTTGCCATAGTTGCCCATCCCCGCAATGTGCAGGCCCCCCCGGTTCTCCGGGAGGTGCGTGACGCTTTGGAGGCCCGGGGCATCGAAGCTGTGCTTGAGAAGGAGAGCGCGGAACTGATCGGCATGAAGGGTGTAGAACGATCATGGGAGGGAGCTCAGCTCGTAATTTCCCTGGGTGGAGATGGTACCCTTCTGGACACAGTACACAGAATGGGAAGCTGCGAGGTGCCCGTGGCAGGAGTAAATATCGGAACACTGGGATTTCTGACAGCGTGCACGGCGGGGGATGTGGATGAATTTGCGGCGGTGCTCGCAAGGGGAGAGCAGGCGGTCGTCGAGCGGGCCGTGCTGCAGGTTCATATGGAGGACGAGTCCCGGGTGGAGCACAAGTTCATGGCCCTAAACGAGGTTGTTCTCATGCGGGGTGGCACGGGGCGGCTCATCTCGCTGGAGGCCCGTGTAAACGGAGAACTTCTCAATCACTACCGGGCGGATGGATTGATTGTAGCGACCCCTACCGGATCGACCGCCTACTCCCTTGCAGCAGGGGGGCCGCTGATTGGGGAGCAGGCAGGGGTATTCGTGATTACTCCGATTTGTCCTCACAGTCTGAGCGATCGGTCACTGGTGCTGGAAGATCATTCCGTGATTGAGGTGGTCGCCAACGGAGCGCACTCGGAGGATATCCTTTTCACGGTGGATGGGCGGGATGTTCTCGGACTGGGGGAGGGAAGCGTAGTGCGGATTGAGAAGGGGCCAACCCCGCTTCAGCTCGTAAGGTTTCCGAATCACAGCTTCTATGAGACCCTGCGTGGAAAGCTCGGGTGGTCAGGCGGCTAGACAGCGGAGCGGTGCTCAGGTAGGTATGACCTAGATGAGATACGAGAAGATTGACAACGAACTATTTGTCCGGAATCGAGTCCGGCTTGCGGAGTTGCTGGGGCCAGGTGCAATGGTTATTGTTCACTCCAATGACATCCTGCCTGCCAATGCAGACGGTGTGCTTCCCTTCGTTCAAAACAGGGACCTCTACTATCTCTCCGGTGTAGACCAGGAGGAAACGGTGGTCATTCTATTTCCGGATGCAGCGGAGGAGAAGGATCGCGAGATTCTTTTCGTGCGGGAGACGAGCGAGCTTCTATCCATCTGGGAGGGGGAGAAATTGAGCAAGAAGCAGGCCTCCGAAGTCTCCGGAATCAGTCAGGTGAACTGGTCCTCCAGTTTTGAGGCGCACTTTCATCGTCTGATGCCTCAGGCCCGCTCGGTTTATCTTGCAACGAATGAGCATCTCCGGGCGCAGGTCGTTGTAGAGACACGTAATGCCCGTTTCATAAAGGAGTGCCAGGCCCGCTACCCCCTTCACGATTATCAGCGACTGGCTCCGCTCATGGACCAGGTCCGAGTGATCAAGGACAAGGTGGAGCTCAAGCAATTACAGAAAGCCATTGACGTTACGGAAGCGGGATTTCGCCGGGTCCTGAAATTTATCAAACCGGGCGTTGGAGAGTGGGAAATCGAAGCAGAATACCTGCACGAATTCGTGCGTAGCCGATCAAAAGGCTTCGCCTATCCTCCAATCGTTGGAGCGGGCAAAAATGCATGTGTGCTGCATTACGTGGAGAACAATACAATTTGCCAGGACGGTGAGATGGTTCTTATGGATGTAGCTGCGGAATGGGCAAACTGGAATGCTGACATGACTCGTACTGTTCCCGTCAACGGCCGATTCACGGAGCGGCAACGGGATGTCTATAATTCCGTCCTGCGAGTGCAGCGGGGTTCCACTGATTTTCTTCGGCCTGGAGTGACTCAGCAGGAGTGGCGTGATCATACCATCGAGTTGATGGAGACTGAATTGATCAAACTGGGGTTGGTAGATGCCGAAGAGGCAAAAGGCCAGGATCCTAGAGATCGGCACCTTGTGAAGAATTACTATATGCATGGCATTGGCCACCACCTCGGACTTGACGTTCACGATGTAGGCGATGCCTATGAGCCTGTGAAAGAGGGGATGGTATTTACAGTGGAGCCTGGGATCTATATCCGGGAGGAGAATCTTGGAGTGCGTATTGAGGACAATGTGCTCATCGGAAAGGACGAGAACATAAATCTGTTCGCGAACTTTCCCATCGAGGTCGAGGAAATCGAAGAAGCGATGAATCCTTGATAGGGTTCACCATTCGGCAGGAGCGGGAAGGGTAGTGGTCCCGGGCTATAGAAAATCCGGGAGCAGGTCGCTGAGAGCGGCCAGGAGCTCCTTCATACTGTCAGCGGTTTCATTGCCCATATTACTGATACGAAATGTCTTACCCTTTATTTTGCCGTAGCCGCCATTAATGAGAAAGTTGTGCTTTATGCGTAATGCTTTTACAAATGCGGGCACGTCAATCTCTCGATTATTGGCGACTGCGGTGAGGGTTTTGGATCGAAATCCCTCGGGGGCAAAATGTGCGAATCCGCTATCTTCCATCCACTTATGGACGAGAGCGTTATTCTCATGGTGGCGCCTGTAGCGCTCCTCAAGGCCTTCCTCCATGATGGAAGCGACCATCGAATCCAGGGCTTGGAGGAGGGCGATGGATGGGGTGGAGGGGGTATTATTTTTCGAGTGGTTTTTGGAGAATTCGAGAAAATCGAAGTAGTATCCCCGATCGGGAGTCGACTCCGCTCGAGAGAGAGCTGCCTCCGAGGTGACGAACACTGTCAGTCCGGGAGGAAGGGCCATGGCCTTTTGGACGCCGGCAAGAAGGACGTCGACGCCAAGTTGATCGGTAGGAATGGGCACGGCGCTGAAGGAGCTGACGCTGTCCACAATGAGGAGGACGTCTTCAAACTCATTCACGACCGAGGCAATCTCATCCAGCGGATTCATTACCCCGGTTGAGGTCTCGTTGTGGACGAGGGTTACGGTATCGAATCCTCCCTCCGCCAGTTTATTACGCACAGAGCCAGGATCGATCGGTTCTCCCCACTCAGCCTGTATCTTTTCGGCCTTCTTCCCGCACCGTTGGGCGACATCGAACCACTTGTCAGAGAAGGCTCCGCAGCAGAGGTTGAGAACCTTTCCTTGAACCAGGTTCCGGATGGCTCCTTCCATCACCCCCCAGGCCGAGGATGTTGAAAGAAAGACAGGCCTATCAGTGCCAGCGATCTGCTGCAGGCCGGGTTGGATGGATGAATAGAGTTCTTCAAAATCGGAGCCACGGTGGCCGATCATGGGGGCGCACATGGCCTCATAGGTAGCCGGTGAAATTTCGACCGGCCCGGGAATAAACAGCTTGGGCTTTGGCATCGGGGGTGAAACTTGCCCTCAGGAGGGAGGCTGTCGAGAGTGTTTATCGCGAATCAATCGGGCGGGATTACTCGCCTTCGTAAAGTTGATGCTCAAGTTGGATTTCTGCGCGCCGCCGCCCGGCCTCCTTTCGCCATGGGCTGCCGCTGTCTTCAACCATGCGTAGAATATTCACCGACGCGGTCCAACGGGGGAGGGTGCCCTGAGCGAGGATCTCGACTGCGTCAAAGGCACAGCGCGAGAAGTAATACCACTCGCTCGGTTCCTCGCCATTGGGAAGGTTATCGCGCCTTACTACGTGATAGTAAGCATCAAGAGCGGGGCGGGATTCTCCTAGTTCTTCGTATACTTGCCCCTTAAGCCAGAAGAGGCGATTGCTGAGGGAATAAGCCAGATCAGGTTGGGCGAGAATTTGGTCATAGAGTCCGAGGGCCGTCCGCAGGTCGCCGGGTTTTCCCAATTCCCGGTAAGCGTCAGCGGTGAGCATCCGGGCATTGAGTTGGGCCGGGTTCTTGGGTTCGAGGAGAATCTGGAGATTGGAGATGGCCTCCCTGGGTTGCTCGTCAATCTGGCTGTGGGCGAGGAGAAGTCGAGCATCGGTAGCAAGGGTCCCTCCTGTATTAATTACCTGCTGAAGAAGGCTTTCCGCTTCCTTGTTGGAGTTGTCTCCTCCAACCTTTAGGGCAGCACGCGCGGCGTAATATAGTGCGGTTTCCGTAATTATGGAGTCGTCGGAGGAAGAGGCGATTTTTTGAAATCTAGCCTGAGCCTCCCCAAGGTCGCCATTATGGAAATATGCCTCCGCCAGTTTTAGCCGAATGGGCATGCTCATGCGGTTGGGTTGGTGTTTGCGGAGGAACTCCTCGGAGGCCGTAATGGCAGCCTCCCATTTGCTGGTCAGGCTGGCGATGCGCAGGTGCACCTGTAGTCGACGTAAATCAAGTTGGAATCCTAGCGGGCCTGTCTGCAGGGACGCCAGCTCTTCCATGACCTGGCGATGGGCGGAAGGCTTGGCGGGTTCCAGGCGCAGGCATTCTTCTGCGATCGCGAGTCGCGCCTCGGGGATTCGCGGATGCTCCTGATGGTCTCGCAGGAAACGTTCCAAGCTTGGGCGGGCATCTCCCGATTCCCGGGAGACCCGGTGCAGAGCACGCTCAAGCAGGAGGGTTGTGCGTGCTTCCGAGGCATCGAGGGATTCAATCAGGTGGCTAAAGCCTGTTTCATTGCCAGCACGTAGCAGGCTGATCCCGGCATTGACCGCGCTCACATATTCCTCGGTGGGCGGTAGTGCTGAATGTATGCGAAGGAAGGCGGCAGCAGCCGAATCGAAGTCCCCCTTTTCAAAGCTCAGCCTGGCCGAGAGTCGGCCAGCTTCTTCTCGGAGGCGGGACGAGGAGGCGGAATTCTCCAACCGCGCGAAAGTCAGAATGGCCTCCTCCTTTCGCTGGTCCGCAATTTGAAGTTTCGCGATTTCCATCAGGGAACGTGACCAGAAGGGGTGGAGAGGCATGTTCACATCAAGCCATACGAGCCGCATCTCAGCCTGTTTATTGGATCCTGCATTGTTCTTTTGGGCCAGGGAGAGGGCGTGATAGAACAGGGCAAATCCAGTCCGGGCCTCGGTCCCTGGAGAGACGATAAGCTCGCCCTTGCCAGGTTGAGGCGCGGCGTTACTTGGCGGGGAGAAATTGGCCCACAAGGTGAGTTGTCCTTCGACACGCTTCTTGAGTGATTCCGTGGAGGCCCAGCCATGAAGCCGGTGGAAGGCAGCCTCAAGCAAAGCACTGCGCGGCTGACTATCCAGCAACTCGATAAGTTTTTCGATGGCATCTTCAGGATTGCCGGTTTCATGCAGGCACTCGGCCAGAGAAACTTGGGCGCTGTGACGAAGGAGGGGTGGAACGGGCTTTGTGTCCTCGGCGATAGCCTGAAACAGGGGGATGGCTTTGCTCTTTTCCTTACGGGCGATAAGTTGGGCGCGGAGGTAGAGTGCATGGATCTGCTGTCGCCGATCGGAGGGTTCTGTCCCTCCCTCAAGGAGTTTCCCTGCCTCGATAAGTTTGTCCTGGGCTATAAGAATAGTAGCGTGCAGAAGACGCGCTTCCTGGGAAAGATGTGTTTTGTCTGTAGAGGGGAACGTGTTTTGCAGGAGGGTGCCTGCCTCGGTCGGTTCACCCAGGGCGACGAGGATGTGGGCAAGGGAGAGCAGGCTTCGGTTACGCAATTCCGGATGTCTGGCTGTCTTCAGACGACCAAAGAGAGCGGCAGCCTGCCGCAGTTCGGCACGCAGGATATGAGCCTGAGCAGCCCAGAAGAGGGCCTGTTCCTCTCCGGATTCGACAGCCTCCGCCAGGTATCCCAGTGCGGCTGTTCCCCGACCATGAGAGGCAGTCGCTTCTTTTTCAATCCTGCCGGCTCGGACAAGGGCTTCCCCAAGTTTGGCCCTGATAGCGGCCTGGGCCCCGGCATTGCCATCAAAATCTTTGAGGGCGGCTTTGAGGGGAGAAATGGCTAGGTCTGGAAGGTGATCGGCGAGGGCCGCGAGTCCTTTCTGATAGGACGTGTTTTGCTTGAGCTCAGCATCCTCTTTCTGCGCAGAAAGTGTAGCCGGGCACAAAGCCAAGGCGAGAAGAAGGACAACAGAACGAGGCACAAGGTGAGTATACCGTATGGGCCCGGGATTGCTAGAGCAGATCAGGCCGTGCCGAAGGAGCGGTCGCCCGCGTCGCCCAGTCCCGGGCAGATATAGCCCTGGTCATTGAGGCATCGATCGAGGGCTGCTGCGTAGACAGGTACGTCGGGGTGCGCTGAATGGAAGGCGTCCCCACCTTCGGGGGACGCAATCACGCAGGCGAAAGACAGACGGGCAGCACCCTGATCCTTGAGAAGGCGGACAGTTTCGATTGCGCTCCCACCAGTGGCCAGCATGGGATCGAGGACGATCGTGTGCGTGTCGGAAAAAGTAACCGGGGCGTTCGGGTAATAGACTTCAGGTTTCAGCGTCGCGTGGTTTCGGCGTAGGCCAATGTGGGCCACTATGGCCTCCGGAATGATCTTGAGGAAGCCCTCGGCCAGAGTGAGTCCTGCTCGCAGAATGGGAACGAGAATGGGGGGTTGGACGAGGCAGCGGCCCTCGGCAAGCTCAAGGGGAGTCTCGACCCGAGTGGGGATAGTCTCCAGTTGTGATGTGACCTCGGGAACCATCAGATAAGCGATGTTGTGGAGAAGAAGTCGAAATTGCTGGGAGCTACAATCCCTGTCCCGAAGGCGGGCTACACGGTCGGAGATAAGAGGGTGATCGAGGACGGTCACGGACAGGCTTACGGTAGTGGATTATTGTTCCGGGCCGAGGATGTTCCGGACCTCAGCCTGTGTGACCCCGAGGCGGCGGGCACACTCCTTCAGGTTGCCATTACCCTGCTCGAAGACACGTCGGCATAGCTCTGCCCTGAACCATTCGAGCAGGCCTTCATCCGATTGAGGAACCATGGAAAGGATGAGCTGGAAGGCGGCATCGAGCTTCTGGCTGTGAGAAAAGGGACTGCGGGCAAAGGGCATGTCCTCCGGAAGAAGAAGATCGGTGGTGGAGAGGGCGCAGGCGCGTGCGATGGTGTTTTCCAGTTCCCTCACGTTGCCGGGCCAGTGGTGCTTTTGAAGAGTCTCCACTGCTTCACCACTCAAACGCATGCGGGCCATGCCTTGTTTCCTCGCGAGGCGCTGCAGGAAAAACTCTGCGAGGAGGGGAATGTCCTCCGGACGATCACGTAGGGGCGGCAGGTCAATCTCGACAACGTTAAGTCGATAGTAGAGATCCTCTCTGAAGTTGCCCTGAGAAACTTCCGCCGCAAGATCCTTGTTAGTGGCGGCCACTATCCGGACATCACTCCGGAGGGTTTCATTGCCGCCTACCCTTGAGAACGTCCCCTCCTGCAGGATGCGTAGGAGTTTGACCTGGACCGAAGCGGGCATGTCACCGATTTCGTCCAGGAAGAGGGTTCCTCCATCACATTGTTCAAAACGTCCTGTACGCCGTGCCACTGCACCTGTGAAGGATCCCTTCTCGTGGCCAAAGAGTTCGCTCTCAAGAAGATTCTCGGGGATGGCACCACAGTTTATGGCCACCATGTCGGCTTGGCGGCGTGGGCTGTATTCATGCACTGCACGGGCGACCAATTCCTTTCCGGTGCCACTTTCCCCCGTAACGAGGACGGGAGCATCGGTCTGGGATACCCGTCCCACGATTTTGAAGACTTCCTGAAGGGGACGGGAAATCCCGATCATTTTCACAGGGCCATCAGCAACAGGTAGGCTGGGAATGCTGTCGTCAGCCTGTTTCCGTTGCTCGGAACTCTGGAGAGCAGCCTCGACCACAGGCCTGAGCTCGAAAGGCAGAGACTCCTTGCGCAGAACATCCCGGGCCCCTCGGCGTGTTGCTTCAATGATCTGGGAGGTGGTGGGAAAGCCCGCAGTCAACACCACTACCGCATTGGTGTTCTTTGCCCGGAACCGGGAGAGTAGCTCAAGGCCATCATAGGGTTGCAACTGGATGTCGGAGATGATCAGGTCGAGGTCGGTCTTGTCAGCTACCTTGATTGCATTCTCGCTGTTGTCGCAGCGAAGGATTCGGAGGCCCTTGGCTTCAAGGTGCTTGGTAGCCCAATCGAGGAAGTCGAGGTCTTCATCAACCAGCAGGATAGTCTGCTCCTTGGTGGAGGTCGCCATAAATGATTCTCGTTAAGCCGGGGTAATCAGATAGCACCAAAGCGTCGATGGCGGCGAGCATATTCAGCCGCTGCCTGGCGCAGGTCTACTCCTTTGAAATCCGGCCAGAGCTTGCGGGTGATTACGATCTCTGCGTAACTGATCTGCCATAGCAGAAAGTTGGAGATACGAGATTCCCCCGAGGTGCGAATGAGGAGGTCAGGATCCGGGATCCCTGCCGTGTAAAGGTGCTGTTGAAAGGCAGCGTTGTCGATGCTCTCGGGATCCAGTTCACCTGCGACTGCCTCGCGGGCGAGTTGCCGGGCAGCGTCCACGATCTCCTCGCGGGCGCCGTAGGAGAGCGCAAGAACAAGATTAAGGTCAGTGTTAGAGGAAGTCTGTTCAATCGAGCGGGTGAGTTCCGCCCGGCAATTTTCCGGCAGGTCTCCTAGCCGTCCGATGGCATGGAGACGCACTCCTTGCTCATGCATTTCCGGTGTCTTCCTCCTCAGGAAGTCCTTGAGTAGTGACATGAGAGCACGGACCTCTGCCCTAGGCCGGCTCCAGTTCTCGGACGAGAAGGCGTAAAGGGTGAGGAACTTGGTCCCCAGTTCCTTACAGGTCTCCACCGCCTCGCGAACTGATTCTGCCCCGGCACGATGACCCTCCCGGCGGGGGAGACCCCTCTCACGGGCCCAGCGTCCGTTGCCGTCCATGATGATGGCAATATGCTGCGGGATATGGGAGCTCTTCTCTGGCATGGTGACAGGAGACGGCCTGGTCTGGAAGCCAGCGGGATATGCTTCGGGCGCCGGAGGGACTCTCCATGAGATGCCTGCGATTTGCTAGAGCAGAATGGTCTGTTCTCGGTCGGGGCCGATGCCAACATACCTGACCGGTGCTCCTGCCAACTCGGACAGGCGCTTCAGGTAATTCTGTGCGTTTCCGGGAAGATCATCCCAGCTCCGGCAACCGGAAGTGTCGGAGTTCCAGCCGGGATGAGATTCGTAGATGGGCTTGGCTCGCTCCCAGGCATCGCGTTGTGCCGGAGGGAAGGCATGTTCGGCGCCATCGAGATCGTAGGCCCTGCAGATCCTGATCTCCTCCCGTTCATCCAGGCCGTCCAGGTTAGTAACTGCGAGGTCGGTGACTCCGTTGACCATGCAGGCGAAACGGAGGAGGACGCAATCTAGCCACCCACAACGACGCTTGCGTCCGGTGGTGGCTCCGAATTCGCGGCCCAGTCCGTGCAGATAATCGGAGAATTCCTGATTTTCGGTGACATGAGCGCCTTCACCAACCCGAGTGGTGTAGGCTTTGCAGACTCCGACCACGCGATCGATGGCCACAGGCGGGAGGCCACTGCCGGTGCATGCGCCGCCCGAAGTTGTGTTTGATGAGGTAACAAAGGGATAGGTGCCGAAGTCGATGTCGAGGAATGTGCCCTGCGCGCCCTCGAAAACGATATCCCGGTCGGCCTTCCAGGCTTCGTGAAGGGTGGGAATGGTATTGGTGACATGCGGACGGATACGCTCGAGGGCGCTCTCAACCGAACCCAGGACCTTTGTCACTTCATGTGAATCCATGCCGTGCAGGTCGAGGAACTGATTAGCATCTTCCAGGCGTACGGAGACAAGTTCACGAGCCATCTCAGGATCGAGGAGGTCGGCAAGCCGGAGGCCGTTGCGGGTGGCCTTGTCAGAGTAGGCCGGACCGATCCCCCGGCGAGTGGTGCCGATCGCGAACTTGCCCCGGGCTTTCTCCTGGGCCGCATCGAGATCGCAATGATAGGGGAGGACCACATGAGCGCGGTCGGAAATGAGGAGGTTGTCCGGGCTGATGGTTACGCCCTGGGCCTCAAGAGTGCTGATTTCCTCTGCCAAGCCGACCGGATCGAGGACCACTCCATTGCCAATCACGTTTTGTTTGCCCGGCCAGAGAATGCCCGAGGGCACGAGGTGGAGAATGTACTTGTTCTCGCCGACGATGACGGTGTGGCCTGCATTGTTGCCGCCCTGTCCGCGAACAACGAGGTCGGCGCCCTCGGTGAGATAGTCGACAATCTTGCCTTTTCCCTCGTCGCCCCACTGGAGCCCGTTAACGATCGTATTCATACAGGAATTGTCGCTTTGCAGTTTGCGCCGGGGAGTCTCTTGATGCCTGAGTAGTGATAGCTGGGAATGTTCACTTGGTCGCGTCGATTAGATCAGCAAACTCCTGGAAGAAGTAGGAGGCATCATGAGGCCCGGGAGCAGCTTCGGGGTGATACTGCACGGAGAAGACGGGATCAGAGGTAGAGCGAATGCCTTCCACGGTCTCATCGTTAAGGTTGAGGTGAGTGACCTCCACGTGGGAGGGGAGGGATTCTCCATCGGTGGCGAAGCCATGGTTCTGTGAAGTGATGGAAACCGCTCCGCTGCGGAGATCCTTGACCGGTTGGTTCCCACCGCGATGGCCGAACTTCAGTTTGAAGGTTTTCCCGCCAAAGGCGTGGGTGAGGATCTGATGGCCGAGGCAGATGCCGAAGATCGGCTTTCTGCCAATAAGTTTCTCAATCTCGGCATGAATATAGCCGAGGGCTTCCGGATCACCGGGCCCGTTGGACAGAAAGATTCCGTCGGGATTAAGCTCCAGAACTTCGCTGGCGGGGGTGCCGGCCCCCACGACCTGGACTTCGAAACCGTGCTGCCGAAGCTGGCGCAGGATATTGAACTTTACCCCGAAGTCATAGGCAACGATCCGGCGGAGCGGTTCCGGAAGTTGCTGGTAGTGGCCATCCTGCCCAACGCACGGGTTGGGCACCGTCCATCGGCGGGACTCTTCCTCCCAGACGAAGGATTTGGAGGTGGTGACTTCCTTGACAAAGTCTGATCCGGACATAGGGGGCGCGCTCTTGGCGGCCTCGATTGCATCGTCCTGCTCCAGTTCGGTGGTGAGGCAAGCCCGCATGGCCCCTGCCGAGCGCAGGTGCTTGGTGAGGGCACGGGTGTCAACGCCTTCAATGCCGATGATTTCATGGTCCGCAAGGTAATCCTGGAGAGTCTGTTGAGAGCGAAAGTTGGAGGGTGTGCGGCAGAGTTCACCTACCACGAAGCCTCTTACATGAGGTTGCTGTGACTCGGAGTCCTCCGGGTTGACTCCGTAATTACCAATAAGGGGATAGGTCATGGCCACGATCTGGCCTCGATAGCTCGGGTCCGTGAGGATCTCCTGATACCCGGTCATGGAGGTATTGAAGCATGCTTCGCCCGTCGAAGTGCCGGAGTGCCCGAATGCCTCGCCGCGAAAAAGGCGACCGTCTTCCAAAGCCAAAATAGCGTCCATTCGGCGGTTCGGATCGTCGGGTAATGGCAGCCAATAGCAAGGATTAATTGGCCTGGAAAAGGAAGAGGATTCCTGTTGTCCGAATTGCGCTTTGGGCGTGAGAATAACTTTTCCGGAATGTGAATAAGAGGATTCGGTTCGTCGACCAGGACGTCTTGTCCGTGTATGTGAGAGTGTCCAGAATCGGGATTCAAGGAGCCTTTGGCTGCAGGTGGAAGTCCGCAAATTCCAGGAAACGTTCCCAGTCGAACTTTTCGATTGAATGCCCCCCCTCCCGGAGGTGGTAGCCGACCTGGCTTTCGATGAGGGCCTTGCCGACGGGCGGGGAGTCTTCTTCTGTCAGGAGCGTTTGCATGCCCAGGAGGCGGTAGACTTCTCCCGCATGGTAGGCGGAGAGGTATTCGCCCCGAGGGTCAGCCCAGGTGTCCTTTACACTGCTGTGCACGTAGACGGGACGGGGGGCGATGCAGGCCAGGAGCATGTGCTGATCGACGGGAAGATCGTCTTCCTGCTCCACAAACTTCCACGCGTTGCGACAGAGCCAGTAGGGAAAGCGAGTGACCATTTTCTTGAGGGTTTCGCCCGATTTTCGGCGCCACAAGGCCGCCCCGGCGCAACCCGACTGGGCGGATATCGCAAGGGCGAAACGCTGATCCTGAGCTGCGGTCCAGAGGGCGGCCTTGCCCATCTTGGAGTGGCCCATCACGGCCACTCGGGTGTGGTCGATGTCGTGATCGGTTTCGAGGTAGTCCATTGCGCGCATGGCTCCCCATGCGCAGGTGGAAATCACGCCCCACTCATACGCCTTGGGGAAGCTCTGGCCCCTAGGGTAGAAGAGCTTGTGAACGCTGTGGAGGAACTCAATCTCGTTGTGGCGGATGAGATCCTCGTGATAAACCGCACAAAAGCCGTAGCCACGATCGAAGAACTCGCCCAGAGGCCATCCGTTCTTCAATTTACCAGGACGGAGGAGGGCGGCATCGAAATCGTCTTTCCGGGTGTTGTGGAAGCTGTGCTTGAGAAAGCATGGCACAGGCTTGGTTGCCTTATTGGGGACGAAGACAAGGACATGCATTGCCATCCGTCCGTTTTTGTTACTGAGATGGATCTTGATGTCTTTCCGGGTGGCGCGGCCCTTCATGAAATCGGGGTTGGTTCCGGTTACCTCGAATTCGATCCGGAGGGGGGATGATGGTTCGGGAACTCTCCCGTAGATGAGATGACTGAAGAGGGAGAGGATTTCGGGGCGGCGGAGGGTGTGCCACTCCTCGGGAGTAGTGATTTTCCTGCCCTGCGAGGTCACTAGAAGTGGAGGGAGGGAGTAGTGAGGGGTCTTCTGCTCATCGTAGTTGATGTCGTTGTCGAATTCCTTCGCTTCCCGGGCAAGGGATGCCTGCAAGAGAAGGAGCGAAGGCAGGATGGCGAGAGCGGGTTTCATTATTCGAGAGGATGCAAAACCGGAGGGGAATGCAATGACGCTTTGCAATAGCCGATTCGGTTGAAAT